>CAYXGK010000145.1:0-1523 GCA_964464565.1 uncultured Muribaculaceae bacterium | reverse complement strand
ATGATTCCATAAGTCAGAACCCCACCGGGCTTGTCCAGGGCTTCATATATTGTTACCTGATACCCTTCTCTGGCAAGTCTGGACGCGCAAGAAAGTGAAGCCGGCCCGGATCCGATGCATGCCACCTTTTCCTTGTCCGCTTCTGGAGCCTCTAAAATCTTCATATTGAATTTTCTCTCTGCGTCCACGGCAAAGGCCTGAAGTTTTCCTATTTGTATAGGTCTGTCAATCCCTGTTCTGCTGCAGGCTTCTTCACACAGTCTATCGTAGGGACATAATTTTGCGCAGCATCCCCCTAAGGCATTTGCCTCTCTGATTGTAGCTGCGGCCCCTTTGAAATTTCTTAAGCGGATTGATCGGATAAAATCGGCCGGTTTGGTATCGGCTGGGCACCCCTTACTGCATGGTGCATCGTAGCATAAAACGCACCGAGCGGCCTCTTCCATAGCTGTCCTAATGTTATAACCGTGTACAGCCTCGTCCAAGTAATCTTTCTTAATCTCTTTTCCCTGAAGCTGATTCTTTGCTGTTACTTTACTCAAGTGTTATTCACCCCTGTCCATATTAATTTGTTTAGAATGTTTTAAAGAAATTATCTTTAGTATTACTTGAATTTAAAATAAAATTCACCTGGGAGCATTTTAATTGGATTTTGATACCGAATAAATCAAATAAATGTAAAGATTAATTTATATCGAAGATTAGAAAGACAAAAATACGTTAATCTAACTTTATAATGAAAATATAAATGGTTACTATATTATTGGGGAGAAATTTGATAAATCTATTTTTATCCAAGTGTGGTGAATGATCAAACATTTTGATATACTCAGAGATACAAAGCGCTATCTTATGACAAAAGAGGCGAAAACTGTGATATACATATTCGTAATTAGGATAAATAGAAGAAAGAGGAATGAATATAAATATGAATGAAATAAAAGATTTACAAGAGAAAATTATTGAAAACTTCAAAGAATATCCCATTGATAATGAAATTAAAAGGGCGCTAAGTGAGTTGGGCTTTAAAAAACCCTTAGAGGTTCAGGCGAAAGTAATACCAATGATTTTGGCAGGAAAGGATTTGATTGTAAAATCCCAAACGGGCAGTGGCAAGACGGCAGCCTTTGCCATTCCAATCTGCCAAAAAATTGATGTAGAATTAGAGAAACCCCAGGCGTTGATTTTGACACCTACCCGTGATTTAACGGAGCAGGTAAAAGGGGATTTCGCGGATATTGGCAAGTACAAGGGTATAAAATTCTCTGCAATATATGGGAAACAGCCGATGATGGACCAACGAAAAGAATTAAAGCAGAATCCCCAGGTTATAGTGGCTACACCAGGCAGAATGATGGATCATCTATTAAATAAAAATGTAAAACTTGACCACATCAAATATCTGGTTATTGATGAAGCAGATGAAATGTTGATCATGGGTTTTAAGGATCAGCTAGAAGCGATTATCAAGAGAATGCCTAAGGATAGGGTTACGCTGCTGTTCTCGGCCACAATGCCTGAAG
>CAYXGK010000144.1:255-1538 GCA_964464565.1 uncultured Muribaculaceae bacterium | reverse complement strand
AACAGTAGTAGTAATTCTGATAATCTCAAAGATTTTCAGATCGACGACTCTGTTTCGTAAGCTATTATTTGTGCTTGCGTGTTCTGTGATCCTTGGCGCAGGGATTCGTTCACACTTATCTGATAGCAAAGATAAGAAATCGAATGAAACCGCTGTAGTAATGGAAAAAAGTGTGGATAGCCCCACGCCTGTACTATTTGATTTGGTAACAAATTTTGTAGAATTACAGGCGAGTTATGGTTTTTCACATAACTATTCCATTTATCCAATTAAGGAGGAATCACAGCGTCAACAACAACCTGTCGTTACAAACGATAGGGCTTCACCTGTTCCGGAGAATAGCTCGTAGCTAAACTCTTTAACAGTATTTCCATTGTCCTATATACTATGGGCAATTTTTCTTAATTTATAGTTATTAACAATTTAACATTTATCAAAAATGAGCAAAAAAGATAAAAACAAAAAGAATCCAACTCAAGTTGTAAAGCCAGTAATTAACAAGTCAGAAGCTGCACCTGAAGTAAAGCAGCCAGAGAAACCGATTGAAGCCGCCATTCCTGAAGAAGTGGAAACACCAGAAGTAGTAGAAGCTACTCCAGTTGTTGAAACACCGAAGGAAGAGAAGAAGCCTGAGCAAAAGAAGCCTCAGAAAGAGCAACAGAAAAAGGCTCCGGTAACAATCGAAAAGTTTAAACCTCAAGACTTGTCGGTATTACAGCAGAACCCGGTTCTTAACCCGGAAGTTTCTGTTCGTATGATGGAACTTATTCAGAAGGAATACCTTACTGATAAGGAAAATCCGCTTTACAACACCTACAAACCTCAGTTTGATTATATGATGGCATTCCAATGCGCATTGTACAATCAGAGTTTTCAGGAAGCTGGAAAATTGTTTGGAATCAAAGTCGATGAACGCGCAATTGATACTATTACTGCAAATTTTGCAGACTATGGTATCATCGTACCAAAGAAGGCGTTAGCACCGGCTGGTGATGGTCAAACCATCATTAATTTTAAGGATGTCGAAGTAACAAAAGAAGCGGAGGTTGGTATCCGTCGAGACATAATGGCTGCGCAAGCAGAAGTTGTTCCCGAATTGGATGCTGCCAAGATTACCGACGTTGACGGTATTTCCGCAGCCATTATTTATTTAATGACTCGTACTAATATGAAGACAGGTGATAATATCATCAACGCAATTGAAAAAATGCGTGAAATCAGAAAGTACCAGTCTGAAGAGAAGGACAAAGCAAAATGGGATACTGTTTTGCCAGGTGAACTAT
>CAYXGK010000144.1:0-245 GCA_964464565.1 uncultured Muribaculaceae bacterium | reverse complement strand
ATTGACAGAAATGTTAAATGTCATCGAAGTCCCTGCTTCAGTCTTGAATGGTCTCATGAATGCAGTGTATAATACTGCAAAGATGGACAAAACTGCGATAACTACGCATTGTATTGTCCATAAACATTTCCCAAATTTGGGAGATGATGAGATTGCATCAATTGTACGTGCTATTCTTGAGTACAAAGCAAAGGGTGCTACCGATCAAGATCCAGCAATTGTTGGAATAGTTTCTGATACAAGAG
>CAYXGK010000143.1:1188-1548 GCA_964464565.1 uncultured Muribaculaceae bacterium | reverse complement strand
TAGACCGGGACCGATGGCGTCCATTCCAACTTATATTGAAAACAAGAAAAACCCTCAGGATGTAAAGTATATCGACCCCAGCCTGGAGCCCATTTTGTCTGTAACCTATGGCTGTTTGGTTTACCAAGAGCAAGTTATGCAGATTGTAAGAGATTTGGCAGGTTACACCTATGGACGAAGTGACCTTGTAAGGCGAGCCATGAGTAAGAAGAAAATGGACGTGATGCTGGAGGAACAAGAGTACTTTATCCACGGGAAGGATGATGAAGAGGGGAATATAGAAATAATGGGCTGTGTCAGGAACGGCATACCAGAGAAGGCAGCGCAGGAAATCTATAATCAAATGATTAGCTTTGCAGA
>CAYXGK010000143.1:0-1178 GCA_964464565.1 uncultured Muribaculaceae bacterium | reverse complement strand
AAATCTCATGGTGCAGCCTATGCCGTTTTGGCCTATCATACGGCCTATCTGAAAACTCATTTTCCGGTAGAATTTATGGCAGCCTTAATGACGAGCGTTATTGGGGAATCCGCACATATTGCAAAATATATAAGAAACTGTGCAGAAATGAAAATTGAAGTACTTCCCCCCTGTATCAACGAAAGCAGCAAAAAGTTTACCGTTAAGGATGGGAAAATACGGTTTGGTCTTTTGGGCGTTAAAAATGTAGGTGAAGGGGTTATTCAGGCCATCATTAAGAGCAGAAGAGATAAAGGATTGCCCAAGGATATCTTCCAGTTTATTAATAATGTTGACATCCAAGAGGTGAATAAGAAAGCAGTGGAAAGCCTGATAAAAGCAGGGGCCCTTGATTGTCTAGAAAACAATAGAGCAAAACTTCTGGCTGTTTATGATGGCCTCATCGAATCCGCCCAGAATAATTACAGAAAAAATATAGAAGGGCAGCTTTCCTTGTTTCAGATGAATAGTGAGACTATGCAGGATGCAGGTCTTGAAGGCCTCCTTCCTGATGTAGAAAACTTTTCCAAAGACATTCTCATGAGTATGGAAAAAGAAATGCTTGGCGTGTATATCACAGACCATCCTTTATCAGAATATGAAGAGTTAATAAACCGGATTGCAACGGTAACCTCAGAGGACCTTATTCATGCCGGGGAAGAAGGCAGCATCGTTAAGGATGGAATGTCTGTGACCATGGCTGGGATGATTGGTTCGAAGAGAACCCTAATTACGAAGAAAAATAAGATGATGGCTTTTCTACAGTTAGAGGACTTTTATGGAATTACGGAAATCGTCGTTTTTCCAAATGTTTACGAAAGATATTTCGAACGATTAAAGGACGATGCAGTTATTGTTGTCAAGGGGACCGTAAATTGTAAGGAAGATGAAGTTCCTAAAATACTGGCAGATAAAATATCTGATATTAAAACGACGCCCTTAGATGCCAGCTTAAACGTTGTAAGGTTAACGATACCGGAATATATGGACGAGACGTTAACCCTTGCAGAAATTAGAAACATTCTGTCCCTACACAAAGGGGAGGTCCCGGTAGTGATCACCTCCGAAGCATCCCGAAAAAAATATAAAACCAAGCCGGATCTTTGGGTTCATCCGGATGAGGTCTTTATAAGCCATAT
>CAYXGK010000142.1:0-1554 GCA_964464565.1 uncultured Muribaculaceae bacterium | reverse complement strand
TTAGCTGGGAAAAAGATCAGGCGCGTCATAACGATGCCCTAATTTCAAGCGCCCATGATCATGTCCTTCTCTATGCAAAAAACATTAACGCATGGAGGCAAATTAGAAACCTACTTCCACGTAATGATTCAAATATAACACGGTATAAGAATCCAGATGGCGACCCAAGAGGCGATTGGCTACAGGGGGCATGTAGCACCGCCAAGAGCGGCTCAGAAAAAAATCGTTTTCCTGTTGTATTGCCGTCAGGAAGAACAATTGTTCCTCCACCAGGAAACTATTGGCGTTTTTCAGAAGCAACATTAAAAACAGCAATACTAGAAAATCGCGTCTATTTCGGAAAAGATGGAGACCGCTTACCAATCATTAAGAGTTATCTTTCAGAAGTTCAAGACGGTCTTGTGCCAAAAACTTGGTGGCCTGCCAGTGAAGCAGGAACAAATCAGTCAGCTAAGCGAGACCATTTAAGGAAACTATTGGCTGGAATTGAACCCTTTTCTACGCCCAAACCAGAAGAATTGATTCAGCGTGTCCTGCACATCGCCACCAACCCCGGCGACCTCGTGCTCGACTCCTTTCTTGGCTCCGGCACCACCGCTGCTGTGGCCCACAAAATGGGCCGCCGCTGGATTGGCATTGAATTGGGCGAGCACTGCTATACCCACTGCATACCGCGTCTGCAAAAGGTCATCAACGGTGAAGACCCCGGTGGCATCACCAAGGCGCAAAACTGGCAGGGTGGCGGCGGCTTCCGCTTTTATGAACTAGCCCCCAGCCTGATTAAGCTTGATCCATGGGGCATTCCGGTCATCAACCCAGCGTTCAACGCTGAAATGCTGGCCGAAGCCGTGTGCAAACTGCATGGCTACCGCTATGCCCCCAGCGTGGACTGGTTCTGGATGCACGGCGAAGGCCATAAAAACAGTCATATTTTCGTCACCACGCAAACCCTGACCACAGAAATACTGCAATTTATCAGTGACCAGGTGGGGGAATCACGCTCGCTGCTCATCTGCTGCCCCCCCTGCCCGGAAGCGAATGCAAAGCCTTTTCCAAATATCAGCCTCAGCATCGTGCCTAATGTTCTGCTCAAACGCTATGAATGGGATCACGACGACTACAGCCTGAATGTTAAGAACCTGCCCCAGGTGGAACCGCAACCATCTGCCCCCGCAGAACGAGCGGTCAGGACAGCAAGGGGCAAAAAGGCCGAGGCTTCCGGCCAAATTTCCCTGCTTGATCTTCCCCAAGGGGGTGCGGAATGAGCGCCGTTCAAGCCATTGCCAATGCCCTTGCCCTGCGCTCGCCGCAACGCGAAGCGCTGGATATTCTATCCCGCGTGTGGGAAGCCGCCCCTCTGGGCAGGGACGCCAACCTTGAGAGTGTCCTTGCCGCTGTGCAAGAGGTCTTTCCCCATGTGCGGAGTTTTGACCGTGATTTCCCCTCGCTGTGTTTCGCCCTTGCCACCGGTGTGGGCAAAACCAGGCTTATGGGTGCTTTCATTGCATGGTTGTATCGTGAGCGCGGCATCCGCAATTTCTTTGTTATCGCGCC
>CAYXGK010000141.1:764-1566 GCA_964464565.1 uncultured Muribaculaceae bacterium | reverse complement strand
AAATGAATCCTGCGGAAACAACAAGAAACAGCTTCAACCTGTATGAAAGAGTTATAGGTACTTTTTTCATAAAACTATTAGATTCCTTAACGGTGCTAAAATAAAAAATCTATTCCGTAAAAACAAGTAAAGAGTAAAAAAAATAATTAGTTTTGCAAAGAATCCACAAAAAAGGACACTATGCACCTCTACCCTATTATTCTTGTTGCCATAAGTTGCTTATACTGCCAACCAACCCGGAGTCAGTCAGCAACACCCCGTGTAATCATTACAGCTCCACAAGGTTATGCCCAACGGTTGGAAAAAGCACTGCAAGAAAAGGATATTGCAACTTATTCTTGTCCCATGATAGAAACAAAAGTACTACCTGAAGAAGCCAAGATGAATCAATTCCTGAAAGAGATGCAGAACTATGACTACATCGCCTTCTCGAGCCGCAAAGCCATTGAATCTTTCTCCATTGCATTGGCAAAACATCCGGAGGCTAAACTATATTTGCAACAAATAACGCTCTGCGCCATTGGCAAAGATGCCGAATTTCTTAAAAAGGAATTGAAAATAAGCGATGTATTATTACCCGACGAAGCCAGTCCCATGGGCATCGTTGCCAAACTAAAAACCCGGCCGGACATCAGCGGAAAGCGAATAGCCGTATTGGCTCCTTGGGTAAAAGACATGCCCGAACCCGATGTGGTACCCGATTTTACGCGTGCACTCGAAGCCATTCAAATGCAAGTAACACGCATTGATGCTTACACAACCTGTGCCAGCGAAGAGAACATACAAAACCGGTTTGCCGAAC
>CAYXGK010000141.1:0-734 GCA_964464565.1 uncultured Muribaculaceae bacterium | reverse complement strand
GACAGCAAGCTGCCTTGTGTTTACCAGCGGAGCCGAAATTGAAGTCGCCTTGCAAACGTGCAAGAAGCACCACCTTTCAACCGACAGCCTTGAGATTGCCTGTTTCGGCCCTTACACAGCCGCGTACGCAAGAAAAAAAGGGCTTAAAGTAAGCATTGTAGCGCAAGACTTTAGTGCTTTTACAGGATTGGCAACGGCCATCCATCAATATTATCAGAATAAAAAGTAGACTTATTTATCCAGATACTCCCTTTTATATATATCAAAACAGAGAATAAACACCGAGATCAGAAGCGGGCCAAAGATAACTCCCATAAAACCAAACAGCGGTAAACCGATGACCACACCGAACACAGTTATAAGCGGATGAATGTTGGCCATTTTCTTTTGCAGCATGAAACGAATAAGGTTATCAACATTGGTGATGATAATCAACGCGTAGGCAGCCAGTCCGGCAGCATTTACCCAATCGCCCAACAGCGCCATGTATACAACAAGGGGCAGCCAGATAAGAGCAGTACCAACCAGCGGAATAACAGTAGCGAAACAGGTTAGGAAACCAAAGAGCAGTGCATTGGGTGCCCCGAAAATAAAGTAACCCGCCATAGCAATTCCTCCTTGAATAACAGCCAGCAAAGGAATTCCGATTTCCTGTCGGCTTCTCCAAAAGGAAGAATGCTGTACACATACTCCTCCATTTTAGAACTACCTATGAGCATAAAGAAAAGGATAAA
>CAYXGK010000140.1:568-1569 GCA_964464565.1 uncultured Muribaculaceae bacterium | reverse complement strand
CCGTCATTTTCCATATCCCTCATGGAATATATGGCGCAGTCATCCGAAATAGTGATTCCTGTAATCGGCATATCTTCTATAAAAATACCATCATTCATAACGTAGGTCCCCTTCCTTTTATCCGTTTCCAGTGATTTTCCAATATAAATTTTAACATTGTGTTTTTTTGCTAGTTCAACACTTCTGGTTTCAAGAATCCCTGCCCCAGAAACCGAAAGCTCCATCATTTCATCGTAGGTGATCTGTTTTATTTTTTTTGCTTTTGGATAAATCTTGGGATCCGTCGTATATAAAGCCTCCACATCTGTATAAATCTCACAATCCCACCCTAACTGGGCTGCAATGGCAACTGCCGTAGTATCCGAACCACCTCTGGTTAGAGTAGTAATATCCCCATCCTCGCTAATTCCCTGAAAACCAGCCATCACCACTACCTTTCCTTGCTTTAAGTAATGTTCTGTCCGTTCTGTATCTATTTTCTTAATCCTAGCTTTTGAATGGATATCTGTAGTAATAAATCCAGATTGAAAACCCGTCATGGATATGGCCGCTACTCCCAGCTCTTCGAGGGCAATCGTCAACAATGCAACTGTTTTCTGCTCGCCCGTTGCCAGAAGAGCATCCATTTCTCTTCTAGGAATATGGTTACCAATTTGCTTTGCCAGGCCAACCAGTTCATCTTTACTTCCACCCATAGCACTTGCCACAATGACCAAGCCATCCTCATCCTTTTTTATAGACGCAATGTGCTTGGCTACTGCTTTTATTTTATCTATGGTATCCAGACTGGTACCCCCATACTTTTGTACTACGTTCATGCTAAACCTCCTGTTCCTCATACGCCACGCTCTAAAATAACAAGTATATTATCATTCATAGTCTATCTAATCTACCGTGCCAATATTACTTCAAAATCTTATAATACCTCTGACCCCGATGTTATTTAAATTTTGCATAACAAAAAGCCACGCGGCAATGCTATAGTCAGGCAAGCAGCTTGC
>CAYXGK010000140.1:0-558 GCA_964464565.1 uncultured Muribaculaceae bacterium | reverse complement strand
CCTACTGACTCAAACTACATTAAGGCTATTTTAATAACTAAATATGGTTATATGGTCATTAAGGATAGCACATCTACATTCGCAGACAGTCTCATGGCTATTAACCATGAACCCACCAGTCTTCCATGCCTGAAAGAAAGGTTCGGCGAAGATTACCTCCAATATGACTCATAGCCTGCCGGCTAATCATATCTTCATTTGCTTCGCGCCTCTATCAATAATAATTAAAGTTTAGTCTACTACATTTTTATTAAACATACAAGGTATTATTTTATTTTTGCCAAAATCACTTTTATTTTTGCCAAAATTAAGATATTTAGATATATAAGGTGTGCTATACTAATCTAATCAGCAACGCTAAGCTACCTGTTTCACTTCAAACACTTATTCTATCCATTTGCAACATGGTATGATGAGGTCTACACGGATAGCAGAATGGATTTAAGATGGTTTTTATAAATTGAGGAGTACCCTATGTTAAATAAATTAAGAAAATATCGGCAAGAGCTGCACCAGATTCCTGAATTAGCCAATGAGGAATATAAAACAAAGGCTTAT
>CAYXGK010000139.1:0-1608 GCA_964464565.1 uncultured Muribaculaceae bacterium | reverse complement strand
TCATCATAGTTTAATGCTTCCTGCGGAATACATCCCGCAGATTCCAATATTGACATTATTGTGGTTCTATCTTCGTCATATAGGTTTGTCAGTATGTCTTCCGCTTTTGAGTTATCAATCGTTCGTTTTTTGTAAAGCGCCCGTCCTTCGTAGCTAAGCAAGCTATGGTAAAGAGCCCTTGAGAGCTTGATGTTATGCTGCGGATACTTTTCTATAAGCGACCTTGCAATATCAAAACCTTCTTGATCAACATCTCCATAGTATAAAAACAAATCGTTGTTCCCGAGGCTATATACATGCAAGAACTTAAAGATCTTAATAACTGCTCTTCCTTCTCCGAAGAGAACACCTTTGATGTTGGACTCTTTCCCAGCTAATAGTCTTAGTAGTGAAAAGCAGGTATCTTTATTTTCGACAACTAGAACCGTATCACCAGCGGACGATGTCGGATAATAGAACGGCGATATTGTATCCACATACGAAATGTCGCTAATCTCTAGCCCCAGATTGTTAAGGATACGTTTTCCATTCACTGAAGCTTTTTCGGGCTGTGATAATGCTTTTTCGTCTTTGAAAACCACATATGAAATTTCATTGAGCGTCAATTCTCCGGAATTTCTATGTAGAAGGGCTTTTAGTCTCTCAATGTGGGGTCTATCAATATGATACTGCTCTAAATTCTTCAGATAGTATGAAGCGTCCATCCCTAAATCGTGGCAAAACAAATCAAGATCTACGCCTTCAGATTGACCTTCCAAATTCCATTTATTAATAGTGATTTTTCTCTGGATAGAATCCAAATTTGCCTCACCTTTGCCACTTCTCTTTATTTGAATAATTCTTTGGTCATCCAAATCTTGAAGCTGCTGAATATACTCATTGATTTCTTCACGAGACCATTGCAATACTGGTTTCTTGCGATATTCGAAAGCTAGATCATATATATCTATTGTTTTCTTACTATAGTTTTTTAGAATATTTATCATCAACATTGCCTCCAATGACTTATACTCGAGCGTTTCTAAATTTCTAGCCGGTATTGATCAAGAATTCCACTCAAATGTAGTTTATATTGCTCAATCACCTGCTCCGGAGATAGTATTTTCACCTTACTTCCAAACTGTGATATCCAAGCAAAGAAAGTAGAGCTTACGGCAACCTTAATCCAGATGCAGAAGCTGTTTTCATCCTTTTTTCCAATCACAACGTCTTTGCCAAAGCGGTCAACAACTGCATTTACAAGCGAATTATCAAATTGCAGCTGTACCAGAACTTCCTCACCACCGAACATGTTAAAAACCTTTTTTGTATACTCAGCAATATCGAAATGCTCCCTATCCGGCAGCGGATCTCTTTCCTCATCAATCAGATCGATATCTGTCATTCGATCTACCCGGTAATGTGTAAATCCATTATATTTAGTCGAGAAAGTAATCAGATAATAATTCTCATCATCCCATGACAAGCCATACGGACTCACCGAATATTTGTCACCATTCTTTCTGAATGCCTTTTCTTTCTTGATATCGTAGTCAAAGTATTTGAATGACACCTTTTTGTTCTCTGCTATTGCTGCATGAAGCCTGTCCACATTGTAGTAAATGCTTT
>CAYXGK010000138.1:0-1612 GCA_964464565.1 uncultured Muribaculaceae bacterium | reverse complement strand
GCCCCAGAAGCGTATGCACATTTTCCAAACCTGATTGCTGATGGTGGAAAAGGCATTCATAATAAGCGGGATAATGTCGTTTCCGCAGAGGTCGCAGATAAGGTAATGAAACTTTTTCGCAACATCTGCCAGCTCCGTTGTGCTATAATCGCCGCCAATCATGGAGCGGAGCTCCGAAACCGAGGCACGAAGGGCTGCAATATCCTCCGGCGTGTGGTCATTTGCAAGACGAATAAGCGCCCCGCCCTCAAGAGCGTTGCGGAGCTCAACAAGGTCTGTTCCCATTTTTAGGGTAAGCCTGTAGCCATTATAGCGCAGAAGCTCATTCAAAGTGTCTATTGTGCCGTTTTTCATGTAGTCAGCCACATAAACCCCCTGGCGGGGCTTAATCGTAACAAAGCCCATGTGCTCTAAGTCCTTGAGCACATAATGAATGACCGATTGCTTAATACCCGTTTCGGCCTCCAGCTCTCGTTCCGTGGGCAGCTTTTCGCCCACCGCAAGCTTTCCTGAAATGATCTGATCTTCTATTTCTCTCATAAAAAGCTCTCTGGGCTGAGGGATTTCAATTTTTTTATATGGCATATTGTTCTCCATATTATTTGATAAATCAAGTTAATACATTATCTATCAACCTTTGCATAGTCCGTTTGAATACAATTGAATAGAAGCATAAGGCTTCAATCTTGCCTGCGGCAACCGCCGCGGGAAAATGGGGTGCCTTAATTGTCAATTAGAATATTCATAGATCAGGGTCACAACCCCTACGGAGTAAATGCAGGAGCGGAGGGCTTCGGACTGCGTGAACAGGACATAACCTACGCTGTGGGTATGTATTTAGCACAGCTACTGCGCGCCGATGGGCGGTTTCAGGTGCGCCTGTCCCGCAACTTCCCCGAGCAGTCTCTTGGCACAACTAACGCCGAAAGTCTTGCTGCTCGGGTAAATGCCGCGAACTCGTGGCCTGCGGATTATTTTATCAGCATCCACTGCAACGCTAACACAAACCCCATTATAAACGGAACGGAAATGTATGTTTACCGCAGAAACACCCAGTCCTACTGGCTTGCCCAGCATCTTTTAAACGCCGTTGTGGCACAGGTAGGTACCCGGGATAACGGCGTTCGAACGAACCCCTCTCTATATGTTCTGCGACGCACAAGGATGCCGGCCGTTTTAGCTGAGCTTGCCTACATCAGCAACGAGTCCGATGCCCAAAAACTCGCAAATGACCAGTATGGTTTTGCCTTGGGTCTTTATAGCGGTTTTTTAGAATACTTTGGGTTGTAACTCAAAAGTGCCGTACAGACACCTAATCTGTACGGCACTTAGTAATTTTTCCTACATTAGACACACTTTTTGTGCTGTCCTTGTTTAAAGCTAAGCTGCGGTAAATTATAATTTGTATCCGGGTCAAAATGCGTCTATGCCAATGCCCTCTAATTTTTCCGCGCCTTGTTTAAGAGCGGCAATTTCAGCCTCCCCAAGAATTTTACCCACATCGAGAAGTAGCACTACCCTATCATTATGACTTCCGCTAACCTTTAATTTTGCTATTCCCGTAAGATAAGTATTAGTCATATCCGAACCTACTCCTACCTTCGGTGGCGGA
>CAYXGK010000137.1:0-1635 GCA_964464565.1 uncultured Muribaculaceae bacterium | reverse complement strand
AACTCGCTTAGTGCTGAAGTCTGAATTGCATATAATTTAGCCATATCGCTATTCGCGTCCCCTTTGCCCTTCGTGACAGTAAGGTAAGCCTCCATTATGGAAAGCATCTTCGTCTGTATGTTATACATCCCAACGGTGTAATACAAAGAGGAGTTCCATACGGCTGCAAGAGTTAGAGCGGATTCTTCTGACATAGAACCCACAGCCTTTGCAATTCCTGAGAGATTTTTAGACCCACCACCAAATATGTCAAAGATAGACTCCAAGCCAGAGAAAGAGGCAAGGATATCCTTCTTCGACTTATTAGCTTCGCTTGCAATCCGAGCAGCTTCACTAGAATCAATGAAGTAGTCAGGAGTAGAGCCTGGTTTAACCTTACCATCCGGGCCTAGCCCTAGAGCAGAGTAAATCTCGCCCATAACCGGTTGCAACATAGCCGGTAGAACATTCGCTTTCCATAGGTCTATCACAACATTACGCATAACATCGTCAATAGTCCTCTCAAAAGCCAAAGCAGAGCTCTCTCCATTCTCAAACGCCTCAGCTAAGGCTTTAGTGATACTATCCGCGAGATTCTTGAAGATATCTCCAGTAGCATCATGCAGAGCGTCAAGAAAAGCGTAGGAGATGTCAGTCTGGTTCTTCGCTAACTCCTCTTGAAGCTTCATCAACTTCTCGACATCCATCTTCCGGCCTAAAGCTATCTGAGCATCAATTTGCTTCTGAATTAACCTATTCTGCTCCTTAAGGTTGGCAACGCGTGCCTGAGCGGTCTTTGCGATACTGTTAACGTCAGAATTAATAATCTTATATAGCTCCCCTTGGTAGTCTAGACGTTGATTAACCTCTTCTATATATTCGTTATACTTTTTAATCTTGCCGTAAGTAGTCAAGAGACGCATCCAGTAATTAAACCCTCCTACAAAAAATCCTGCTGCAAAATCAAAGAGATGATTCTTGTCGGCCACCATTTTCAATCCGAGAGCTCTAAGGAGGTATTCTCTAGAAGCTTTTTCCATGCCAGGGATTTCCTCTTTCACCTGAGCACGGGTAACGGCTAGCATCTGTTTCCGAATATCTAGCTCCTGCTCTAAGCGCTTAATACTAGCCGGGTCAGTGATGGACTCTAGTTCTAGCTTTGCGTACATATCTTTAAGATGTTCAACATCCTTCGTAAGAGCTTCTATCTCTCGGGAGAGGCGCGCCTCCTTACTGAACAAACTATATATCTTCATCGCTATCTGTAGCACTACGGAGATAATGGTCAGAATGATACTCGCTTTCTCAACCGCTGACACAGCCTTTCCGGCCGTAGCCGCGGTGGCTTGGATAACCTTCATCACCCCTTTACCAATAGTCTCAAGAAGATTTAGCGACTTACCTGCAATAGTGTCCTCCCCTATACCAAACTCCTCAAATATCTCCTTAACTCCAACGACGACATCCCCGGCTGCTGTATAAACTGCATTTATCTCCTGAGTTATCTGCTGAAAAGCCGTCCGTCCCTCCGCCTTAGTCTTATCCAGTTCTTTCTGCAGGTTCTCAAGGAGAGTAATCATAATATTGAGCTTGACTGGGTCGAGACCTATCTTCTTACCAAACTCTACAGACTTCTCTATTACGCCAACAGTCTTC
>CAYXGK010000136.1:0-1649 GCA_964464565.1 uncultured Muribaculaceae bacterium | reverse complement strand
GCTCAAAGTAAAGAGCTTAATAGACTACAGTGGGCAATAGAAATATTGACCGACAAATTAATTAAAATAAAAGAATTAATCAAATGATTCGAAGAGCATTATTCACATTATTTGGAATTATAACTGTTATGTGCATAGCAAGTGCAATAATTAGTACTATTTATTTCAGAGTTAAATGTGAAACACCACTCAGGAAAGCTGCTTTAGCAGAAACATTGCCTGAGGCTAAAGTAAATTTAGACAAAGCTATTCAATTTGTAGAACAAAATTGGTTAACAACCGGTTATTCATCATTATTCTTTAAAGAAGATGAATATAATATTACAAAATGGTATGCTACGTTGAAATCTGCACAAAGTGAGATTGATATATTGTATGTTAAAGGTTATAATAAAGTTGAAGAACTTGATGCATTAATAGTATTGTTAATTAAATTAACAGATATACCGGAAAACAAGCAATGTGTCTTTCTAAATGATATCGTATTTGTACCAACTGGCATTCAGTTTGTACCTTTATACGAATCTATATGGATAGTATTTTTATTTAGTATTACTATGTGTACAATACTAGGTATAACTGTCTATATGGAGAAAGATTAAAATTATACATTATTTAAAAAACTTAATAACTTCACAAGTCATTGAGTGCACCAGTTTCTTATTAAAAACTTAATTGAAATACAGCTCTACCTTTATGGTAAAAGTGAGTGAAATAAATATTAAGATATAAGTTTTAGGTGTAAAATGCAAATTAAATTAATAATCAATATTATGACACGTGACCAATTAGCATCAGTACATTGTAGTATTGCTATGCAAATTCGTATTTGTACTAGGGCTAAAGCCCTACTACAGAAAAAGAAATGCAATACTCTATGTACTGCATTGATGACTAGTTTTATCTTAAATTCTACTGTTATTCTACAAAAAGATAATGAGCGTAGAAAGATAGATATTGATAAATTACCTAATAAGGATAAATCGACTGTTGAGCATGAGGTAGTACATAAAAAAACGTATAACCCTGCCATGATTCAAGCAATAATACCAGCGTGCACTTATGAAAATGCTGTAAAGAATTGCAATGCTAATATGGATGTACATGGCTTTTGGTGGCCATTACAGACGAGATACGGTAAAAGAAATATACAACCTCGTGTTGAGTTTCTGGAGTTCATTGTAGAAGAATTAAAACGATACAAATAAATTATCAAAATTATGGCAAAATCTAAAATTCTCGTTAAAGTAGAAGGACGCAAATACCACAAGGTATACCCTTTTTGGAAAAAGTTTTTAAATGAACTAAAAACTAAAGACAATGAAGCAGAAAAAAGATAAAACTGTGAAGTCTGCTAAAACCGCATTAGTTATTTTTACCCAAACATTATCTAAAGATTTAGATATGTATGTGCGGTTTGATGAATCATGTGTAAATGAAGAGCCAATTATATCTGCAAACGGTATAACTACAATTCCAATAAATTTGGATGAAGTTGAAAGGATAACATTTGATTTTAAAACAAATGAAATCATATTTTCTAAATCTCATGTACTTTCTACAGATGTCTCGCAAATCAACATTAATTAAAAAAAGAATATTATTACTATTAATAATAGTAATAATTGGGATTGGTTCGAGTTATGAAT
>CAYXGK010000135.1:0-1656 GCA_964464565.1 uncultured Muribaculaceae bacterium | reverse complement strand
CAAAGTAGTTATAATGCTTTTAAACTAGAATGAGAAAAGAAACGTGTACAACTAGAAGCTGCACAGTTGTTAGATAATAATATTAGAAATGACGAAATTAGAAATGATTAATACTTATAATATTAAACTTTATTAAAACATTAAAAAAATATGATTAATTGAATATCAGAAATAACTGAAAGGTGAAAAGCAGAAACTCCAGAATTTTGGAAAAAAATTATGAAAATTTCTGTAACTTTGGGAACAAGTGCGGTAGCAGTAGTTGCTTCAGAAAAAATGTTTGAACTACAATCATATGGTGTTCCAACTATAATCTTTACGATTTGTGGTTATATTATAGTAGCTTGTGCAGCATTAGGTTTAGCCGCTAAAATAACTAAGAAATAATATTGAAATATTATTTACTAATAACAAAATAACAAATAAAACATGGATTCAATATTTAAAATTTCCAAAAGTGGTACATACGGAATAGTTGTCGAAGGACTGGAAATAGATAATAGTGAATATATTCCTGTAGACGGAATAAGAAGTAGTATTAGAAATTATATGTACACTGATTCGGTTACAATTAACACACTATCAAGTCTTAATTCTACAGGAGTAGAAACTTTTATCTCACATGCTATCAATATTCACAATAATGCGACTGATAGTACTCCGTTTACTTTAACAAAAGATGGACTATATTTAATTTCTCATATTATTCTTCCAAATAGAACGTGACTTGACTATATGCTTGCAACTTATCCTGCAGATTTAACAGCTTATAATTTAATATACTATTATAATGTAAGTTTAAATAAGTTTTATAAGTACGATGCAGGTGTTCACACTGAAGTCTTATTATCAGAAATTATGGCAGCTAATTATACCTGGTCAGGAAATGTAGCTGAACAAACAAGTACAATAATTAGATCTGATAAAAATACATTTATTATGTATTATTTAAACGAATGCTTTGCTAAAATAACCAAAGAACTTTTATTAAGTTTACCAAATCTAAGTTGTACAGATAAAAGCACTTATAATCAAAGAATCTTTAATAGAGATCTTCTTTGAATGACAATAAATGTAATAAAGTATAATATAGAGTTACTTCAGTTATACGAAGCTCAAAGAATACTTGAATCAGTTACATTATGCTCAGATATTTGCAGCGGATCAACAACTAATTACTCCAATACCTGTGGATGCAATAACTAATATAAAATTAAAAGTAATTGGAGATTTTGATATTTATCTTAAAATATTAAGCATTGGTCACGTTGCTGATTATTCTAAGATTCTTCACAAAATTTCCTTCATTCAAACTTATTCAAGTTTTGAAAAGATAGACCCTATTTATGAATTTTTAATAAATAACTAACAATGGTATATTCAGACAGATACGCATGTATGTCAGACCTGAATAATTATTTTAAAAAAGCAGACCTACTTAAAGGATTGTCAGAAGGCGAAAAAGTACAACTTAGATCAAATATAGGAATAATGAATTACACTGGGGAAGGCGGACAGTCAACCCCAGTTGAAATTACTTACTCTGCCTTATATGATTTAATTCTTCACTCAAATCTGGTAGTAGGTGCACGATATGTTATTACTGATTTTCAAACAATTTACACATCAAACTTAGGAACAAGAGATTCTTGAGGA
>CAYXGK010000134.1:0-1712 GCA_964464565.1 uncultured Muribaculaceae bacterium | reverse complement strand
TATCAATCGATACTCAATTGTTTTTGATATAATTTTTTCAGACTCAATATAATCAATGTTATTGGATAGATCATATAGAGTGCCTAAACTTCTATAATGATTATTTGAATCTGTTTCACATAATTCTAAACATTTAATATTAACACTTTTTCTATAACATACAAATCGGAAAAAAACCAATAAAGTATCATACAGTTTTATAATGAAATCAATATCATCAGTTTGTTCAAAATCGCAAATCATACGAGAATTTAGTGTTAATGGCGATTGCGATGGAAATTCAATGGTTTGCGAAACACCTAATGAACATCTTACCTCTACAGAGTTGATGTTGACATTAAATGTAACAGTGTTATTTCTAAAAGGAATTGTTTTGAGGTTCCATCCTTCATTATTAGAAATATCACAATTTACGCCATATTTTGTAGAATAAAAATAATTCAATTCTTGAAATGTAAAGCTAATTCTTTTTATTTTATTTAGATCTGCTCTTAAAGTAATATAGTAATATACATTTAAAGTTTGTGAGCTTAAAAAAAGGGGTTCGTCATCAGCAAAAGGTAATTCGTTTACAAAAAAAATCACAGAACTATTTTTTTCACTGTCAAAACCAATTAAATATTTTTGTTTGCTTTTAAGGTTTATATTATTAAAAGTTAACTTGTCTTGAGTCAAATAATTTTTAGTGTAAATTGTAAGATCGGAATCATCGTATTGATACTGCATCCATAGATTTCTTTTCTGAATAAAAACATGTCCTATCATTTTTCATCCTTCAACAATATGCTATTCAAATCAGTTCAATTTTCATAAATATTATCTTTGTTTCAATTGCATATCTTTTTAATTTTATAATAAAAATCCAGCCAATGTAATCTATCACTATTAATCTTTAGTATGTAATAGTTTTATTCGATTTGACTCTTCCTCTATATTGAGAATATGACATGTATGATCTTCAAAAGCCCTTTGATCATTCTCTTGATAATATTTTTCTGCTGCATCGCAAATGATTTTGCATAATCTCCGTACATCCAGTCGCACGGAGTAATCTACCGTATCGAGATAGTTAGAAGTAGTTACTCCGAAATGGTCACCATAAATACCATTATCCTCAGTGCTAGAGAGACATAGTTCGAATTGATTGATTTTTACTTCCAATTTTTTATTTTCTATATCTGTATTCCCAGAATGCAAAAATGCACATCTTAAGGAATAACATGCCTTACCATCAAATTCTGTTCCATGATAATTTTCAGCATATTGCCCATTATATTGATAATACGGATAAATATATTTATCAAACCACCCAATATAGTTTTCTTTACCGGCATCATTAGGAAATTCTACTTTTCCACAAATATCGGGTATAGTTAATGCTAACGCTAATGCAGAGAGAAAGTTTTTATTATTCAATGCATTTCCTATGTCTTTTATCTTTTCTATCAATGAGTTCACCTTATAATAGATTTAAATAATGTTTGAAATATTGAATCACAATAAACCATTTTTTATATTATAATCCAATCCCACCCACTCGTCAATTGAATACTTCATGCACACACACAAAATGATACACTTGTAATCACCTGGTATACTTTCATCTCGTATAAACAATTCCACTTCGTACCGCTTGCACCATACCATGCTCCCTAAACAAAATCCCCCAACCATCCGATAAGAAAAACAGAGAGATATTGTATTGGCAAACA
>CAYXGK010000133.1:0-1756 GCA_964464565.1 uncultured Muribaculaceae bacterium | reverse complement strand
GTTGTCCTGGTAGCTCAGCTGGATAGAGCAATGCCCTTCTAAGGCATCGGTCGGGGGTTCGAATCTCTCCCAGGACGCCATTGTAAAATATAAACATACTTAGGTATGTTTTTTTGTAATGTGTAAAGTAAAATTATAAAAAACTTACAATTATTATTATACTTTTATATAATATAAAAGGAAGGAAATTATATAATGAAAAACAAAATAAAAGGATTTACTTTAGTGGAACTATTAGCTGTAATAGTAGTCTTAGCAATAATATTTGCAATAGCAGTACCAAGAGTAATAAGTGTAATAGAAGAAGCAGATAGGGCAGGTTTTAAATCAACAGGTGAAGGATTAATAAAAGGTGCTAAAGAAAAGCAAGGATATGAGACAACACAATTACCACCAGAAAAAACATCAACCATAACTAATGGTGCATTCGTTGGAGATTCAATACCAATGATAGGAAAACTTCCAGATAATGGAACTATACGTATAACCGATACGGGAAAAGTAACAATAGGAATATCAAATTCTAAATGGTGTGGAATAAAATATGACGATGATGAAGAACTATTGGTTAGAAAAGATTCTGTATGTGAGCTTCAAATAACCGAAAATGTTGCTGATTCTTGTTTTTCAAGAACAAACAATGGATCAGAAGTAACCATTACTTCATATAGTGGTTCTTGTTCAAAAAATCCAAAAATACCGAGCATCCTTGATGGACTGCCAGTAACTACTATAGCAGCGTATGCTTTTAGTATGAAACAATTAACTAGCGTAAAAATACCATCTTCAGTTAAAACTATTATGGATTTAGCTTTTGCTAGAAACAATCTTACTAGTATTACTATACCAACAAGCGTTACAAGTGTTATAAATGGAGCATTTAATGATAACTTATTAAATGATGATTTGGCCTTTATATATGCTAGAAATCCTGATGGAACCGATTACAAAAAAACAGTAGTAAGCTATGGTGGAGCAAAAAAAGATAATGTTATAGTCCCACAAAATGTTGAAATAATTGGACAAGGAGCATTTAGCAATACACGTTTAAATAGTGTTATTCTTCCTGATAATCTAAAGAATATATCTAGAAATTCTTTTCAAGAAAATATGTTAACAAGTATAATAATACCAAATACCGTTACCTCAATTGGAATGTATGCTTTTTATGGTAATCAAATATCAAATATTTCATTATCTTCAAGTTTGGTTAATATTGATGATTTTGCTTTTATAGAAAATCAATTAACAAATTTAACAATTCCAGACAGTGTAACTACTATTGGGCAGTCTGCTTTTGATTCGAATCTTATTGAAACGTTGTCTTTGGGAAATGGAGTAACAAGTATTGGATATTTTGCATTTGGAAATAATTTACTTACTAGTTTAGTTATTCCAGATAATGTAACAAATATGGAGTGGCACGCTTTTAATGGTAATATTTTAACTGACATTACTATTGGAAGTGGATTAAATACACTTAAGAGTTATGTATTTAATAGTAATCAATTGACTAGCGTAGTTATTCCAAATAACATAACAAAAATAGAAGATTATGCGTTAGGTAATAATGATCTAAGGAGTATTGTAATTCCCTCAAATGTTCAATTAGCAAATATGTCAATTTCAAGTGCATTTTATAATGTATATTACCCAAATAGAATTGGTGGAACATATTCAACACCATATTCTCAATATTATGGATGGGTAAAAGAGTAAAAACATACTTTGAAGTGATAAAGTAAATGTAGACAGT
>CAYXGK010000132.1:0-1778 GCA_964464565.1 uncultured Muribaculaceae bacterium | reverse complement strand
ATCGGATATAAAATCCAGCGTGAGGGCTTGGGCAAGGGCTTGTCCGTCAAAAAGTGGTTTGCGTGATTATAAACTTTGGCAACATGGCTGTCGTGGGGGAGTCTTTTCCAACATGGTATGAGTCTGGACGGGGTAGTGTGTTTCCAAGGAGGGATGAGTCTGAGCGAGGGTAAAAGGATCGATCATAGGGAGTATGGTGATCGAGATGAACGAACAGAAGCTGGTGACGCTGGAGCAGCTACGAGAATTTTTGGCGGCGACGGAGGAAGTCGACTTTCAAGGATGCGGTCAAGACGAAGAACGGTACCGACACATCGAAGCGGTGCTCAGGCGTTTTGGCTATGGAAGCCTGAAGCGTGCGGAGAAGGCCGTGGTGCTGCGTTATCTGGAAAGGACGACGGGCTACTCCCGACAGCAAATGACGCGCCTGGTGACGCAATATCGGGAGGCGGGTCGGCTGAAGAAATCCTGGCGAGCGCCAGCGCATGGTTTTGTCCGGCGCTTCACCGAAGCGGATGTGGCCCTGCTGGCCGAGACCGACAGCTTGCACAACACCCTCTCCGGCCCGGCGACGGTGCATCTGATGCAGCGCGCGCTGGAACGCTACGGCGACACGCGCTATACCCAACTGTCGACGATTTCGGTCAGTCATCTCTACAACCTGCGCCAACGCCGGGGCTATACCGAGCGTCGCCGGGTCTTCACCAAGACCCGGCCCACCGGCATCCCGATCGGCGAACGGCGCGCTCCGGCCCCCGACGGACGCCCCGGCTTCATTCGCATCGACAGTGTGCATCAGGGCGATCAGGATGGCGTCAAGGGCGTTTTTCACATCAATGCGGTCGACTGCGTCACCCAGTGGGAACTGGTCGCCACCTGCGAGAAGATCAGCGAAGCCTATCTCTTACCAGTCATCGAAACCCTGCTGGCCGGTTTCCCCTTCCGCATCCTGGGCTTCCATGCCGACAATGGCTCGGAGTACATCAACCACAGAGTGGCCCGGATGCTCGACAAACTGAGCGCCGAATTCACCAAATCCCGCCCTCGTCATTCCAACGACAACGGTCTGGCCGAGACCAAGAACGGGGCGGTGATCCGCAAGCACCTGGGCTACGCGCATATCCCGCAGCACAACGCCACCCAAGTGAATGCCTGGTGTGCCGAATTCTTGAATCCGTACCTCAACTACCATCGTCCCTGCCTGTTTCCGGAAAGCGTGACCGATGCCAAAGGCAAGACACGCAAGCGCTACCCTCAGCGCCTGATCATGACGCCCTGCGAGAAACTCTTGAGCCTGCCGGAGGTGAGCCGCTTTCTCCACCCCGGTGTCACGCCCGAAACCTTACGGGCCAACGCCAATGCCATGTCAGACAACGAGGCCGCCGACGCCATGAATCAGGCCCGGCAACGCCTTTTCCTTTCCATCCACAAACGATCCCGACCCGCCGCTTGAAATTCAGACTGACAAAAAATCACCCCACCCCGGTCTGTGGATTTGTGGACAATTCGCTGGCAAAAAACCGCCAGCAAACCGGGCCGCTTGCCGTGGATAAGTCGCCAAAAACCGCGACTTATCCACCGCGCGACCCTTTGACCACAAGCTCCACAGACCACCTCAGTTTTGATAGAAAGATTCAAAGTCAAAACCAAATGCTCAGACTCATACCTCTAGGGAAGCGCTGATTAATTCACCCTCGTCGTAACACCCTTCCCACGAAGGAGGATTTTCCGAGGAATTTCATGTTTCGTTTCAGTTTTGCTTAAATTTTAGGCGCGTT
>CAYXGK010000131.1:0-1812 GCA_964464565.1 uncultured Muribaculaceae bacterium | reverse complement strand
GGAGGACACGCATCTGCCCTTTGAAATAAGACGGATTTATTGGATTTATGATGTACGTTATAAAGGGCTCAAAGAACTCCATGAATATACAGATTGATGAGGAGGGAGACATTGACACTGATGCAGGCGATGACCTGCCACCAGGGGATGCTGTAGAAGCTGAAGGTGATGAAAGGCTACTAAAACTGTGGATCCTATCTGTTATATCGCTTGTAGGGCTTTTCGCTGGGGGGAGACTTGCCGTAAGCGCCAGCACACAAATTGCGCAGAGCCTTGGCTTGGATGAAGTTTTGATTGGACTAACCGTTGTGGCTCTGGCTACAACAGCGCCGGAGATGATTACAAGCATTATGGCCGCTTTGAAAAAGGAACCAGATATTGTGCTGGGTAACTGCATAGGCAGCAATATTTTTAATATTCTCCTTGTTTTAGGTTTATCTTCTACCCTATCGCCGATTTCTGTGGATGCAGGACTTTGGCTTGATACCGCGATCATGGTTGCACTCACCGTCTTTGTTTTTGTGATTTCGTGGGCAAGAAAGGCAATCAAGAGCGCATCAGGAATTATCCTTTTATTAATGTATATAGCTTATCTGGCGTACAAAGTGATTACCGTACTTCTCATTTTCTAGTTTAAAAAGGTGTAATTCCATTTCAAATTCTCTGCATTTCCTGCATAAAATTTTCTAGCAAATTGGTGGGTGGCCAAATATTGCTCTATGTCATTCAGGGAATACTTCTTGCACCCTGCCGACTTGCCCGTCAGCAAGCATCACTTTTATCCCGTGAGGGTGGGAACTGCTGTTTGTTAGTATTCTGGCAACTGTTCCTTCTGTCAATTTACCTGACCTCTGATCGGCTTTCAGAACAATTTTTACTTTTGCACCGATTTTTATATCGGATTTATTTGGTGTTTGCATTGTTTATAAGATTTCCTTTCTATTTGCGTTAAATTCTTTCAACCTAGACGTTGGCAAAAAGCTATCTTCCATCTGCTTCTGGACTTATTTCAAATAATTGATGCAGATAATTTTGCTGTTGGCTTAATATACGTATGATACGAACCTTGTCTGATTCCAAATGATAAAATACATAATTCTTTTCTGAGAATAGATATCGATACTCTGTTGGCACATCAATAACACTTCCCAAATTTACTCCAGACAATGGATAATTTTCAAGCCTGTTAATATCAGATGTAATTTTTTTCAAAATCTTTTTAGCAACATTTTCATCCCACGAAGTGGTGAAATAATAACAGATGTGGAGCAAGTCTTCCAACGCTAACGGAGTGTATTCAACCTTTGGCATATATTATAACCCTAATGTGGCTTCAACATCTGCTGAAGAAAGCCATCCTTTCTCCCTTGCTGATTTATGCCCTTCCTCAAGTTGAGCAAGCAATTGGATGGTTGCTTTTAATTTATCCAAATCCTTGAGCGTTATAATAGCATATTCACCGCGTCCATTACGGGTTAGATAAACAGGGCTATCTTCTACCACTTCATTAAGTACTTCAGTATAATTTCTTAAATCCGAAACAGGTTTAATGTTTGTCATCGTAATCGCCTCCTCCTATGTTATATAAATATTATATGTTATTTGACGTTATATATCAATGTAAATAAACGTGTTAATATACAGCGCAAGAGAAGCAGAGCCTTGTAAAAATAAAATTACATTGACGAGACTAGCGTTCGGGTGTACAATCCCGCATTTGACAGGTAAAAAAGAAATAATGCCCCTAGACCCCTTCTAGCAAAAGGGTTTGGGGGCTTAGTTGTTTGTCAGGAAAATGTAGCATAATTTTCA
>CAYXGK010000130.1:0-1816 GCA_964464565.1 uncultured Muribaculaceae bacterium | reverse complement strand
ATCTTAGAAGTAAGCCTTTCTATCTCGGATGAAATCGTCTTGCCAGCATCGGTTAGTTCTTTTCGGTCTACTGCAAAACCATTATACTCCATCGAAGCAAGGACTTCAATTAGCGGCAGTTCCACATCGAAATAAACGGTATCAAGCTCCTCCGTTGTTATTTTTTCTTCCGAAATTAACTTAACCTTCTCTACTGCCAGACACCATTTTGCGCCATACTCCATGTAATTCGCATCGTTGTCCGTCAGGAACCCAATCTGTCCATTCGCTTTTGAAAATTCAGCCTCGCTTGGTAGATCTTCTTGGAAGTATTCCAGTAATATTGTAGAAAGGTCATAGTTACTTCTGGAGGGATCTAATATATACTGGGCAATTGCTGTGTCAAAGGATGTCGAAAAGAAAATTTTATTTTTCTCCGTTATTTGCTCATTTAAAAATCCATTTGCCATCAAAACATAATAATCATCCTTTAGGTTGTGACCGGAGATTTTCACGTTTATCTGAGAGAATAAATCCTTCACCTTCTGGAATAATGCCTTTTCTTCTGCTTTAATATAATAGTAAGCGTTATTTGACATAATACATATTCCGTAAATGAAAGGAATATCTTTGTGGTTGTTGTCGCTAAACACCTTAAGAATAATTGAAGGTTCTCTTTCTAAGTCCTCTCTTAATAAGGAAAAGTCCTCCACACTGCCTATAAAATGTCTTGACACATCGTGATCCCTAGCCCCTGGGTGTGCACTTGTTTCTTTTTCATTATCAAGACCACCCATTGACGCATTGTAGGATTCTGAAAGTTTTAACTTTTTAAGAAAGCTGTTAAACTCAAGTTTTATATAAAGTGATATCAGTTCATTATAGTCAGGCTCTTCAACCTTAAATTCATCAAAGTTTATTTCAATGGGGACTTCCGTATTAATGGCGGCAAGTCTTCTGCTCATTAAGGCAAGTTGTGCGTGCTCTTCAATTTTTTCTTTTAATTTATTATTGCTAATCTGGTCTACATTATTTATTAGATTTGCCACGCTACCAAATTCGTGAATGAGCTTTTGCGCAGTTTTTTCTCCAACACCGGGTATACCTGGTATATTGTCTGAAGCATCTCCCATAAGACCCTTGAAATCAATAAACTGCTCCGGCGTAAAGCCATATTTTTCGATCATGGCAGCTTCATCATAAAGTTCAAATTCGGATATGCCCTTCTTTGTAATAACAACCTTTGTAATCTTTGTTGCAAGCTGCAATTCATCCTTGTCCCCAGTGATGATGACCGGTTCCATCTTGCTTTCTTCTGCTCTCTTCGCTACTGTTCCGATGATGTCATCTGCTTCAAAACCATCTATTTCAAGGGTTTTTATTTTCATTGCCTCTAAAACTTCTTTTAACAAGGGAAGCTGCATTGCCAGCTCAGGAGGCATCTTTTTCCTGCCTGCTTTATATTCCGTATACTCTAAATGGCGAAAAGTTGGCGCTTTTCTATCAAAAGCCACCACCATATAATCGGGACAGTAATCTGTCATTATTTTATTAAGCATATTAAGAAAACCGTACACTCCATGAGTGTACAGTCCGTTCTTCGTTATCATTGGCTTTTGCAATGCATAATAGGCCCTATTAATTAAGCTGTTTCCGTCAATAATGATTAATTTCATCTTATAACCTCATGTTTTCATTGTTTTCTACGTGTATTTCCCCATCCTTGCCAGTGATTAAGATTTCATTATTATAAGTATTGCCATCCTGATCGGTGAATATAAACACTTTAAAGAGCCATTCTTCTGCTGGATCATTACTCTGCTCCGTTATCTGGTAA
>CAYXGK010000129.1:1478-1825 GCA_964464565.1 uncultured Muribaculaceae bacterium | reverse complement strand
GGAGCCTGGTATGCAGGAGCAAGGGCCATGGTCACTACTTCGGGGGGTGGATTTTCTCTTATGGCGGAAGCCTTGAGCCTTTCCGGCATGACAGAAACCCCCTGTGTCATCCATCTTGGACAAAGACCTGGACCAGCCACGGGACTTCCCACGCGTACGGAGCAGGCAGACTTGAATCTCGCCGTTTATTCTGGTCACGGAGAATTCCCGAGGATCGTCATGGCTCCCGGAAACCTTGAAGATGCCCTTCTCCTTACACAGAAAGCCTTTTATCTGGCTGACAAGTATCAGGTTCCGGCCTTCATACTTACCGATCAATTTCTGTTGGAATCCTTAGGTCAAATGGA
>CAYXGK010000129.1:0-1468 GCA_964464565.1 uncultured Muribaculaceae bacterium | reverse complement strand
CAATTCTAAATGAGGCATATACAGAAAAGTTTATTGCTGAAACAAAGGAAGATTATAAGCGGTATTCTTTTACTAGGGAAGGAATTTCCCCCCGAGGTATTCCTGGTTTTGGTCAGGGTCTTGTCCGGGTAGACAGTGATGAGCATGATGAGCTTGGTACCATTACTGAGGACTACGAAATGCGTGTGAGGATGAACGATAAACGGCTAAACAAAAAATTCTTGTTGATGAAGGATTATGAGGATGCGCAGCTTATCGGTCCTGATGATTATAGCCGTCTAGTAGTGGGCTGGGGTTCCACCTACGGAGTATTAAGGGAATACATAGAAACTTGTGATTGTAAAGATACCGCATTTTTATACGTCAGGCAGGTCTTTCCTCTTCATGAAAAGTTAAAGGACTATTTTAAACAGGCAAAGACTATTACTGTAGTAGAAAACAACGGAACGGGGCAGTTTGCGAACCTGTTGAAGGTAGAGTTAGATATAAAAGCGGATTATAATGTTTTAAAATACAGTGGGGATCCTTTCTCCATTGAGGAAATTCAGGAAAAATTGGAGGAGGTACTATCATGAAGGATTTTGAAATGAACCAAAGTATTGATATAGCCTGGTGCCCTGGATGTGGGAATTTCAACATCCGAACTGCTCTAATTGCTGCTTTACAAGAGTTGCAGCTTGATCCCCGTAAGGTAGTTATTACCTCAGGAATCGGTCAGGCCGCTAAAATGCCTCAGTATATTAACACCAATTATTTTAACGGGCTTCACGGTAGAGCATTGCCGCCGGCTGTTGCAATAAAGGGAAGCAACCCTGAATTAACGGTGATCGCTGAAGGTGGGGATGGTGATATGTATAGCGAAGGCGGAAATCACTTTATTCATAATATACGTAGAAATCCTGACATCACCCATCTAGTTCACAACAACATGGTCTATGGCCTAACCAAGGGCCAGGCATCTCCAACCAGTCAAAGAGATTTCCATACGCCGGTTCAGATTGATGGTGTTACCAACAATCCCTTTAACCCATTAGCCGTAGCCTTATCTTTAGGAGCTACATTTGTAGCCCGGGCATTTTCTGGTGATATTGACCAGACCAAGGAAATTATAAAAGCCGCAATACGTCATAAAGGCTATGCGCTGGTGGATATTTTCCAGAACTGCGTTACTTTTAATAAGGTTAATAACTTTGCCTGGTACAAGGAACACTCTTATTACCTCGGGGCCGATTATCCTCGTGATAGCCTATCTCATGCAATGGAAAAAGCGTTGGATACAGAAAAATATGCATTAGGCGTTCTTTATCAGAAAACCGGAGTGGCTACCTTTGAAGATCATTTACAGGTTTATAAAGAGGATCCCGCTCCTATCATATTTAGAAAAAGAGACTTAAATATGGTAAGCCGCCTCATGGAATAGAAATCCCAGGTGCTGTAATTCACAGCCGATGAAGGCCGTGCTATGGGA
>CAYXGK010000128.1:0-1860 GCA_964464565.1 uncultured Muribaculaceae bacterium | reverse complement strand
TAGACCACCCAGTCATGCGCGAGCAGCGCACGGCGCCGGGCTTGCCATGCATCCGGCGCACCTTGCGGATCGTCGAGCAGTTCGCCGCTGCGGCGGGCAGCGTCGAGCCGCGCGAGGAACTTGCCGCGAAACACCTTCGAGGCGGCCTGGACGGGAAACAGGAAGCGCGGGCCGCGCACCGGTGCGCGCCATCTGCCCTCGGCGTCGAGCCCACCACAGGTGATCAGGGCGTGCACATGCAGGTGCATGCGCAGGTCCTGGCTCCAAGTGTGGAGCACGAGGCTGAAGCCGGGCACGGCGCCCAGCCAGCGCGGGTTGGCGGCGAGCTCGAGCAAGGTGGCCGCCGCACTGTCGAACAGCGCGCCGTAGAGCCAGCGCGGGTGCCGGATCGCCAGTGGATTGAGCGCGTGGGGCAGCGTGAACACCCAGTGCGCGTAGGGCACCGGCAGCACCTCGCGCAGGCGCGCCGCGCGCCAGGCCTCCTTGGCCCGCGTCTGGCACTGCGGGCAATGCCGGTTGCGACACGAGCGCCAGACATGGCGCTCGGCGCCGCAGTTTGCGCAACGCTCGCGCACACCGCCGAGCGCGGCGGTGCGGCAGTCGACGATGGCACGCCAGGCCCGCGCCTGGGTGGGCGACAGCGCATGGCTGCGGCGGTAGCTGCTGCCGTGCGTGCGCAGGATGCCGGCCAGCGTGGGCCGGTCCATGGCCGCTCGGCCTCAGAGCCGGCGCAGCAGATCGAGCGGGCTGTCGTGTGGGATTGAACCCGGACGAGCCAGATGCAGGTAGCGCTGCGTGGTCGACAGGTGGCCGTGGCCCAGGAGCTTAGCGAGCGTGGCCAGATCGACGCCGGCCTCGAGCAGATGGGTGGCGAAGGCGTGGCGTAGCGTGTGGATGCCGCCCGTCTTGGTGATGCCGGCCCGATCGCGGGCACGGTAGTACGCACGTTGCGCACTGCTGACGTCGAATGGCCGGGCGGCGTCGGTGGTGCGAGGGAACAGCCAGTCGCGGGGTTTGCAGATGCGCCAATAGACGCGCAGCGCTTCGAGCAGGCTCGGACTGAGCAGCGTGTAGCGATCCTTGCCACCCTTGCCCGCCACCACCCGGATGCACATGCGATCCGGCGCGCTGTCGATGTCGGCGACGCGCAGCGCGCACACCTCGGACACCCGCAGCCCGGCCGCGTAGGCGGTCATTAACAGCGTGCGCGTGCGCAGATTGGCGGCCGCCTCGAACAGGCGCGCCAGTTCCTCGCGCGAGAGGATCTCCGGCTGACGCTGCGGCGTGTGCGCGTAGGGAATCGTGATGGCCTCGGCCGTGCGGCCCAGCACGGTGTCGAAGAAGAACTTCAGTGCGCACACGGCCTGGTTCACGGTCGTGTAGGCCAGGTGTCGCTCGGTGATCCGGTGCAGCAGCCAGGCCTTGACTTGCGCGCCATCGAGCCGGTCGGGGCTGCAGTGGTAGTGCGCGGCCAACTGCGCCACCACCGACAGGTAGGCCTGCTGCGTGCGCCGCGCCAATCCGCGCAGCACCATCGCGTCGATCATCTGCTGACGTAAGGGGCTCATGACACTTCTCCTTGAACGCGGGGACATCCCCGGTTTCAAGGTAGGTCGTCGTCGCAGACGTCATGAAAAACGCGGTGGCGCTTGGGTTCGCGGCCACCGCGTCAGCGGTTTAGTTCAACTTTGTTTTAGGGCGACTGCCCTGCTGTGTAACATCGGCACTGCTCCGTAACATCGAACACCGATCTGCGTCGTAAAGCGCTTGCTGCCTTGATGCACAGGGCATAGACTGTACAAAACAACAGTCATAACAAGCCATGGTAGGGCAGCGCAAATCAATCCAGGCGGATTCACT
>CAYXGK010000127.1:0-1880 GCA_964464565.1 uncultured Muribaculaceae bacterium | reverse complement strand
AGAAATATTATATCCTGCAATGGAAGATTTTTCTCTTGATATAATAGTAGGAAGTGATGGAAATAGTAGAAACATAAAAATAGATTTACCACCATTCACTTTAGTTGGAGCAACAACTAGGGCTGGAGATTTATCTAGTCCTTAAAGAGATAGATTTGGTATTGTTTCAAGGCTAAATTATTATACTGAAGAAGAATTGTTACAAATAATTAAAAGAACAAGTAGAGTTCTTGAAATAGATATTGATGAAGCTGCAGCAAAAGAACTAGCAAAAAGAAGTAGAGGAACACCAAGGGTTGCAAATAGGTTATTTAAAAGAGTTAGAGATTTTGCATTAGTTATGGGCAATGGAAATGTTGATATGAAAATTACAAAACTATCCCTAGATCGTTTAAGAGTTGATGATTTAGGCTTAGATGATATAGATAAAAGATTAATTGAAGCTATTATTTATAAATTTAATGGAGGGCCTGTTGGAATAGATTCTTTAGCGGCATCTATTTCTGAAGAAGTATCAACTATTGAAGATGTATGTGAACCATATTTATTACAATTAGGATTTTTAAAAAGAACAAATAGAGGAAGAGTTGCTACAGAAAAAGCATACGAACATCTAAATATAAAGATGGATGATAGGTTATTTTAATATGAAATTAGAACTTTTTGATTATAATTTAGATGAATCATTAATTGCTCAAACACCATTGTTAAATAGAGATGAATCAAGATTAATGATTTTAGATAAAAAAAGCGGAGAAGTAGAACATAAAAAATTTAAAGATATTATAGATTATCTAAATAAAGATGATATTTTAGTAATGAACGATTCTAAAGTATTACCTGCAAGATTAATAGGTGAAAAAGAAGAAACTAAAGCAATTATTGAATTATTGTTGTTAAAAAATATTAAAGGCGATATTTGGGAATGTTTAGCAAAACCAGTAAAAAGATTAAAAATAGGAATAATAATAACTTTCTCTAATTCTTTAAAAGCAAAATGTATAGAAGTTAAAGAAGAAGGAATATGTTATTTTGAATTTATTTATGAAGGCATTTTTTTAGAAATATTAGAGGAATTAGGTGAAATGCCGCTTCCTCCTTATATTCATGAGAAATTAAATGATAAAGATAGATATCAAACGGTATATGCAAAAAGTATAGGTAGTTCAGCTGCTCCAACTGCTGGACTTCACTTTACTGAAGAATTGATTAATAAAATAAAAGAAAAAGGAATTAATATTTGTTTTATTACTTTACATGTTGGACTTGGAACATTTAGACCAGTATCAGTAGAAAATGTAGAAACTCATAAAATGCATAGCGAGTTTTATTCTATGGACGAATATACTGCCAATTTATTAAATAATAGAAAAGGTAAAATTATAAGTGTAGGAACAACTACAACTAGAACATTAGAAACTATTATGAATAAATATGATAAATTTGTCGAGTGTTCTGGTTTTACTGATATATTTATATATCCAGGTTATAAATTTAAAGCAGTAGATTCCCTAATTACAAATTTCCACCTACCAAAATCAACACTATTAATGTTAGTTTCTGCAATTTCTAGTAGAGAAAAAATAATTAATGCATATAACATAGCCGTAGAAGAAAAATATAGATTTTTTTCTTTTGGAGATGCTATGTTTATAAAATAATGATATAATATTTTTATGAAAATAAAATATAAATTAATAGACAAAGATTTTGAGGCAAGATTAGGAACAATAGAAACTTCACAAGGTATTTATGAAACTCCTATGTTTATGCCAGTTGGAACAAGCGCAACAGTAAAAATGCTTTCAAACGAAGAATTAAAGGAAGTAGGAAGTGCAATAGTTCTTGCTAATACATATCATTTATGGTTAAGACCTGGT
>CAYXGK010000126.1:490-1892 GCA_964464565.1 uncultured Muribaculaceae bacterium | reverse complement strand
TGATATTTTCAATCGTAATTTCCGGACACCATTTTAAACTTTCGCGTAAACGTTTAATGGATTGAGTAAGTCTTTCCTGACCTTTACATTCAACCTTTCCCCATAATTTAAATATTAATTCATCATAGCTTAGATAGTAATCCGTATTGCTTAATAAAAGTTCAATTATTTGAACCGACTGACTTGTTAATTTGATTTTTCTATCGTCTTTTATTAGTAAACAGAGCTTTTTATCAAGTAAAAGTTCTTTAGATATTTGTCGTAATGAATCGGATGGTATATCAAGTACTGAATCAATTATTTCAGCATCTAACTTGTTCTGAGATTTTTTTATAGAAAATCTCCACAAAGACAAAAAAATAAACGTGGTCAACCAAATAAGTGAAATCCCAAGAATTTGATATTTACCCTGATTAATAATATATAATGTTGGAATCTTGGCATATCCTATAATAGATACTTCATTACGTATACCATAAGTCAAAGTATCTGTTGTACAAACTGATCGAAAAAAAATGGAGTCAGTTCGGTTAGTTATATTTTTACCACTAATATTGTCTATATAGCCAATCGCTGTTTGGGCTTTTAATGCTTTTTTTTGCAGCTCATGATTAAATATACTATCGAGAACATTAACATTAACTGGATTTTCAATATGTAGAAATGTTTGCAGAACATGATTTAGTTTTTCTGTTTGTCCCATTTTTTTTGTTGTATCACTTCGCTTGATTCTAATAGTGGGTTTATTTTCATGTTCAAGTGTTGTATACTCTGTTGTATCTTTGGGAACAGAGCCAATCCATATAGGTGCGTTTAATTGTTTAAAACGTATGTCTTTATCTACGTCAATTGCTTTTTCTAGGGCACTTTGTATTAGAGTTTTATTATTGCTTACTAACTTGTTATATAGTGTAATCATTGAATAAATGTAAAATAAACTAATGATAATGATTAACAATATAGATAATAATTTCTTTTTCATCTGATTTATGTTGAGTCTCTTAAAAAATTACAATAAAGTACAAATATATAATTAATTGTGAATGAGGTCAAATATATGTCATTTATAATGTCATTGAAATTATCATTATAATGTCATCATATTAATTAAAACTCAGTTTAAAATCAATCTATTTTTGAGATATTAATTGTTATAGTAAATTTATGAAAAAAACTATTTATGAGAAATCTATTTATTAAACTTATGTTTTTAGTAGCATCAGCAGCTTTTATTTCAGTTGTTAATTTTGAAAATAAAAAGCAACTTTCAAATTTAACTCTTAATAATATCGAAGCTTTAGCTTCTGGAGAGGACGATCCTAGTATCTATTGTATTGGAGAAGGCTCAATTGATTGCAATGGGAGAAAAAGGAAAGACTAACTCAACCTACTATATAGGATA
>CAYXGK010000126.1:0-480 GCA_964464565.1 uncultured Muribaculaceae bacterium | reverse complement strand
TTAACCATTATCTCGATGGTGTCTTGCGCAGACGGACACACCGTAATGTATCCTCAATATGGAACATTCCCCATCAAAAAAAATTTAGTGGCGAATATTCTTCCTCTTGATACAGCCTTATTACGGTATCCCTTTAGAATAAAAATTAAGGATAGTCTTGCGTTAATAATGGACATACATAACATTGACAACTATTTTCATCTGTTTCATTATCCGGAAATGACACATATTGTTTCTTTTGGTCATCGAGGTGATTCCCCGGAAGACATGCTTTCCGCAGATTCATTTGCTTTTCAATCTTTGGATTCCATATGGACATTAGATGCAAATAAAATGCAAATAATAAGATGGGAAATTACTAATAGAAATTATAAAGTGAAAATTGTGGAATCTATAAATTTAAATAAGAAGATCGTAAGGGCATTAGATTTTATCCGTATTGATAATGATTTTGTAATACCAGATTATTTGGCCAAAAGT
>CAYXGK010000125.1:1592-1912 GCA_964464565.1 uncultured Muribaculaceae bacterium | reverse complement strand
TGAGAAAAGACTATCCTGTGCGGCAATGGCGGATTTTGTACTCTGCTTATATAATCCTTCCAGCAAAAAAAGGCACGACTATTTATCGAAGGCTTGTGAAATCGTGTTGCAGCACAGAGGGGAAGATACAAAGTGTGGCATTGTAAAGAACATAGGAAGAGATGGGGAAGAGGGCAAGGTTCTTACCCTCAGTGAATTAAAAGAGACTGAAGTAGACATGTTTACAACGGTTTTCATAGGCAATTCTAAGACCATGGAGGTCAATGGAAAGCTTGTCACTCCTCGAGGATATAAGAATGTTTAAAGTACTGATTTTTGCT
>CAYXGK010000125.1:0-1582 GCA_964464565.1 uncultured Muribaculaceae bacterium | reverse complement strand
TACCCTTGCTGCTGCTGAAGTACAGGGAGAACTCTGTGTATTTGCAAGCGTGGCCACAGAGTATGGGAAACAGCTTTTGCCAAATGACACAAAGCAAATCAAGGTCCTTTCAGGAAGGTTATCAGAGCAAGAAATGGTAAGCCTCATGGAGGAACAGAAGTTTGATTGTGTCATTGATACAACGCATCCCTACGCAACAGCAGTCAGTGAGAACATTCAATCAGCCTGCAAAAGAAGTGATTGCCCATACCTTAGGGTCATAAGGGACGGCATCAAAGAGGAGGCCCAGGAAGATTTCCTAAAAAACCAGGATTGCTTGTTTTTTGATAGCCATGAAGCCGTAGTGGATTATTTAAATGGGAAAAAAGGAAGGGTACTGCTGACGGTAGGAAGCAAAGAACTTCATAAGTATACAAAGGTTGATGGTTGTGAGGATAGGATTTTTCCAAGGGTACTTCCTATGCTTGAAGTCATGGAAAGCTGTTACGAGTTAGGCTTTGCCGGAAAGCAGCTGATCTGCATGCAAGGACCCTTTTCCAGGGATCTGAATAGTGCTATGATGAAACAGATTGGAGCAGAATACCTGGTGACAAAGGACTCTGGTGATTATGGCGGATTTATGGAAAAATACCAGGCTGCAAAACAAGTGGGAGCTACCTTATTGGTTATCGGAAGAAGCCGCAAAGACACTGGTGTTTCACTTCATGAAGCCATAGCCCTTCTGAGGGAGAAAACAGGGCTGGCTCTTGAAGCTTTCAAGGAAGAAGAACCTTTATTTCCACAAAGCAGTGATTGCACAGAGGAAAAGCTTATTTATAAGGCAGGTGGTGAAATAGAACCGGGTCAATGGTTTCCCTTCTTTATCAATATATCCGAGAAGAAGGTCGTGGTCATTGGAGGAGGAAGAATCGCACTTCGCCGCATTTTGGCATTAATGAACTTTGATTGCCGAGTGAAGGTAGTTTCCATGGAGGCTCTTCCCGAAGTGATGAAACTGGCTGAAGATGGGCGTCTTAGCCTGGAACTGAAGGCCTTTGAAAACAAAGATATTGAAGGAGCACATTATGCATTGGCAGCTACAAACAACCATGAAATCAATCTCCAGATCTATGAAGCATGCAAGCATCTGGAAATACCCGTTAATGTGGCCAGCAATAAAGAAAAAAGTGACTTCTATTTCCCAGGCATTATAAGAAAAAATGGAATTACTGTCGGTGTTACAGCAGAGGGAAAGAATCATAGGCTGGCAAAGCTGGCTACAAAAGCTATAAAGAAGTGTCTTGACAGAAATCTTGAGGAGGATGGAGAGGATGAAGAAAATGCGGATTAGGGTAGGAAGCAGGGAAAGCAGGCTTGCAGTGGCGACATAATTCTTGACCGGAGCCTGGATAAAGTTGGAGGTAAGGGCCTTTTTGTCAAGGAGCTGGACCAAGCCTTGCGAGATGGCAGAATTGATTTGGCCGTACATAGCCTAAAGGATATGCCCATGGAGACTCCTGAGGATCTTCCCCTTATAGGGTTTTCAAAAAGAGAAGATGCCAGAGACGTTCTGGTGTTACCGGAGGGAAGTGGGGAACAGGAC
>CAYXGK010000124.1:0-1915 GCA_964464565.1 uncultured Muribaculaceae bacterium | reverse complement strand
CTACGGAGTAAATGCTATTGAAGGTATGAATGAAACATTTATAAAAGCATCTAACTATGCATATAATGGTTATTATTCATCTTCATATGAAGAAAAAAGATTAACAGAACAAAAATATGCTGATATGGGAGTAGAAGCAAATAAATTTCAAGTTGTTTATGATTTATTAGTTCAAGATAAAGATGAAGTACCTAGAAACATTAGTGTAGCATCTGATTTTAAAAAAACAATCGATTTTCCTGTAGTAGAAGATGCAAAGAAATTAAAGAAATAAGACTTTATGTCTTTTTTTTTAAAAAAAAGAAAGATTAAATCTTTCTTGATTGAATTTCTGCTATTTTTTCAAATACTTCACTTGAATTGTTATCAGTTAATGAAGTATATCCTAATTCTCTTAATGCTTGAATTTTAACAGTATTAAGTTCTTGTGTTCTAGATAGTTTTTCTTCTTGTCTTTGTTCAATGTCTGCTTGAAATTTCTTATGAGCTTCAAGTAGTTTTGTTTTAGAAGCTCCCCCACCATTAAATAGTGATATTGCTTGATACATTATACTTTCAAAATTAATTTGATTTTCTTCACTATATACAAATTCATTTACTGGTACAAAACCATTAGATTTAGAAAAATACGCTAATATGAATTTTAATTCTTCTACATCATCAATTACTTGTAAGAAGTTATATAAATACTTACATGTAGCATAAGCGGTTCCAGTAGTATCATCACCTAATATTTCCTTAATAAGTTCTATTATGTCAAATAATACCTTTTGTTGTTTTTTTCTTAATTCCTTTAGATCATATTTATTAGAATTATTACTGTACCCATAATCATCATCTGATTCATTTATTAATTTATCTAATCTAGATATATATTCATTATTTGGTTTAATATTTTTAATGTCATTAAACTCTTGAATATCAAGAAGTAAGAATAATTTAAGTTTTTTATCCTTAGGCCATTCTTCAATACTTTCCATTTCTAAATAATTGTATACCATTTGTCTAGATACATTTAAATATTTTGCTAATTTTACTTTAGATACTCCTAGTTCTTTTAATAATTCTTCTAAGATTTTCATATTTCCTCCACTACTCTTTTATTTTACCATAAACAAAAAAAATGTCAATGTTTGTCAATTAAAACATGAAACATTTTTATTTTATAAATACCATAATTTTTCATTATTTTTTCTAATTTCTTTTATAATTCCACCACCCAAGCATTCTTCACCATCATATAATACACATACTTGTCCTGGTGTAACAGATTTAACCTTATCGTAGGTTACTAATATTTCATTATCATTTAAATATTTTACTTTAACATTATTATCTTTTTGTCTATATCTAAATTTAGCTGTACATTTTTCTAATCTCTTACCACTAATTGAGTTAAAATCTTCTATAATCGCGGATGTACTATAAAGATATTCATTATCATCACCAAAACATACATAAAGTATGTTTTTATCTATATCTTTACCAACAACATATAATTTATCTTTATTTCCACCAATATCTAATCCTTTTCTTTGACCTATAGTATAATACATTAATCCAATGTGTTTACCTAATACCTTATTAGTTTCTATATTAACTATATCCCCTTCTTTATTAGGTAAATAATTTTTTAAGAAATCTTTAAAATTTCTTTCTCCAATAAAACATATACCTGTTGAATCTTTTTTCCTAGCAGTCTTTAAATTAAGTTTAGCTGCTATTTCTCTAACCTTATCTTTAGTAATATCACCAACCGGAAATAAGACGTTTTTAAGCGTTTCTTTAGTTAATTCACATAAGAAGTATGATTGATCCTTATTATTATCTAACCCTCTATATAGAGTGCTATTTACAACTCTAGCATAATGTCCAGTAGCAATATAATCTGCTCCTAGTTCTTTAGCTTTTTTAT
>CAYXGK010000123.1:0-1938 GCA_964464565.1 uncultured Muribaculaceae bacterium | reverse complement strand
TACGAGTTTTGCATATCCGGTTACTTTTTCGGCAAACAAAAACAGGGCAGTTTTTCTGCCCTGTCAATTGAATATAAGTTCTTTACTTGCTTAAGTATTCATCAATACTCTTTGCCGCCTGCTTACCTGCACCCATTGCGAGTATGACTGTGGCTGCTCCCATGACGGCATCTACAATCTGCTTATATCCTGTGCACCTGCAGACATTTCTGTGTTTCTGGAACCAATCACGAACATCTTCCCTCGTTGGGTCTGGATTTTCCTGAAGGAGTTGATAAGCTGAAATAATAAATCCTGGGGAACAGAAACCGCATTGTACTGCTCCTAGATGGACCATAGCACTCTGAAGAGGGTGAGGATTCATAGGATTTCCGATTCCCTCGATGGTAATAACTGAGCTGTATTCCTTGACTGTCTTAATCTTTTTTGTACAGGATCGAATCACTTTTCCGTCCAGTATCAAAGAGCAGGATCCGCATACACCAGTACCGCAACCAATCTTGGTTCCTGTCAATCCCAAGCGTCTAATAACGGATGCAAGGGTATCCTTTTCCGGATCACAGATGAATGCACGATCTGCACCATTAATGTTCAGTGTCATTTTTTTCAGTTTCATAATAACCTCCAAAGTAATTATGTTCAAAACTCAAGTTCACAGAAAGGCAAAAGCCTCTTCACCATACATAAACAAGCTTTGACAATCTATTATCAAAGTCTATCTGTGTTTTTCCGCTTATCACGGGAGGCTAACGCTTTTCCACATAAACCCACAGGCCCTAAAGTAATAAAGTTCATGTAAATACTTAAAGCCCAGAGAATATATTTAGTTATTAACCGATTAGCAACATCATATCAGTATTCTCATACCCCCGTCAATAACGAAGTTTTGAAGTTTGTGAAGTTTGTGAATTTTATGATTAAGATTAAATTCTATTCAAACAAACGTGCTCCCGGAAGCCTAATATTTTTGCATATCGCGCACTACCATATAGGTCATAAATATGGTATTATACTAATTATATGTTTACGTTAGTCTGGAGGTTTTAAGATGATTCAGGAGAAGGGAAGTATCCGCAAGCGGATTTTGGCTAAAAGAAATGAGTTAGATGTAGACTTTACACAACAAGCGGGCAAATCCGCCCGGGAAAAGATATCTGAAATTATCGAATTCCAACGTGCTGAAACAGTAATGATCTACATGGATTTCAGGGGAGAGGTTCCAACGGACCAACTGATCAATGAAATCACCAGCCTTGGGAAAAGACTTGTTCTGCCTCTCACGGATGAGGACTTTAGCATCATTCCTTACGAGATCTTGCATCAGGCTGACTGGAAAGAAAAATACCTGACAAGATCCACCTTTGGTATTCTTGAACCAAATCCTAATACATGCGCCATAATAGACCCGTCTTTAATAGACTTTATCATCATTCCAGGTCTGGCTTTTGATAGATCCGGTAATAGACTAGGATATGGCAAGGGCTGTTATGACCGATTTCTTCCGCTCTTACGACCAGATGCGTTTAAGCTTGGGCTTGCATATGAGCTTCAGGTCGTCCCTAACATTCCGGTGGATTCTACGGATTATAAGCTGGATGCAATATGTGTCGTTTAAAGCCTGTCAACATATGCGACAGGAAAACCGTTCCCTTGTATTGAAAAGCTAATTTGAACAAATGGGGATACTGCTTTACACCTGGTTTGCTATTAAATCATCCAGTTCTTGGGTTGCCATATTAAGAAGTTCCGCTGACAATTGCTGAAGCTGTGTAATTTCCTGAATCGAAATATGGTCGATATGAACACCAGCCGAAACAACTACCACACAGTTATATCTTAGGCAAAGCGCCTCAGAGAACAGCTTTGCAATAACATCATCCTTATGGCTGATACAATTGAATACCGAGGTAGTGAAGCTAAGATTTTCAGGATTTTTAA
>CAYXGK010000122.1:0-1939 GCA_964464565.1 uncultured Muribaculaceae bacterium | reverse complement strand
TTCAATTAAAGTAAATCCCTTGTTTGTTTTTATCATTATTTTGGTTCCCTTCTATTTAAGTTGATTATAATAAATATTAATTTTTTTCACAAAAAAAGTAATACTTATAATTGACTTAATTTTTATACAATATTATTTTATAAATCAAATTATAAGAATTACTTTATCTTAAAATTATTTATTCTGAAATATATTGTCTAATACTGCATTAATCATATTTTTTATTTTATCGTCCGAATATTTTTTAGAAAGTTCTACTGCTTGATCAATTATTACTGCTCCAGGAGTATCAGTATACATTATTTCATAAGCACCAAGTCTCAGTATTGCTTGATCAGTTTTTCCCAATCTATCTATTGTCCAATTTTTTAAATATTTATTAATGTTTTCATCAATGTTATTTTTATTATCTAATACTCCATTTAAAGTATTAATCGCAAATTCATTTTCTTCTTCTAATAAAGTATTAAGTATTATATCTTTATCATATGGTATCCTATTAGCTTCACATATTAATATTTGATATAACGCTATCATAATTATTTCTCTTAATTCACTTCTCGTTTTCATAATATACTTCCTTGCTTTTTATTTTTATAAATCTTCATTTAAAATTATATCATACTATTTATCAGTTTCTTTTTTTAATTCATCAAGTATGTTAAGAGCTTGCATAGGATTAATTTCTAATATATTTAATTTTTTTATTCTATCTATTACTTTATTGTCTTCTTTAACTTCTAAATTTAAATTTTCTTGTATATATACGTTTCCCTTTTCTTTTGTTTCATATGACTTTAATATATTATTTGCCCTATCTATTAAAGAATTTGGTAGATTTGCTAATTTAGCTACATGTATTCCATAGCTTTTATCTATAGCACCTTCTTTTACTTTGTGTAAAAATATAATCTTACCAGATTCTTCTAAAGCACTAACGTGTATATTTTTTAAATTACTATAATTTTTATCTAATGATGTTAGTTCGTGATAGTGTGTCGAAAATAATGTCTTACATTTTATGTTATCGTGAATATATTCAATTATTGCTTGTGCTAGAGCCATACCATCATAAGTTGCAGTACCTCTTCCTAATTCATCAAAAATTATTATACTGTTATTTGTAGCATTCTTAATAGCGTTATTTGCTTCAATCATCTCAACCATAAAAGTAGATTCTCCACTTACCAAATCATCAGATGCTCCAATTCTTGTAAACACTTTATCAAATATCGATAAAGTACAACTTGAACAAGGAACAAAGCACCCTATTTGATTCATAATTATAGTTACTACTAAGCTTCTCATGTATGTAGATTTACCAGACATATTTGGACCAGTAATAAGTAATATATTAGTGTCTTCATTCATTACTATATCGTTAGGTACAAATTCGCCTGCTATAACTTTTTCTACTACTGGATGTCTACAATCTTTAATATCTATTGTTCTTTCATCAGTAATATTTGGTCTAATATAATTATTTTCTTCTGAACAAACAGCAAATGATTGAAGAACATCTACTTCGCTTATTACTTTTGCAATATTTTGTAATCTTGGGATATATGTTTTAACAATATCTCTTATTTCAATAAATAGTTCATATTCAATATTTATTATTTTTTCTTCAGCTCCAAGTATTAATTCTTCTTTTTCTTTTAATAATGGAGTGGTATATCTCTCAGCATTCGCTAGAGTTTGTTTTCTCTCATAATTAGAGTTTATTGGTACATCTTTAATACTACCTTTAGATATTTCAATATAATATCCAAATATCTTATTAAAACCTACCTTTAAATTCTTTATACCTGTTTTTTCTCTTTCTTCTTGTTCTAATTTAAGTAAGAAATCCTTATCACCCTTTTTAGAATTCTTTAGTGTATCTAAATCTAAGTTATATCCATTTTTAATTAACGATCCTTCTTTTATTGTTATAGGA
>CAYXGK010000121.1:0-1948 GCA_964464565.1 uncultured Muribaculaceae bacterium | reverse complement strand
TCATATTTCAACGGATTATGTTTTTGACGGAACCAAGAACACTCCCTACACTGAGACTGACGAAACAAAACCTTTGGGTGTGTATGGAGAAACAAAGCTTCGCGGAGAAAATGCGATTATAAATTCCGGTTGTGAGTATGTAATCATTCGTACCTCCTGGCTCTACTCTTCCTTCGGAAATAACTTTCTGAAGACAATGCAACGGCTTACTGCAGAGAAAGAAAGTATAAAAGTTGTCTTTGACCAAGTTGGTACACCAACATATGCCGGTGATTTGGCAAATGTGATTTATACTATTATTCAAAGAGATGAAGCTCACATTAAGAATCAGATATATCATTTTTCAAATGAAGGTGTATGCTCTTGGTACGATTTTGCTGTGGCTATAAATGAAATATCAGGAAACAATTGTAATATTCAACCATGTCATTCTGATGAGTTTCCGAGTAAGGTGATACGTCCAAGTTTTTCTGTTTTAAATAAAACAAAAATAAAACGTGACTATTATTGTGATATTCCTTATTGGAGGAATTCTTTGAATAGATGTTTTAATTCATTAAAATAATAGGTTGGTTGTAAGAATGTTTATGAGAGAATTTAATTACATTATATGAAATTAATTATTAATACATCTACCTTAAGTGGCACAGGCGTAGTTCAAGTTGCGATATCGTTTATAAATGAGTGTAAAAAAAATGATGAAAACGAATATCATGTATTTTTAAGTAAAAGAGTCTCTGAATTTCTAAATACAAATGATTTTCCTGATAATTTTTACTTTTACAAATTTGAAAATCACCCCCTTTATGGTATCAAAGGTTTAAAAGTAAGAAAAAAATTAAGGAGACTAGATGATCTTATAAAAGCAGATTGCATCTTCACCGTTTTTGGACCTGCGTGCTGGACACCAAAAACGAAACATATAACTGGATTTGCAAATTCTTATTATGTTTATCCCGAATCACCATTTTTTGATATCATTCCACCATTCAATAAAATACATATAAAAATATTGAAGATTGCTCATAGATATTTTTTAAAAAGAAATGGACAATTTTTTATATGTGAGACAGAAGATATGTCTAATCGTCTATCAAATTTTTTATCCATCCCAAAATCAAATGTATTTACTGTAAATAATACTTATAGTCATTATTTTGAAACCCCGATAAAGAAAAATAACATTCTAAAGGATAAAAAAGAGAATGAGTATCGACTATTAATGTTAACATCATTTGCTATACATAAAAATACTACTATAATTAACAAAATCATACCAATATTGAATAGTTACGAAACAAATATGAATTTCAAATTCATCCTTACAATCGATAATTACAGTTATGAAAAATTCTTTTCTGATGAAGCAAAAAAACATTGCATAAACTTAGGAAGGATTCATCCTGAAGATTGCCCCCAGTTATATAGAGAATCTGATGTACTCTTTTCCCCAACTTTAATTGAATCTTTTACTGCAAATTATCCCGAGGCTATGGTAATGAAACGACCAATACTAACCTCTAATTTACCTTTCGCTACATCAATTTGTAAAGATGCTGCTTTATATTTTAATCCTATTGACCCTAATGATATTGTCGATAAAATTATAGAAATTGCAAATAATAGATTGTTATATAAAGAGCTTGTAGAAAAAGGTTCAGAAAGAGTAAAGGTGTTCGGAACTGCTCAATCAAGAGCAGAACTATATTTAAAGACAATCAAATTAATTATAAACTTAAATTAATTTGATTTAATGATAAATTAGATGTCTCACTCTTAAATCATTTTTGAGATCAAATTTATATATTACACATCACCATTTTCTGCATTCTATATCACCATTGCATCAATACCATTCTTTTCAGTGCATTAGAAATGGATTTATACATTAAAATTCTTGTTTATTACAAGTTGATACATATAACTAATAAAACTAAATCATTTTATG
>CAYXGK010000120.1:0-1961 GCA_964464565.1 uncultured Muribaculaceae bacterium | reverse complement strand
CGATTTCTCCAAGGCTGCTACCCGTGAAGAAGCTGCTCTCTACTGCTTCAACGCTCTGAAGGTTGAGCTTGTCGCATGGAGCAAGGACAAGGAAGCATATGTTGATATGGACGGCTCTGCAGCTAACACCAATATCAACACAACCGTGTATCCCACCCTCTTGCATTCCGCAACCACAGCTGATGTTTATGGACGTCCTGCAATAGGCTGGAACTACAAGTCTAAGCCCATTGCTGTTGCAAGTGAAACTGCTGTTCTCACCTACACCAAGAGCGTTACATTGGCACAGTTTAAGCTTGATGTCACCAATGCCGGCTATAAGTTTGGCACCAGTGTTGAAGTTGTTCGCAATGGTGGCACAGTGAACACTTTCACAATAGCTGCACTCGAAGCTGCTGGTAACCCCGTAGGCGCAAACGGTGTTAAGACCGAAGTTTTCGTAAATGATGACAGCGTAGTAACCAGAGTTGTTTACATCATCACTGAAATCGGTGATGCAACCATCACTGCCACCGATAACGCTGCAACAACCACAGTTGATGAGCGTGCACTTGCCATTTCTATTGAAGGTCTTTCCATTACTGCTTCTGCATCCGCTAAGACCCCCGGTTTTGATGCTGCTTATGCAGCAGTTGCAGCTGCAACTGCCGCCGGCAAGCCCATGAAGCTCTTTGCAGTTCGCAACGGCAACAACAGTGCAAGCACCTATACCCTTTCCGTTGGTGTTCCCGTTGTTAAGACTGTTAAGCCTACATCTTATGTGACCGACACCAGCTTTACCGCTGATGGCACAACCTATTACTATGCTGCTGCTTTCAAGGGCACAAAGGTTGCAAGCTTCACTTCAACCGATATTATCCTTGACCAGTATGGATATGTTATCTATGCAGAAGGCACAAGCGCAGTAGAAAACTATGCTTATGTTGCAGCCGCCGGTCAAACCACTGATGGATTCACACCTACTTACATTGCAAAGATTGTTATGCCCGACGGCAAGGTTGAGACCGTTAAGACTTCAGCTGAAGCAGCTGCTTTTGAAGGTGACATCGTAACCTACACCGTAAATGCTGCCGGTCAGTACGTTCTTCAGACCGCTGGTGACAAGGAAGTCGCCACCGATGCTTTCAAGGTAGTAACCGGCAACGTTAATATCACTTATAGCGGAGATGCCAAGATTGCAACCGACAAGACAGTGTTTATCGTGAAGTCCACCGTAAGCAATGTTGACTCCTACAAGAGCTATGTTGGCATTGCCAATGTTCCTTCTATGGCTAAGTCAAGCGTTGCTGGTTTTGCAGGTGTGTTCGTAAGCAATGTAGCTCAGATTATCTTTATTGATAATGCTACATCTACCTCTGTTGCCACAACTGACACAGTGTTTGTCTCCCCCGTTGGCGTAAAGGTAGTTAACACTGCTGATACAGTCGGCACCTACACCTACTACGAAGTGAACGCAGTTGTTAACGGCAAGATCACAACCCTCAAGCTCGACAAGAGCGTAGTTGATGGACAGGACAGCGCCTACGCGCCCGGCGTTTACACAGCTGTCACAACCAACGCTCGTGGCATCACCACTCTTGCCCTGCCTCTCACCGATCCTGACGAAACCGCTAAGGTTAGCGGTGCTGCATTTGTCGGCACACTGAGGGCTGCAAGCAATGGCGTTCTCGTCCTTGGTCAGACAAGCAGCGCAAACAACTACTATGGTTACACTGCTGATTGCCAGGTGTTCTTCTTCGATGCAACCAATGCAACCGGAGCTTTCACTCAGGCAACCGTACCCTTCATTCCCACCACCACAGCTACTACACGTGGCTATGTTGTAACCAATGCAGCCGGTATTGCAACCGCAATCTTCATTGCGAAGTAAGCATAACCTCTCATCAACATCGTGTAACAACGATTAGATAGACGGAGACCCCCACCATTCGGTGGGGGTCTTTGTTTTTGCCCATATCGGG
>CAYXGK010000119.1:0-1964 GCA_964464565.1 uncultured Muribaculaceae bacterium | reverse complement strand
AATGTAATCATCAAGTTTATTACGCAATTCTAGCCCCTCTGCGAGACTTTTATCATCTGATTTACCCTTTGTACTATAAGCCTCCTGATATGCGCTTAAAACGCGTCTATCTGGCTCTATTTCGCAACTATTCACATATGTTTGTGCAAACAATAATTGCTGCTTTGAATTAGGTGCTTCAAAGTCTAGTATTTCATAAGTTTGCCAGAATTCATCTGGCTGTAGTAAGTACATATGAATCATAGTACCTTTTTCAAGGTATGAAGCTTTCATAGGTACACCTTTACCATCTAGCGTTTCTTTTAACGCCTTAGGTCCTTTCTTTAGGTATAAGCTAATATTACTATTACTTATCCTAGTCAAATCTTCATAATACGGTATCTTTATCTCCATTGGTTAAGTTTGGTTCTATTTCAAACGTAAAAACAGGGTATGCTGGTGAATATCTTTCATTTTTATAACTAACATTAACATACGTAGTACCATTTATAGTTTTTGGGTTATGTTCACCTGAATGAATATGACCACATAAAACGTATTTAGGTTTACTATTAATAATAGCATCAGTTAATGCAATACTACCAAACTCACGTATAGGTGATAATTCATGACAAACATTCATACCACCAATTATAGGTGCCTCATGCGTCATAAGTATATCTACGCCATTTGGGATTCTACTGTATTTATCAACCAGCTCTTCGATCTCGTTCATATATGCCCAAGCATTGCTAATCCATCTACATTCTGGTGTACCATATATAGTAATGCCATTATAGTCATATTGTTCATTTTCTAGAACAATTAGCTTTTTATTAACATAGCTACTTAATTGATTCCAATCATCTTCAGTAGCACGCTCTATCCAAAAATCATGGTTACCCCCTATTAAAAATACTTTATCACATGGTAATTTATTTACCCAATGATTAAATACACTTATCATCCAATTATTCATTAGCTTTATATCACGTTGAATTAATACTGGTGAAATATCACCACATATTAATACTGCATCACATTCGGGGATGTTTGGTAAATCCCCATGTACATCACTTGTTGCTACAAATTTCATAATTCTAGTATATCGTAATTAGGTATAGTATAGTTATCATCATCATCTTGACCTGTGTCTTCAATTTCTTGAATATATTCATTACATTCTGGACAAAATTCTATGTCTTCAATGAATTCTCTACCGCATATTGGACATCTGTATATCATATTCTTTTCGTTTTATATCATAGATTAGATCGTTTATTTCCTTTTTATTTTTACAAATATACAAATCATAATCTAGATTGTTCAACATTAAGTATCTTTTAAATAGTTTCCAACGCATTGGAAACAGTTCATTACCAAACCCTTTACATTCGATAATAAATTTATCGGATACAAAGTCTGGTTTATAAGTTATTGGTAAGTATTTCTTACCTTTATATTCAAACCCATCAACTATAATAAATCTTTGAGTTGAATATGTAAATGGCAGTTCGTTTTTTTTCAATGCTTCATACATCCACATATCAAGTTTACTGTCAAACTTAATACCATCATATACTACTTTTGTTGCATTTCGAATCTTACCTTTTCCGGTTTTATTTTTACCACTTATCTTCATTTATTATATTTCCTTTACCATCAAATGTAATACAATTTGTTTTTGTATGTATTTCAGATGCTTCTTTATATGATTTTACTGTATAATATACTCGCATATCATCTAGTAACCAACAGCATCTATCAAAATCATTTACAAAAATATTAAATATTAATGGTCTTATTTTGAATAAACGGTAAAATATATAATCTAATATAGCAAACGATATTGCCATAGTAGCGACATAATATAAGCCATCTAGTAAAAATGATAAATTCATATTAAATTGTTTTAGTTAACCACTCTTTTACTTTACATTGACCATGTTGGGCAATGGCATCGCTAATGTCTTTAGCATTAAACG
>CAYXGK010000118.1:0-2054 GCA_964464565.1 uncultured Muribaculaceae bacterium | reverse complement strand
ACCGTTATTGACATTAATGGGACGAAGATTGGGAAAGGCAATTTTCAAATAATAGCCGGACCATGCTCTGTTGAATCCAAGGATCAGATATGTTCCATATCTATGGCAGTTAAGGAAGCCGGTGCGGGAATGCTTCGAGGAGGGGCTTTTAAGCCTCGGACGTCACCATACTCCTTCCAAGGAATGCGAGAAGAAGGAATCAAGCTGATTTTAGAGGCCAAGAAGCTATCAGGGCTGCCCGTTGTAACAGAAATCATGGATCTATCCCAGCTGCATTTTTTTGATGAGATAGATGTTATTCAGGTAGGGGCGAGAAATATGCAGAACTTTGAGCTATTGAAAGAGCTGGGAAAAACCAGAAAGCCTATTCTTCTGAAACGAGGCCTATCAAGTACCCTCCAAGAGCTATTGATGAGCGCTGAATATATTATGGCTGGCGGAAACGACCAGATTATTCTTTGCGAAAGGGGAATACGGACCTTTGAGACGGAAGTTAGAAATACATTAGACCTTTCAGCCATTCCCTTGTTAAAAAGCAAGACACACCTTCCGGTGATCGTAGACCCTAGCCATGCAACCGGTTTATCCAAACTGGTAAAACCAATGGCAATGGCTGCAGTGGCCGCAGGTGCAGATGGACTTCTTATTGAGGTTCATAACGATCCGGCCCATGCGCTTTGCGATGGACCCCAGTCCATTACCCCAGAAGCTTTTAAAGATGTGGTGGATGGCGTTAATCATATTTTGCCTTTTGCTTGCAGGAACAACTAAATGGAAAGGAAAATGGTACTATGAAAATTGGAATGATTGGACTGGGTCTTATTGGCGGATCGATTGCAAAGGCAATCAAACAGAATACGGATTATGAGGTATATGGCACAGACCTACAAGAACCTGTAATTTTTAAAGCAATCCTCCTAGAAGCCATTGATGGCAAGCTAACCGACGAAATACTCAGCCAATGCGATATAGTTATTGTTGCCCTTTATCCAAAGGCGGCGATGCAATTTATCAAAGAAAAAGGAAATCAGTTTAAGAAGGGTGCGGTTGTATTGGACTGCTGTGGCATCAAAGAAGATGTATGTACGACAGCGTATCCAATTGCAAAAGAAAATGGTTTTGTTTTTGTGGGCGGCCATCCTATGGCAGGCATTGAATTCTCTGGATTTGAACATTCTCAGAAGACTTTGTTTAAGAATGCGTCCATGGTACTGACCCCTTCCTCTGGGACTGAAATTAGAACAATGGCAAGACTTAAAAAGCTTTGGACGTCCCTTGGCTTTACGAATGTTCAGATTTCCTCTCCCGAGGAGCATGATCGAATTATTGCCTTTACATCCCAGCTGGCCCATGTGGTATCCAGTGCCTATATAAAAAGTCCAACGGCCTTAGAACATCAGGGCTTTTCGGCGGGCAGCTATAAAGATATGTCTAGGGTAGCAAAGTTGAATCCCGATATGTGGACAGAGCTGTTTTTATTGAACCAAGAATATTTGGCAGAAGAAATAGAAGGCATTATTGAACGCCTAAAAGAGTATCATAAAGCCATAAAAGAGGGAGATGAAGAGGTGTTGTGGAAGCTCTTAAAGGAAGGATCTGACCGAAAGGTTTCCATAGATGGAAGATAATCCAGCCATGAGACTAGAAGGACATGCCGCGGGCCAAGAATCGCTGGCCATAGAAAAAATTAAATGTCCCCAATGTAAGTGAGGCCATTTAATGCTTCCTTCTAGTTTTAAGATCTGTGGTGGGATTCGCGTCTTCTTTTAAAAAAATTATATAATATTTTTTCTTCTTCTGTTTCTATCTCAAGGCTTGGAACCTGACGCGGATGGCCATCTTCGTCCAAAGCAACCATGGTAAAAAATGCGGATAGGGCTCTCATAGGCTCTGCAGACGACTGTAGGTCTTCCACATCAACAAATACAATGACCTCCATTGATGTTCTACCCACATAGGCAATTGTTGAAGTAACTGTTACAAGGGAACCTACGTAAATAGGGAGATGGAACTGAATCTCATCTACTCTGGCAGTAACTACACTACTTCTTGCA
>CAYXGK010000117.1:0-2086 GCA_964464565.1 uncultured Muribaculaceae bacterium | reverse complement strand
CTTTATGATGCCCTATATGACTACCAGGACAGAATCAAACATATATTAACCAGCCATGAGCAGGGAGCTACTCATGCTGCAGATGGTTATGCCCGCTCAACTGGCAAGGTGGGTGTTTGCTTTGCGACCAGTGGCCCCGGTGCCACAAATACCGTTACCGGGATAGCAACTGCATATATGGACTCTAGCCCCATGGTGGTTATTACAGGACAGGTCCCCATTAATCTTCTAGGAAAGGACTCCTTTCAGGAAGTAGATATTGTTGGGGTATCCCTTGGGGAGTATCAGCCCTGCCAGTTAGACGAACCATGTATCTGCAAACCAGTGGATCTGGACACCATGGTAAAGATTGCAGAGGAAATCAACAAAGCAGAAAGACCAGTTATTTATGCTGGCGGCGGCGTTATTATATCCGAAGCCTCTCAGGAGCTTACTATGCTGGCGGAGAAGTCCCAAATCCCTGTGATTACAACATTGATGAGCATGGGCTCCTTCGACAGAAGACATCCCTTATCTCTTGGTATGCTGGGCATGCACGGAGAAAAGCAGGCAAACATGGCTGCTCACAACAGCGACCTTATCCTTGCCATTGGCGCTATACATATTGACATCGATCCTTCTGAGTTTGGAAAGAACATGAGATATGACTACTGTGCAAATTGCGATGTAAAGGAAGCCCTTTCCGTGATTCTTCCCATGTTGAACCCAATGGAGAGAACAGAATGGAACCAAAAAATTGATTCTTGGAGAAAGAAGAAAAAGAAATCAGAGGGCAAATTAAATCCTGATAATATCTTTACCGTTTTGAATGATACCTTAGGGGATGATGTGATTGTTGCAACCGATGTAGGGCAACATCAAATGTGGACGGCGCAGAAATGGCCTTTCAGAAAGCCAAGAACTTTTATGACCTCAGGGGGGCTCGGGACAATGGGCTTTGGCCTCGGTGCGGCAATCGGTGCTCAAATAGGTAACCCGGATAAACAAGTGGTTCACATCAGTGGAGATGGTAGTTTCCGTATGAATCTAAACGAGCTGGCTACCGTTGCCTCCCAAGAGCTGCCTATCATAACGGTGGTAATAAAAAACCATACTCTTGGTATGGTACGACAATGGCAAAAGCTATTCTTTGATAAACGTTATTCCTGCACGGACCTGCCGGATGTCGTAAACTATGAGAAACTGGCAGAAGCCTTTGGTTTAAAAGGATATTTAGTACATGATACCAAGGACTTGGAGAATGCCCTATTAGAAGCTAAATCAAGCGGAATGGGTGCTGTCATCGCATGTGAGATCTTTGTCGATGAAGACGTTGCTCCTATCGTACCTCCCGGACAGGCAATTGACCAGCAGCTATTGATCGATCCAACGGTGTAAAAGTGAGTAAATTAATTAACAATAAAAAAGAATACCGCCAAGGGATTGCATTTGCAATCCTTTGTGCCGTGTTATGGGGAATTCTCCCGGTATACTGGAAATCACTGGAGCCCATCCCTCCCTTTATTATAATGACATACAGAATTGTTCTGGTGGCTATCTTTGCATTTATAGCAGCGATCATTTCTTATGGGTGGAAAGGGATTAAGGAGCCCTTGAAGGACAGGAGAATGATTGTTACCTTCTTTATTGCAGGGATCATCATTTCATGTAACTGGGGTATTTATATATGGGCCGTGAATAACGATTATATTATCCAAACAAGCATTGGCTACTATATTGAACCTTTGTTTGTATGTTTATTTGGCGTTGTTTTTTTTCATGAAAAGCTAAATTTGCATAAATTAATAGCAATTATACTGGCTATCCTAGGAGTTGGAGTATTACTACTATATTATCGAACTTTCCCAGTTATTGCATTAGGCCTTGCCACAACATTCGCCACATATGCAGCGATTAAGAGAAAATACAGGCTGACCGCTATTCTTACAATTCTCTATGAAACCATTTTTCTAGCTCCTTTCGCCCTAATCTTTGTGATCTATAAGGAATATGCCGGATTAGGTGCTATCGCTTCTGGGGAGCCCTATCAATGGGGGCTTCTGGCCTTGGCGGGGATTTTAACAGGAATACCATTATTGCTATTCTC
>CAYXGK010000116.1:0-2102 GCA_964464565.1 uncultured Muribaculaceae bacterium | reverse complement strand
AAATAGCGTAGGTAAAAGCTATGACGTACGGCAATACTGAAAGTAATACTTAAATGCAATAATTTGCTAGAATGGATAACACCTGTAAAGGGGTATCGTGGGTTTAATAAACAATGAAATATATGAGTGAAGAAGAGTACTATAATGCCTTAAAGAGTAGGCAAACTGAGATAAATGGCGTAGCATATGATATTATTAGTCAACCTAGTGGCTTTTGTGACGATTGTGCATTTTATGTATTTGATGAAACAGATAGACTTATACCATGTCCATCACATGCTAAACGTTTTTGTATGAAGGGTAATATATTAAAAGTAAAATAGTTATGACTGAAGTAAGCGCAGATATTAATAGTGAAGTAGTTAATGAAGATAAGGTTTTGGAGACAGTTGTTAATGGTATTAAATATACGTTCTTTAAGGATGTTATGGTTAAACCATTGGCTATTAAAATGATATCAAAAGAGGTAGTTACACAGGTACCTACTAAAGAAGTGGATGAGGATGGTTTTAATAAGTATGAGACTGTTTCAGAGGTTAAAGAGGTTGAATCAATTTATGGTACAGGTATTGTACTAAGTATACCAGGTGGGCTAGAAACGCCATTTAAAGCTGGTGATATAGTAGTATATAATAGGCGCCATGCTATAGACTTTGATTTGTTCAAAGATAGCCAATTGATTAAACCGTATGATATTATAGCTATCGTAAAAGACTAGTTATGTTTTAAATAGTGTTGGTTGTGTGTTATTGTGGGCTGTACTTAGGTATGGCCCATTTTATTTTATATAAGGTGGGCACCTTTGTATAGTTTATGCGTTATATATAGTATAACATTTAAATGATTATAATATGAGCAATATTAAACAAGTTAAAATAAAGGGTGGTTTATTTGGGTATGGTGAGGATATGATATTTACCATTGATGAGTCTGGCGACTTTTATAGGCATGACGCTGAGCGGAGCGATGGCGCATTCAATATGAGTTATACTGCATCAGTACCTGCTGAGGTTATTGAATCACTTATAGCATCAGGTGATGTTGAGGTAGTTAATACTACTATTGCAGATGCGATCAACTTTATAAATGAAAGGATTGAAGAGTATAAAGCGACTATAACTGAAGCAAACAAGGATTATAATGACGGCTTACTCCAGACATGTGTAAAGGTTGAATTGGAGACTGTTAATTATAATATGATTAAAGTATTAAGTAAGGTAAAGGAACTATTAGAGAATGAATAAACTAGTAAAGTCTGTATCAAGCAAGACTGTGTACCATGAGTTTTTAAGCGCACTAAACGGTATATTAGGGTTAACAAATCGCGAGTTAGCATTATTTGAAATGATTGTTGAATTTGAGATGAATCATACAAAAGACCCTAATGTTACAAAGAATATAATATGTACTGCTAATAGGCGGGTAATGATGAAACAATTGAATATAACTAGGGACAACCTATGTAGGTATATAAGTAAGTTTAAATCATTAGGTTATATTGTTAAAGGTAAGACAGATGGGGAATGGGTGCTTAATAGGGCTTTGGTACCAGTTATTATTAATGATAGGGTACAGGTAACAATAATATTAAAAGTAAAAGATAACGATGAGATTAATGGATAAAGAAGTAGTAGCAAAAGGGGGTTCAGTTATATTATGGCATAAGCCCTCACTATTGCAACGACTATTTGGTAGGGGTAAAGTTTACGATTATAATATGGCATCATTGTCAAGGTCAGCGACTACTCCAGATGTATTAATAGAAGAGGCATCTGAATTTGGTAAGGTGTGGTCTTATGTAATACTATCACCTAAGAATGATTATACGATGGCAGAGCTAGATCAATTGTCAATGTTTGGCAAATTGTTTTTAACGATAAAGGATATTATCAATATGGTTAGGCCAAATACGTTTAAGAGTGGTGAATGTATATATGATATATTAGATAATAAGTATTATAAAATAATCAGTGTTGGAGACACAAGAGTTCGCGACGGAGCAGAAGACTAGTATAATAACACAGTTAGCGAATAAGTATGATATACCGGCACCAGTAATAGAGGTTATATGTAATAGTCCTTTTAAATTTGCAAATAGGGTT
>CAYXGK010000115.1:546-2112 GCA_964464565.1 uncultured Muribaculaceae bacterium | reverse complement strand
TTACAATGTCTGATGAAAGATATAAGAACATAACCATTCGTCAGCTATTAAGCCATACATCGGGAATGCCAGATGTGAAGGACTACTGCTGGGATCAACCTGAAACAGATGATGCCGCATTGGAAAGATATGTTCGCTCCGAGCTTGTAACGCAAGAGCATCTCCTATGGTCTCCGGATGCATCTAAATTTGCCTATAGCAACATGGCTTATGAAACCTTAGGATTAATTATATCGAAAGTGGCAGGGATGCCTTTTGAAGAGTATGTGAATAAAAATATCTTTAACCCTTTAGGGATGTTGGATTCTACCTTGCTAACCTTTGAAAGAGGGATTTATAGTAAAGAGGGGAATCAAGACAGACGCCTCTGCACGCCCCATGAAAAAGACTCAGAGAAGAACATTGTAAAAGCACCCCACTTCCCATATAACAGGGCTCATGGTCCAAGCTCCACCTTAACCTCGAACCTGAGTGATATGGAAAAATGGGCGATAGCTAATCTTAATAAGCGAATACTGAAGCCGGAAACCTATGAAATGATGTGGCGTCCACAGGCGACGGTCCCCAACAACGGAGAGCAGATCTGCCTGAGTTGGTTTAAGAGAGAACAAAATGGCGTTGAACTTTTTGGACATGAGGGTACGGATGACGGCTTTCGGGCAAGCTTTTGGATTTGTCCGGAGAGGAATCTTTCTATAGTAGTATGTTCAAATATATCGAATGCTCCCGTAAAGAGAATCAGCAAGCAGATCTTTGATCTGATTGACAAATAAAAAAGGAAAAAATCTTTCGGTTTTCGCTGAAAACACTTTTTCCTTCATTCTTTATCAATTATTTAATCAGGTATTTAGAAAATCCAGGAAGTCTGAAAAGTCATCGAAATCACTCTGGATAAACTCGTATAAAATAGGTTCTTTAAATTCATACTTGGCAGTGGTCATAAGACTACTGTCAAGTTTGCTGCTTCTTAGCTTCTTTTCGATACTGTGTATATCCGAGAGACTATAGGCGGCGGTTATTAGCTGACCAAAGTCGGTAGCATAGTATAATCCATGGATGTCTTCGTTAAGCCTGAATACCTTCCGGTTTACATGATCATTATTCTTATTGAATTCCAGGTATAATCGCCCATTATCGTGAATGGTCTGCATATTGCTGGTAGAGATATCTGAAAAGTTTTTCGAAAACACTTCGGGATCTGAAATAATTTCATATACAGTAATAAATTCTGAACGGTTTAGCATCATAGCAGCCTCTGCAGGGGATATAAAAAATGAAGATCGCTTCTCAAGACTAGATATCTGCAAGTGCTCAACCTTAAGTTCAGAAATGACCAATTCGTACTTTCCATCAACCTCAATTAAGGACTCACAGAGATAAGAAGTGCCCTCACTATCCGTAAACTCTTCGATGCTATTTTTACATAAGGTAGCACCAATACTACCTGCAACCTGCTCCAAATCCAGATTATCCATGGAAAGATAGGCAGCTGCTTCGAAATCCCTGCCAAATACCCTCATAAGAAAATAATTAACCAGCTGATATTCTGAGAGAATGGGCGTGCAT
>CAYXGK010000115.1:0-536 GCA_964464565.1 uncultured Muribaculaceae bacterium | reverse complement strand
TCGTCCAATACTAATGACAGGCCTGGTTTTTACCTTGTTTTCCTCTTCGGTAAGCTCAATAGGCTCATTTAGGAGAAAGCTGTATTCGTTTAATGATTCCGGCACTGGTATTGATAACCTTTTATTCATTTGGACATACTTCTGAACTAGAAAAGTGGCTTCCTTTTCAGTCACGGAAACTTTACTTCCTCCAAGGCCTCCAATTAAGGCCTGCTCGATGATTGTCAACGATTCCTGATCGTCTCCGATTAAGCCTTTATAAGTTTCAAAGCCGTATTCCTCAGCATCAAAATAAAAAAACTGATGGAAATCAGATTCATAATTTGTATTGGTTAATTCCCATGATATATACAGACCCACAACCCCCATTAAACGTGTATCTGTAACAAATGCGGATTTAAATGTTCGATTGTTATTTCGGATAGATGCTGCGGCACCACCCCGGATTACTTTAAATTTTCTTTCTGCCAATACCATTTCCTCCTAAAACCCCTAGTAGATAAAGTATATCATTGACATTGAAAAAATCAAGGTAT
>CAYXGK010000114.1:0-2206 GCA_964464565.1 uncultured Muribaculaceae bacterium | reverse complement strand
CAACTCTAACTATAGGTCTTTGATGATAACATGTTGCAACGTTAGATCTTTCATAATTTTGAAGGTAATAAACATCTTTTCCTTCTTTATTTTTTACTATTATTTTTGTAGCATCTACATATTCAACAATACCGTCAGCTTTTGCAACTACTACAGCGCCGCTGTCTTTAGCTGCAACATGTTCTACACCAGTTGCAACAATTGGTGCATCAACCTTTAATAAAGGTAATGCTTGACGTTGCATGTTTGCACCCATTAGCGTTCTTGTAGCATCATCGTTATCCAAAAATGGAATACAACTTGCAGTAATAGATACTATTTGTTGGGGAGAAACATCGATATAATCTATTTCTTCTTTTTTTGCCATTATGGTGTCGCCATTATAACGCGCAACAACCATTTCATCTTCTAATGTTCCATCTTTAGATAGCTTAACACCTGATCTAGAAATGTAATAATCATTTTCTTCATCTGCTGTTAAATATTCTATATTATCCTTTTCAACTTTTGAATTTCTTACCTTTGCATAAGGTGTCATGATAAATCCATAGTCATTGATTCTAGCATAACTAGCAAGCGAAGTTATAAGTCCAATATTTTGTCCTTCTGGAGATTCTATAGGGCATATTCTTCCGTAATGAGATTCATTAACGTCACGAACTTCCATTCCCGCTCTATCTCTAGATAATCCTCCAGGTCCTAATGCTGATAATCTTCTTTTATTTGTTAATTCCGCAATAGGATTTTGTTGATCCATGAATTGTGACAACTGAGATGAACCAAATAGTTCTTTAATTACTGCAGTAAGAGGTCTTATGTTAACTAGTGTTTTTGGAGTTGCAGTTGCTAAATCAACTGTACTCATTTTATCTCTTATTATTCTCTCAGTTCTTGCTAAACCAATTCTAAATTGATTTTGTAATAACTCTCCAACTTGTCTTACTCTTCTATTAGCTAAATGATCTATTTCATCTATATTTCCAATTCCTTGAAGTAAATTTAAGTAATATGAAACACTTGCATAAACATCAGATATAGTAAGTCTCTTCAATGACAAACTTTGATCATTTCCAATTATCTCTACAACCATTTCAGGATTTATTTTAGAATATACTTTTATAGTTTGAACCTTATTATAAGAATCTAAATCTTCATTTATAGATACTTCTTTTACATTATAGCCATCTCTAAATATAGATTTAATTTCTTCCAACATATCCTTTGTAACAACTGTATCTTTTTCAAATATAACTTTGTTTTTTACTTTTATTGATTCAGCTAATTTACAACCCAACAATCTAGTACATACATCTAACTTCTTATTAAATTTATATCTTCCAACTTTTGCTAAATCATATCTAAATTCATCAAAAAACTTTGTAATCAGATGATTTTTTGCACTATCTAATGTAGCTGGTTCACCTGGTCTTAATTTCTCATAAATTTCTATTAATGCTTGTTCTTTAGTTTTTGTAGAATCCTTTTCAATTGAGTTTAAAATATATGGATCTTCCCCAAATACTTCTTTTATTTCTTCATCTGTAGATAAACCAAAAGATCTAAGTAATGTAGTTATAGGAACTTTTCTAGTCCTATCTATTCTTACATAAAAAACATCCCTTGAGTCCATCTCGTATTCTAACCAAGTTCCTCTTGTAGGAATAACTTGGCACGCAAAAACCGCTCTACCATTTTTGTCTATCTGTTTTGTATAATAAACGCTTGGAGAACGTACTAATTGAGATACTATTACTCTTTCTGCCCCATTTATAATGAAAGTTCCACTTTCTGTCATAAGCGGAATATTTCCTAAAAAGATTTCTTGTTCTTTTACTTCTCCTGTTTCGTTGTTAAATAGTCTTGCTTGAACCATTAAAGGAGTTGCATAAGTAAGATTTCTGTCTTTGCAATCTTTTATTGAGTATTTTGGAGATTCAAATACGTAATCACCAAAATCAAGTGAAAGAGTACCTGAAAAATTCTCAATCGGAAATAAATCGCTAAGTACTTCTTTTACCCCATCGGTGACAAACCAATTATAAGATTTCTTTTGTATTTCTAGTAAGTTTGACAACTCTAATAGGTTACCCCATTTAGAGAAAGTAGCTCTTTCACGATATGAACCGAATTTTTCGTATTTATATGCCATTTTTTCACCCCATAATATTAAATTTTTTCAAAGATCTGTGTAAAAAGGTACACAGTA
>CAYXGK010000113.1:593-2246 GCA_964464565.1 uncultured Muribaculaceae bacterium | reverse complement strand
GTCTCTTATCGTAATATGGGCTAACCCAACTAGTGAGATCGCATCAGCAGATGAGATTAGCATGGGCTTTTATCTACTTCTATGGGCCATATTTACAGGTCTCATGTTTGTGGGCACACTAAAGCATAATCGAGGGCTTCAGATGGTATTTCTGTCACTGACCATACTGTTTCTTCTTTTAGCTATAGCTGATTTTTCTGGCATTCATGCGGTTAAGACTTTAGGTGGATGGGTAGGTATTTTCTGTGGACTTTCTGCTATTTACTGCAGCTTGGCACAGGTAATAAACCATGAATATGGAAAGACCATCATGCCAGTTTAGGTAGATCTTTCTGGGCAGCAGGCCAAAAAATAATTATTATGAAATATAAAGAAAGTGTAAATGGGAATCTTTAACTTGATTCCGTCATTTACACTTTTTATTTAATAGGAAAAATCATTTCCTATTAAATATCGTTTCCCTTTGAAAGCAATGGGTCCATATAAAACCTTTATTCGACAGCAAGCATAAAATGGTTATAGGATAAATTTTATAATTCATGCTGCTTTATGGTACAATTAATCTTACGATATATAAGTGTTGCCGTAAGGTAAGATTCATTGAATCACAAGTGGTAAAGAAATTGTTCATCAGAAAGAAGTTTTGAAAATGATTGTTAAGGAATTGAATTTCCCAATAGTAAATAATAAGGATGAAGTGATTGCATATGGTGGAAACCAGGAGTGGTTTTCCCATGAATGGAAGCAAAAGGCAGGATGTGGATGCACCAGTGGGGCAAATCTGGTAGCCTATTACGCAGGCAATGATCCTAGAATGACAGGGCTCTATAATGGAAATGTGAGAATGTTCGATCAGGCAGAATATCTAGATGCCATGGAAGAAATGTACACTTATATGAAACCAGGGGCCTTTGGCTACCCCTATGCCAAAAAATTCGGAAGACAATTTATTAAATTTTGTAAAAAACATGGCGTCAAGGCAGAATTCAAATTTTGTGGCAGATTTAAAAGAAAAAAGGCGTTTGATTTTGTAAAAGAGAGTATTGATGGAGGTAATCCTGTAGCCCTTTTGATTTTGTTTCATCGTGCCCAAGAACTTGAGGAAGACAATTGGCACTGGGTAACTATAACCGGGTATATGGTTGATGGAGAAAATCAAGAAAATAGTCAAGTTATTCTTTCTAACTGCGGGGAGCGACAGGTGGTCAATGCGCGTCAGTTATTTGAGGTTCACCGAAAAAATATTATCCGCATGGTCAGCTTCTGGATTTTATAACTTAATAAGTCCTTCAATATAAGTCGGTCAATCGCTGTGGTGGATTGAAAAGAGGAGAAGTGTGCCCCGGACATCAGCAGACACGGGGACGGTTCTGGTGTCTGTCTCGGATATCAGAACCGTCCCGTGTCTGCCCGTGGTTCTTGCAAAATATCCTGCAAAACGAAATTCTGCTATATGCTTGATATTATTATTGAAAGTGTCATATACTATTATTTGTAAAGAACAAATGGCTAAACTATAGAAAAGGACGAAGTATTATGAAAAATAAAACACGGGAAGGTAATATCAGCAAGTTAGATAAAACACAAACGGCAACGATTATTGTAGTAATCCTTACGGCCTTTATTACTACTTTTACAGGTAGTGCTTTAAAT
>CAYXGK010000113.1:0-583 GCA_964464565.1 uncultured Muribaculaceae bacterium | reverse complement strand
TTAGCGCAAGTGCAATTGCTTTAAACTGGATTATTAATGGCTATATCCTGGCGGTGGCTGCTTTTTCTGTTCCATTTGGCAGGCTAGCAGACCTCACAGGAAGAAAACGAATACTTGTCATCGGTCTCTTTATATTTTCTCTTTGCTCTGGTGGTGCTGTTTTTTCATGGTCGATACAAGCATTATTAATTACTAGGATGCTTCAGGGAATCGGAGCTTCCTTGATTTTTAGTACAAATATGGCAGTTCTGATCAGTGCCTTTCCACCTGAAAAAAGAGGTAAGGTCATTGGATTTTCTATAGCTTCTACCTATATAGGATTATCAGCTGGGCCTGTTATAGGGGGGATGTTGAATCATTACCTGGGCTGGAGATCAATTTTTATTATGACCTGTATTATTAGTATCGTGTCTTTCTTTATAGCCGCAAGAAAACTTCCAAAAACGAAAGCAGAGGTGGAAGAAGGAGGGTGGGATATTTTAGGAAATGTTGTTTATATAGCCATGATTATAGCTATCATGTATGGGCTTTCCACATTTTCTACAGAAAGCTATGGCAAGTATCTCATCATTGGTGGCGTAAT
>CAYXGK010000112.1:0-2258 GCA_964464565.1 uncultured Muribaculaceae bacterium | reverse complement strand
CGCATGCTTTAACTAATTCATTTAATTCTAAAACTGTCATCGCTTTTATAGCTTCAATAATTTGATCTTTATTCATTTTAATTTTCTCCTTTATATATTTTGATATTATATTCTATTTTTGCACTACTCCGCTTTTGCGTCGGCAATAGCCTGAATTGTGCGGGCAAATTTGGATACTGGTGACTGAATGCTTCCCATAAACTTCGCGATAAGTTCGTCTCTTGAAGGAAGAGCAGCAACTGCTTTTACACCCTCTCCATCAAAGTAGGATCCTTCGATGACACCTGCCTTAAACTCCATCTTCTTGTATTCCTTCATAATTGAGCTTAGGACTCTAGCTGGTGCTACTGCATCATCATAGCTGATCGCGAAGGCACTAGGTCCTGAAAGGGAATCCTTTAAGGCTTCGTATTTTGTTCCTTCGATGGCTCTGCTTACTAAAGTATTTTTGTAAACAGTATAATCAACATTTGCTTCACGTAGCTTTTTTCTCATAGCATCCGCTTGAGCAACGGTGATTCCAATGTAATCAACGACTACTGCAGATTGAGCTTTTTCTAGCTTTTCTTTGATTTCGTCGATTACCTGTTGTTTTTGCTTTAAATGCTCTACTGACATTATAGTTCTCCTCTCCGGTATTGCTTATCACGCTTCTCTATCTGTGCGCTTCTACGAGATGTTTTCCTCTCGTTCTATTCGTGCAATACACATTTTATAAATTATACTGGTTCTACCCTCCTGATTTTTATATCAGGATTTGGTGGCTGCCCTTTTATAATAAGAAAGGGCCTCTTCCACCATAGACAGAAAAGGCCACATATTATATATATGAGATACCTCGGCAGGAAATTAAGCGGTTGCACCTGCTGTCTACGGCTTGTATTCAATTTTTCCAGTTACCAGGTTAGATCTTAGTTGGGTTGACTTTCACGCCAGGTCCCATAGTGGACGATACGGTCACACTCTTAAGATACTGTCCCTTCGCGGCAGATGGCTTTGCTTTTACAACAGCTTCTAATAAAGCGTTGAAATTGTCGGCAAGCTTTTCTGGTCCAAAGGAAACCTTTCCAATTGGTGTATGAATGATATTTGTCTTATCAAGACGATATTCAACCTTACCGGCTTTTATCTCTTGAAGAGCCTTTTCAACATCCATGGTAACAGTACCGGATTTTGGGTTTGGCATAAGGCCTTTTGGACCTAGGATTTTACCTAGTCTTCCAACAACACCCATCATGTCAGGAGTTGCTACAACTACGTCAAAATCAAACCAATTTTCCGTCTGAATTTTTGTAGCCATTTCTTCAGCACCAACATAATCTGCTCCAGCAGCTTCTGCTTCAGCAGCCTTTGGTCCTTTTGCAAATACCAAGACCTTCTTTGTCTTACCAGTTCCATGAGGGAGTACGATGGCTCCTCTTACTTGCTGGTCTGCATGTCTTCCATCTACACCAAGTCTGATATGAACTTCTACTGTCTCATCAAACTTCGCTTTTGCAGTCTGAACTGCTAATGCTAATGCATCATTCACATCGTATAATGTGGCTCTGTCAACTAATTTTGCTGACTCTTTGTAAATCTTACCTCTTTTAGGCATTTTCTTTACCTCCTTGTGGTATTAGCGGCATCTGCCTCCCACTTATTAGTCTTTAATTACGATTCCCATGCTTCTAGCGGTACCTTTGATCATCTCTGTGGCACTTTCAATGCTTGCTGCATTTAAATCTGGCATTTTTGCTTTTGCAATTTCTCTTGCTTGATCAACAGTTAAAGTCGCTACCTTCTTCTTGTTTGGTTCTCCGGATGCAGATTGAAGATTTGCAGCCTTCTTTAGCAGTACCGCAGCAGGTGGTGTCTTTGTTATAAATGTAAATGATCTATCCGCATACACGGTGATTACTACTGGAATAACCATACCTGGCTGATCTGCTGTCTTTGCATTGAACTGCTTACAGAAGTCCATGATGTTTACACCTTTTTGACCTAGTGCAGGTCCAACTGGTGGTGCCGGAGTTGCATTTCCTGCTGGAATCTGCAGTTTAATTAACCCTTCTACTTTCTTTGCCATTTTGTAAGTCTCCTTTCTCTGCCGTGGCAGTTATTTAACATGTTTTCATATCTGTCGCCATCAAATTCTTAATCGAAGGATTATGAATCTCCGGCGGGGCACTCTTCTGACATGTTTATTAATAAGTGCACCTATATTTTATCAACCTGCCCGAATTCCAATTCGACAGGAGTATCTCTACCAAACATGG
>CAYXGK010000111.1:0-2353 GCA_964464565.1 uncultured Muribaculaceae bacterium | reverse complement strand
AAAGCCAAGATAAAGCGGAGTTCGAATATGCATAAAGGTATTAATGACAGATGTAAGCCCAATAACAGATGCTAGCCCAAAGATAATTGGCCAAAGCTTAAATCTTCTAACTGAAGTATACACCATCATCATCACAGCCGGAAATGCAAATAAAAATTCCTTGGTTCGTGGTCTGGCTAATAGCTTATCTTCAAGGGTGTTTCTAAAAAGCATTTCAAAGCTTGAAACTTCAATGGAAGAATCATGACCGGTTCTCAAAATATAATAGGCCCCTACGCCTGCCACCAAAACCCCTATAACCACCATCCAAACCTTGATGCTTGCATTCATCAAGTCATGGAGATCCCGAAACTCGAGCCTGCCTGGCAATCTCTTGTTTTCGCCAAAACCATAATAGGCAAGATAGACGATAATAAAGAATACCAGGGGCAGCAGCTGCGCCAGCTTAACACCTCTAAAAATATCAATCTCCAGCATGTGGCTTATGGATGAAATAGGTGCCGCTGTCATCATTCCTCCTAGTAAGGATAGAACCACTGCGCCCACTAAAGTTGCAATACTTAAGAAAATAATTTTATTTAACTTTTCATCTTTATTTAACTTATCTGCATAACTCTTACTCTGCTTTACCAGAAAGGCAGTAGCCAGGCAAGCAAAGATTACAGCAGCCGCAAAAGAGGTGATAAGTTCTGCAAATGCAGGCATTACATAATAAGTCCCTAACACGCCTACTATACCAAGGCCCGTCAACCCCATCTTCCACCTTCTATCTATTGGAAGGATGGTTCTAATCAACAAGACAGCAGCCGCAACACAGCCAATAGCGATAGACAGGTTTATTAACAGGTTTACCTGATAGGGTTTCATCGGTGCTGTTTCTCCAAACTGGAAGCCATGCTCACTTAGCCTGTCCTCTAAGTTTGTAAACATGGTTTGGTACTCTTCAATATCTGTTACATATACATGCTGATCCTTAAACTCCTTTATAGGTTTGAAGTAGATCAATCGTATGTTTCTTTCCACTACGGCACGAAACAAGGTGTTTTCAATTTCCTTGGCACCCTCATATCCATAGTACTGGTAACGATTTTGAATGTAATCCCAGACACTGAATACTCTTACTGAATTGTAATCCGTACCTACAACCGCTTCATTGACACCAAGTTGAAGAAGGTTCTGAAGCTGGGTGGTGTTTTCAATCAGACCAAGAGTAATATTATTTTCTGTAATATAGTTGCTGGCGATTTCAATACCATCATCCAGGCCGATAATGGCTTCCCCGCCAACGATCATGTATTCCGGTACAACGCCTAATTCACTGTAGCTTTTAATAACCGCTTTTACATATTGGCTATCATTCCATCCCTCATAGCTAGCTGTACGGGGCATCATCTTCATGCCTGCATCCTGTATTATGCTCACCTTCGATGGCAGCATCCCATAGTTTAAATACATCAGTTTTGAACTGACGATCTCATCCTGCTCGATAAAGCCTTTTTTTATCGAATTCATATATTTATATTTTTCAGTATAAAGGGTTTCCTTTGCCGTTCCGTTTAATAAAATATACCCACCCGTTTCTGAAGGATTTATCAGGTATTTATCTGGTTTATATCTTTCTGTGATGGCTTTTGATATAAAATCAAAGGATTCTTTAGAGGCAGATTCAACAAGCAGATCGTAACGATCAAAACCGTTTTCATACATTGCCTGGATGAAGCTTTCAGGATAATCTTTCTCCCAGTCTGCATCCTTCATAATAATGTCCATAACAGTAGCACTAATAGGCATCTCTGTATCTTCCATCAAGGTAACCAGATTCTCCTCTAGCAGACCTACCTTTGTAATGCCCATCTCTTTAAACTGCCTTAGCCACCAGGAAACATCCTGATCCGATTGTTCTGCCATGGCCTCTATTTCATGGTAATCCAGTACAATGTCATAGGTTTTATTTTTACTCTCGACAAACAGCCTGCCTCCAATTGCTGCAAGCGCCACAAGAAGAGATAAAACAATAATAATAAATAATAGTTTGTTTTCTTTTACGAGCATTTTCATTTTATATTATCCTTCCTTCGCAAGTTCACTATTTTACATTGTACCTTTTTTTATACTTTGAGTAAACTGAAAAATTTCTATTGATCAAAGATCAATGAAATTTCTGTATGGCACCTGCCGTCAATTTGCTTCTCAAATTGTGCTAGGTGCTCAAACCGAAAAATTCTAGCAATCATCGATTGCTGATTTTTCTGTTACATCCCCACCCGATTTTGTAGTGAATTGGGTGAGTATATACGGCTAAAAGGAAAAGCGAAAAGGAGGAATCCTTTTCGCTTTTCTTATTGTATCGTAT
>CAYXGK010000110.1:0-2364 GCA_964464565.1 uncultured Muribaculaceae bacterium | reverse complement strand
TTTTCTTTGTCATGGATACCTCTTTAGAAGAAGAACTTCCTGTTTCGTTAGATCCAGCCTCTGCTGGCTTGCCGGAAAAAATCCTATTTTTTGTGGCGGATGTTTTTTCCGTAATTGTAGAAAAAAGCTTACGAGGCTTCGATTGGGAAAGTCTGTCCATTCGCGAAGTAGCAGCTATGGGTTCTGGTTCTAATCCGGACCCTACTTTCACTTTTGCATCCTTACCCTCAACATCGTTTTGTATTTCCGGTTTATTCAGGCTTTTGTCAAAGTCTTGCGTGATCTTATCAAAGCCTGTATTAACTTCTTCAAACTTATCAAAGAAGAGATCAATTTCCTTTTGTTTATCATTATCATTAAATTTATCAGTCAAATATATCACCCACTTTTTCAGTTGAGCACCTAACTCAATTTACGTAGTAAATTGCAAGTAGGTGCCATATAGAAATTTTAGCAATCTGTGATTGCTAGAAATTTTTCAGTTTCATTATACCACAATGGTAATTAAGGTGTAATCTAAAAATATTGAAAGACATACAACGGTAATATACCTGTAATATTAAATTATGGCAATCAGCTGTAGGCATCCCCCTTAATTTTATTGCAAATATCTAGATACCCTGCAGTGAAGAAAGTAATCTTAAGATATTTTAGCCATAGGATTGATGTAATTATACATTAGTTCCCACAGACCCACACTAATTGACAATATAAGTAATTAATAGTAAAATGTACAAGATAATAATTATGTTTTATAAGCTACCACGAATTACAAATGATAAAGAGGGAAGATGTTACGAAGACCAATTGTATTTATATTTCTATCATTTATAAGTGGGATCATCCTGCAATATTATGCAGGTCCCGGACTGCTGTTTCTAACCCTGGTTGGATTAATCGAAATTGTATTACTGGCAATCTTCATCCTACTAAAATCAAATAATGATAAAATAGGATTACCCGCAAAATTACATGTTACGGACATGAAAAAACGAATAGGCAGGGGTTCGTGCTTTTTTCTGGCCTTTCTAATTCTAGGAAGCACCTTTTTCTATGTAGCCCATCATAATAAGGATCCACTAGAGAATTACCCCGGTCAGACAGCTGAAATTTACGGAAGGGTCCTTGCCATACAGGAAAAAGGAGAAGACTACTTCAGCGTAACTATAAAATGTTCTGCCTATAGCGTTCAGGAACTGAAGGATCCTAGCGGTGAAATCGATGAATCAGTTATGGATAAAGGTTGGAAGGGTAAAACACTTATTAATCTGAAAGGTAAAATAGAAAAGCCCCAAGACTTAATTGGCAGGAGCATCCTGATTACCGGAATGAAGGTAGATGGAAATAATATCAGTCGCTACCACCATTCTTTAGCTACGTTTAAATACGGTTATATAGAAAAGTTAAAGCAGGTGATGGATCCTGATGCTTGCGGAGTTTTCGTAGGCATGCTTTTTGGCGATGTTACCGATATATCGGATGAAACCTACGAAGCGTTCCAAAAGAATGGCATTGCTCATATTTTGAGTGTATCTGGAATACACGTTGGTATCGTCTATTTGTCTATTAACAAAATTCTAGGTGGAGGGAGAAGTAAGCTGCTGAACCTTGCAGCCATTCTAATTCTTGTACTATATGCTGCTTTATCGGAATTTTCACCCTCTGTAGTCAGGGCAGTAGAGATGATTATTATTCATATCTTATCAAAGCTGACCTGGCGCAGATACGACTTTTTAGCCTGTGCTGCTTCTAGCGCCTTACTTATGCTGCTGGTAAACCCTTATTACTTATTCAACGTAGGGTTTCAATTATCTTACCTGGCTGTATTTTGCCTGTCTGTATTAATGCCCTGGGCAAACAGGAGGCTTGACAACCTTGAAGAAAAAATACAATCCCCTGTTGTAATTAAATGGTTGAAATCTGTGGCCCCTCTTGTTGCCATACAGCTTGGAATGGCTCCCCTAACAGCCTACCTTTTTAATTATTTTTCCATCGCCTCCTTTTTTATGAACATTCCAATCATTGCACTGTCCGGCGTTATTATACCGATAGGGATCTGCCTAATCCCCTTATCCTTTGTTGGGGGAATCCCCTTCGGGGTAGGAGCAGCTGCATCTGAACTTCTCATCAAAATAATGACGGGGCTGAATGACTTTTTCTTTTTACCCGGTGTTGGGTTTGTTAACGCAGTAAGCCCATCCCTTGGTCTAATTATCCTGTACTATAGCTTGCTTTTCTTTATGGCCTCTGAAATGCTTCGAGTTCTTTATCAAAGAAAAAAGTTTACCATGATCACGGCAATAACCGTGATATTCGTAATTTCATCCTTAGCCGTAGCTACATTTATCGAGGAGGACAACCATA
>CAYXGK010000109.1:0-2368 GCA_964464565.1 uncultured Muribaculaceae bacterium | reverse complement strand
ATTTATACGTTTGTTAGACCTCGGTCTACAACCACTCTAAAGAGGTTATAAGCGTAGCACCTCAAAGGTGAGTCTTGGAAAAAAGGAGGCAATATGAAAGCAATTATAGAAACAGGTGGAAAACAATACAATGTAGAAGTTGGACAAGAAATATATGTTGAATTATTAGATGTTGAACCTACTAAAGAAGTAGTATTTGATAAAATAATAATGATTAACAATGTATTTGGAACTCCATATGTTGGTGGAGCTAAAGTTGTTGGTGAAGTTATAAAACATGGAAAACAAAGAAAAATTGATGTAATTCATTATAGACAAAAGAATAACTTCTTTAAAAAACAAGGACATAGACAACCATATACTAAGATTAAAATAACAAAGATTGGTTAATATGATAAAAGTTTTAATAAAAAAAAATAAAATTACTATATCCGGACATTCTGGTTATGAAGAATCGGGTAAAGATATCGTTTGTGCTGCAGTTAGTTCAACTGTTATAACAAGTATAAATGCTATATTATCTATAGATAATACTTCAATAAAAGTAATTGAGGGTGATGAACTTTCTATAGAGATACTTAAAGATATAGATGTAGTTAATATTTTATTAAAAAATATGATCAATATGCTTATGGAATTAGAAGATGATTATAGAGACTATATTACTGTAAAAAAGGAGGAATAATATGTTGAAGTTTAATATTCAATTATTTGCGCATAAAAAAGGACAAGGATCAACTACTAATGGTAGAGATTCCGAATCTAAACGTTTAGGTGCTAAAGCTGCAGATGGTGAATTTGTATCTGGTGGATCTATACTATATCGTCAAAGAGGAACTAAAATACATGCTGGAACCAATGTTGGAATCGGAAAAGATCATACATTATTTGCTAAAATATCTGGTTATGTTAAATTTGAAAGACTAGGTAGAGATAAGAAAAAAGTTAGCATTTACGAAGCAAGATAATTTATAACTTGCTTTTTTTTAAGAGGTATTTATGTTTGTAGATGAAGTTGTAATAAAAGTTAATGCTGGTAAAGGGGGAGACGGAGTCACTTCTTTTAGACGTGAAAAATATGTTCCAGATGGTGGCCCAGATGGTGGAAATGGCGGAAGAGGAGCAAACATAATATTTAAAGTAGATGAGGGATTAAATACTTTATTAGATTTTAGGTATAAAAAACATATTAAAGCAGAAAATGGTAAACACGGATCTGGCAAAAGACAAAATGGAAAAAGTGCTGAAGATTTAATAGTTAGTGTACCACTAGGAACTACAATAAAAGATTTAGACACTAATCTTTTAATAGGAGATTTAGTAAAAAAAGGTGATTCAGTAATAGTTGCTACTGGTGGTAGAGGCGGAAGAGGAAATGCAGCCTTTGCATCTCAAAGTAATACAGCACCAGAAATATCTGAACACGGAGAAGAAGGGGAAATTAAAAATATTAAGTTAGAGCTTAAATTAATCGCAGATGTTGGATTAGTGGGTCTGCCTAGTGTTGGAAAATCCACTCTTTTATCTAAAATATCAAGAGCAAAACCAAAGATTGCTGAATATCATTTTACAACATTATCACCTAATTTAGGCGTTGTAAGAACTATTGATGGAAGAACATTTACTGTTGCTGATTTACCTGGTTTAATAGAAGGTGCATCTGAAGGTTTGGGACTTGGTGATAAATTTTTAAAGCATATCGAAAGAACTAGACTAATTGCCCATATAATAGATATGAGCGCAATTGAAGGTAGAGATCCATACGAAGATTATTTAACTATAAATAAAGAACTAGAATCATTTTCAAGTAAATTAAAAAGTAAAGTTCAGATAATAATAGCTAATAAAATGGATATGCCAAATTCAAAATCAAATTTAGAAGAATTCAAGAAAAAAGTTGATTTAAAAATATATGAAATAAGTGCTATAGAAGGTGTGGGTTTAGATCAATTATTAATAAATATAGCGGACACTTTAGAAAATATTAAAGAAGAACCTATATATGAAGAAGAGTTCTTTGAGAGTCATATATTATACAAATTTGAAAAAGAAAAGCCATTCACAATTTCTAAAGAAAAGGATTATTGGTTGATAAGTGGTAAAGAAGTAGAAAAACTATTTAAAATGACTAAATTTAGTTCAAATGAAGCTTTGCTTGCTTTTGCAAAAAAATTAAGAAAAATGGGTATAGATGATGAATTAAAAAAACTAGGTGCTATGTCTGGTGATACTGTTAAATTATTAAACTATGAATTTGAATATATAGATTAAAAGTTGTTGAACACTAACCAAAATTAGTGTATAATAACTTTAGTTGTCCTGGTAGCTCAGCTGGATAGAGCAATGCCCTTCTAAGGCATCGGTCGGG
>CAYXGK010000108.1:1378-2428 GCA_964464565.1 uncultured Muribaculaceae bacterium | reverse complement strand
GCGAAGTATTTTCTCATCAATAAGTTCAAGAGATTTGACCTTTCCCTGCACATCACCCTGGTGGGAGCATTCATCAGGTGCTTCCACATGGAGATAGACGAAATCCTGGCCCTTCTTGAATTCTTCAATGGTTGCCCGGGCTTTTCCCTCAAAATTTGTATGGATGGTTCCGGTAGCCCCTTCCACATCTATAGAGTCCAGCCCTGCGCATAGCCCAATCCCTTTAATCAAATCTACTGCAGAGATTGTAGCCCCTTTAATTCCATACTTTTCAAAGAAAGATGAAAGGGCTGGCTTTCGGCCTTGACCCCAGATCCAAATGCTATTTGCCGGATTTAGTCCTTTTTCTGTTCTGTTAAGATTGATGGGATGCGCAGAAAGTATTTCATAGCTTTCTTTCATCATCTTTGTTATAAATTCTGATCCTTCACCCTTTGGCAAATGATCCCCCACTCTCTTCGTCAGCACATCGTGGGGAGGTGTTAAATCATAATGCACGGATCCGTTGTTAATAATCAATGCATGACGATAGCTCACCCCTGGATAAAACTTCAAAAAATCTGTCCCAAATCTATTCTGTACCGCTTCGATAAGTATCCTTGCCTCTTCACTGGTTATATCTCCGGAGCTGTGATCTGTAATAATCAGATCTTCATAGCTACCCTCTCCCGTCAGAGTGACAAGGTTTGTCCTGAAGGCAACATCCGTATCCTTCATTTCAATACCCATGCTTACCGCTTCCAACGGTGATCTTCCTGTCAGATAGACAGAAGGATCATAACCCATAACAGACAAGTTAGCGGCATCACTGCCTGGAGAAATGCCTTCTGGAATGGTTCGTACCATACCAACTAAGCCCTTTTGTGCCAGCTTATCCATATTGTTAATATTTGCAGCCTGAAGGGGTGTTATTCCTCCAAGCTCGGCGATTTCTTTATCTCCAGCTCCATCCGGAACTAAAACTAAATATTTCATATATTTCTCCTAATCGTAGCATAAGAAATCATTCCGCATGTGATGATTTAGTAAATATTTTATCCACTTATTTGT
>CAYXGK010000108.1:0-1342 GCA_964464565.1 uncultured Muribaculaceae bacterium | reverse complement strand
CACTATACACTATTTGTTTTCTGCTTCAAATTTCTTCATGAATTCAATCAAGGCATCAATGCCTTCTATCGGCATCGCATTATAGATACTTGCTCTCATTCCGCCGATGGAACGGTGTCCGCCGAGATTGTGAAGGCCCGCCGCCTTTGCTTCCTTGGTAAACTTTTTATCCAAGTCTTCATTTCCGGTTACGAATACTACATTCATTGAGGAGCGGTCTTGAGCCCTGACAGGACATTTATATAAAGTACTGTGATCGATATAGTCATATAGCTTATTTGCCTTTTCTTTGTTGGTTTTCTCTAGTGAAGCAAGACCACCTAAGCCTTTGATATACTGAAACACCTCACCGGCAATGTAAATGCCAAAGGTTGGTGGTGTATTATACATAGAATCATTCTCGGAATGAGTTTTATAGTTCAAATATACAGGAGTATCTTTCCCGGCGAAGCCAATCAAATCTTCTCGTATAATAACAATTACAACTCCTGCAGGGCCAATGTTCTTTTGTGCACCGGCATAGAGCATGCCAAATTTTGAAACATCAAGCTCTTCCGATAGGACACAGGAGGATATGTCCGCCACCAGCGGTACATTACCTGTATCAGGAATATAAGGGAATTTGGTTCCATAAATGGTGTTGTTCAACGTGATATGAACATAATCCGCATCCGTAGAAAACTCTTCCTTATGAACCTCAGGGATGTATGTAAACATGCCATCCTCAGAAGATGCCACCACATTTACTTGCCCAAATCGTGCTGCTTCCTCTGCAGCTTTCTTTGCCCAAGATCCGGTAACAATATAGTCCGCTTTATTAGACTGTCTCATAAGATTTAGTGGAATCATGGAGAACTGAAGAGTAGCGCCACCTTGCAAGAATAACACCTTATAATTCTCTGGAATATTCATGATTTCTCTAAGGCTACTTTCTGCCGTATGCAGGATATCTTCAAACTCCTTAGAGCGATGGCTCATTTCCATAACGGACATTCCGCAGCCTTTATAATTTATTAATTGTGCTGCAGCCTCTTCCATAACCTCCAAAGGTAGCATGGAAGGTCCCGCAGAAAAGTTAAATACTCTTTCTCCCTGTTTCATTTTTTCGCCTCCAAAAAATTATTATTACAATATTATAGCACTTTACGGGGCTTCGGTAAAGTGCTATAATGAACCTCGATTTAATCTTTGAATGATACGGTTCATTTCAACACAAGCAACATTTCGGCAACGCCGTAAAGTTAATCGAAGCTTGTGTTATAATGAACCTCGACTTAGTCTTTGAAGGATACGGTTCATTTCAACACAAGCAACATTTCGGCAACGCCGTAAAGTTAATCGA
>CAYXGK010000107.1:0-2449 GCA_964464565.1 uncultured Muribaculaceae bacterium | reverse complement strand
AAAGACCTGACAGCTCAAGTATTGCGACACGGCCTGCAAGGGATTCCGATACATTTTGCATCAGATGATATTGCTGGGAGCCTGTCAAAGAAAAGCGCCCATTAAGATCAGTCTTATCGCATTCCATCTTAATATAGGAAAAAAGCTGTGGTATATACTGCACTTCATCCAGTATCACAGGAGACCTGTTATTTCTGAAAAATAATCCCGGCTCTTGCATGGTTTCAGCTAATAGAACAGGATCATCAAAGGTGAGATACCTTCTGTCAGGAAATATATGCTGAAGCACAGTAGACTTCCCTACTTGGCGGGGTCCCGTCACAAGTAATGCTTTAAAAGTTTGATCTGTTTTAATAATGGTCCTTTCGATGGCCCTTTTTATATACATAGCAACCTCCGATGTGCGACTAATTTGCGTTTTAATCGTAACATATACGCGAGATTGGGTCAAGCCTTTATTTTATTACACCCTTATATTTACACTAATATGTTTATATGGTAATGTGCCCCTAAAGGGAGGGTCTGCCAGAACGACTGATAATAAATAAGCCTCCGTATGGTCGCATAGGCAGCATTAATAAATAGCCTAAAAAACTAACCGTCTGGAGCGAACTGAGCTTCAGACGGTTAATTCCTTTACCTGGAATACTTATTAAACAATCTTATAAAATGGTTGGCTTCTCGCAGTACATGGTCAGCCAGCAATGGGTTGATAAGGGATCTTATATTGCAATTCAGAATTCCCTGGACGGCCTGAACTTTAAAGTCCCTCAGTTCTGTTGTGGCAGCCAGGCTTGCTTCGGTAATCCCCGAAAAAGGTGTTCCCTTCTCCATGGCTTCCAGCGCTTCCTTTGTCAGCTCATCAAATTCATTACCAAAATGGTTTGCCATTTCGAACAGCTTCACTTCGGTGGGATCAAGTAGCCCTCGTATAAATTTAGAGTGTTACGCCATAATGTTATTCCAAAAGTGCTCTTTATCAATAATTTCTTGCTCTGTGTCCACCTCTTCTTTTTCCTGAAGCATGTGAACGGTATTAAGATAGGATTCCGCCTCGCGAAGGATATGTTCAATTAGCAGCGGATAATTGAAGGTAGCCATTTTGCAGTTTAGCACCTCACTTAAAATTCTGGCTTTAAACTCAATGATCTCTTCCAGCAGTTCCATGGTTTTCATATTCAGCATAAATACCATACGAATAATCCTGGTGTCCTCATCCCTATCGCCATGAGTTCCGATCAGTCCATTTTCAATCTGCGTTATACTGGTGTTAAAGGGTACCCCGGTTAAGTAGATGGTTGCTTCCTCTGCTCGAAGGGTATATGGGGTAAAAACCTCTCCGGATTGTAAAAATTCTGGGCCGATAATACCATTTGAAAGGGACATGGCATCCATTAATATCCCTTCAAAGCCTTTTTTCAAGCTCTCTGCCTTTTCCGAAAAGTCTTTATCCCTAGGCATAAACCCCAACTGTAGGAAATAGGCATGTTCCTTCATGAGTCTGGCCTCAAACAGATGGAGCTCTAGGGATTGTCTGACGTATTCCATACCTGATAGCATAATAACCTCCCGAATTACACAATTAATGCATTCTATGCTACATAGTACGATTTCTATTCGGGAAATATTACATACTTTTTTGCCTTCTATGCTCCCCGCCGCCCAATCAAGAGGATAACCCCAAGACCTATTGCAAAGGTAAGAAGGCAATAGACACTTTCTATACCCACAGGCAAGCCTGGAAATACCTCTACAAGAGAGCCTAACATAAAGCCAATAATAAGCATATAGGTAAACTGAGGGTGACGCTGCATCTGTCGTTCCAGAATTCCAGCAGTAAAATAGGTGCCACCCAACGCGCCGATGACAACCGGTATTAAATAGAAGGAGTTCAGTTCCTTGATGGCCGTAAGAGTCAGATCATACATACCCATCATGAGTAAGATATAGGAGGCGCTGATTCCCGGGAGCACAAGAGCAATGGCAATGATGACTCCTGCTGCTAAAAGAAGCAGAAAGCTTGAAAGACTGACACTTTGGCTTGGTGTAAAAATGCCCCCAGGCAAAAGGGTCGTGGAAATCCCAAGTACTGCACCGAATAACGCAACAAGCATATTTACAGGTCTTATCCTGGAGACTCTTACCCTTCTATATAATGGAGGAATGCTCCCAATAATAGCTCCTAAGAATAAAAACATCATAGGCTTATTCCAACGGGTTACCGCTGCCAGCATAGGCCCTGAAAGCAATAGAATTCCCACTAGAGCAGAAACCACATAGGTTCCCAACAAAAGCGCATTTTCTCTTAGGTTTTGTCTTAATGCACTCACTGCATGAATCAGCTCATCATAGACACCTAATATAATGGCCATCGTTCCGCCACTGACACCTGGCACTAGCATAGAGGCCCCGATAACAAAACCCTTTATTAATCGTTTCCCTAGTTTTA
>CAYXGK010000106.1:0-2485 GCA_964464565.1 uncultured Muribaculaceae bacterium | reverse complement strand
TGCAGCATGTAGAGAAAATGATATTAGTTATTCAAAATTTATGAATGGATTAACAAAAGCAGAATTATCAGTTAATAGAAAAATGTTATCTGAAATCGCAGTATCTAATCCAACTGCATTTAAAGATTTAGTGGAAATATCAAAAGGCGCTTTAGAAGGAAAAGAGTACAAACCAGCAAAATTCGAAGAAGCAAAAACAACTACTAAAAAGGAAACAAAAGAAGAAGTAAGCAAAGAAGTAGATGATAAGCCAAAAAAAGCTCCAGTAAAGAAAGCAACTACCGAAACAACAGTTGTGAAAAAAGCAACAGTTAAAAAAGAAACAAAAAAATAAGTTTTAACTTATTTTTTTTTATTGAAATAACATATATATTATGATATCCTATAATAAGGAGGATAGAGATGGATCTTAATAATATGAATAATGATGAAATATTAAACACTGATATAGAAAATACAATTAAACCGGTAATGGAACCAATGTCAAATCCAGAACCAGTACAACCAGTAATGGAACCAATGTCAAATCCAGAACCAGTACAATCGGTAATGGAACCAATGTCAAATCCAGAACCAGTACAACCGGTAATGGAACCAATGTCAAATCCAGAACCAGTACAACCAGTAATGGAACCAATGTCAAATCCAGAACCAGTACAATCGGTAATGGAACCAATGTCAAATCCAGAACCAGTACAACCGGTAATGGAACCAATGATAAATCCAGAACCAGTACAATCGGTAATGGAACCAATTGCAGGCCCCGCAGAAGTATCTACACCCAAAACTCCAGCTAGTTTTGAACCTGAAAATAAATTATCAGTGCTAAAAGTTTTACTAATGATTATACTTGTTCTTGCTGTTATTGCAGGTGGATACTATATTTATACTAAATTTTTTGCAAAATCTTCAGAAGATAAAGAAAAACCTGAAGAATTAATCAAAGAAGAAGAAAAATCATATCAAACATGGAATGCTATTTATAAAAAAGATGATTCAACAAATCAATTAATGCTTTTTGCAGATGATGAAGAAAAAGTATCTTTAATGTTAGCTCAAGAAATAGATTTTGGCGGAACAAAAGGATTAGGATTTCCAGTTCAATATTATGATACACTTCAAATTAGAAATGGAAAAATCAGTCTTTATGAAGATGACAAAGAACAAATATCAATAGAAAAAAACAGTGATAAAATAACTGTTACATTTGTTGGAGATAAAGAAAAAGAGGAAGATTATTTACAATTAGTTGGAACTTATACTAAAACAAAAGTAGTTAAATCTTTTGATTCAGACGAGTTCGAAATTAAATAAAGGTTTATCTTTAATGATAAACCTTTTTACTTGACTTTATCTGGAATAAAAACTACAATATAAGTGGAATTAAATTATATAATTTAGTTTTAATGGAGGAATACATGGGAATATTAGAAGCATCCATTTTGGCCTCTATATTTGGATTAGGAATAGGTGCTGGCACCGTTTTTGTATATAATAGTAAAAAAGGTAATAGTGCAACAAAAAAAGCTGAAGAGATAATTGAAAAGGCAAAAAAAGAATCTGATAAGTTAAGAAGAGATTCTGTTTTAGAAGCAAAAGAAGAGATACATAAGCTAAAATTAGAAAACGAAAAAGATCTTAAAGATAAGAAATCTGAAATAAAAGATTTCGAAGATCGCCTTCTTCAAAGAGAAAAGAGTATCGATAAGCGAGATGAAATGTTACAAAATAGAGATAAATCTTTAGAAGATCGTGATTTATCATTAACTCAAAAGCAAAGAGAAATCCAAAAAAAAGAAGACGAAGTGGAATTTATTAAGAAAGAACAACTTGAACTACTAGAAAAGATTGCTAGTTTTTCAAAAGAATCTGCTCATGACATGATAATTAAAAAAGTAGAAGAGAGCATGGATTTGGAAATAGCAACTCTAATAAAAGAAAAAGAACAAGAAGCAAAACTTGAAGTAGATAAGAAAGCAAAAGATTTATTAGTATTATCGATGCAAAGATATGCATCTGATGTTGTAAATGAACAAACCGTATCTGTAATTACTCTTCCAAATGACGAAATGAAAGGAAGAATAATTGGCAGAGAAGGAAGAAACATTAGAACAATCGAAGCAGTAACTGGGGTTGATTTGATAATTGATGATACTCCTGAGGCAATAGTAATATCTTCATTTGATCCTTTAAGGAGAGAAATAGCAAAAATCACAATAGATACTTTAATTAAAGATGGAAGAATACATCCAGCAAGAATTGAAGAATTATATGATAAAGTATGCAAAGATATGAATGCTAAGATTATGGAATATGGAAATAATGCGGTATTAGAACTTGGTTTAAGTAAAGTTGATCCTGCATTAGTAGAGCTAATTGGTAAATTACATTTTAGAACAAGTTATGGACAAAATGCACTACAACATTCTATGGAAGTAGCAACTTTAGCTGGAATAATGGCTAGTGAAATTGGCGAGAATGTTAC
>CAYXGK010000105.1:0-2502 GCA_964464565.1 uncultured Muribaculaceae bacterium | reverse complement strand
CCTTATTGACAAAACTTATAACTCCAACATGCATTGAAAAAATATCCCACGGCATGCCGGTTTCTCTTTGAGTGATGGAAAGGATTTGATACGGCTTGTCTTGGCGGCCCTCCCCCTTCACGCTGATTGGTGAGCCGGGAGGCAAATTGGGGTACGGGAAAAACTTTTCTGGGCACGATTCTTCTAATGGGAACGAGCCAGTTGGTATGTAAATTCTCCGGCGAAGCCGGTTTGGCTTGCCGTCTTTTCCTGGAACTGTGAAGGTTTCCCCTGCCGCAGCGTCTACCCAGGGGACATCGGCAAGCAGCAATTCTTCTGCCATGTCGGCATGAGCCATATAAAAGTCTTTGTTGGAAGACGGCAGGGTCGCTTTATGAAACCATTCCTGCGAAGTTAAAAATTCCATCTCTTGCATCTGTTTGTTCTGGCTTAAATTTTGATGAACTGTAATTTCAAATTTGGCTTGTGAATAATGTCCAAGTTCCGCGAGGAGCTGTGCCGCTTTTCGGCGCAATTTTATAGTCAGACTTTCTTCCGCTGGACAAAGCAATGCCTTGGAATAACATGCCAACGCTGACTGCTGGTCATTACTGTAAGTGTCGCCCAGCAACTCCCACGCCCAGAATTCGTTGAGTTTGTTTTTGCATACAGCCCGACAATACTTTTGAGCTTCAATTGAACGATCAAGATCTAATAAGAATTTGGCCTTATAATAAACAAGCCAAATATTATCCGGATATTGATCAATAATATTTTCCAAAACAGGAAAAATACGCTGCATATTCTCCTTTTTTTTAGACTTTACAGTTGCTTTACACGCGCGTTGAATAGCATCTTCTGCCAATGCTGGAAATTGGCGCCCATCATTTGCAACACTTCGCTCGAAATCTTCTTGCCGGAAAAAATTCAATCCCCATAAGGGCAAAAATGCGCCTAAATCTAGATTACCACCTTTAGCTATTTCTTTTGCAAGCCATAAAATGGCACTGTGTAACTTCGAGGGTTTTTCAATATCAAGTGTCAAATATTGTTGAAGATATCTTTTTATTTGCAAAACAGTATGCTGTCCCTGCATATGTAGTTGTTTGCTGTGACGATAAAGATCCCATCCGAAGCTGGTGTGATATTTTTGTGGTATATTGGGGAATAACTTATTGTAACACCTTATGGCCTCTGCATAATTCTCCTGCTTGCTATGTTCTTGAGCCTGAAAAATTATCGGAGCTGATGGTTCACACATCGAAAGCGCATAGGCTTGTTGCGTTGCCAACACATCATTGCGTTGTGCATTGACCTTTATTTTTTGCAATTGTTGAGAATACGCCTCCAAATTCTGATAAGTTCCTGATAAAAAGTCACGCTTGATAATATCTACCAGACACCAAGCCAGAGCGTGCAACTCCATCTCGCTTGGGTTGGAACCCGCAGCGGCCTGCAAGGCCATCTGATAGGCTTCATTGATGTTTTCTTTTCGTTTGGCATAAATATCTTTGTAGGTGATTATCTTTCCACCACTGCCTTCCCGCTGGCTTGCTTTGACCTGATCAATAAGTGAGAGTGCACGCCTACGGCGGGCAATCAGCACTGCATCTTCGACCGGTGTCAGTACGTCATAGCCCGCTTCATCCTTGCCAACTCTGATCCTTTCCAACTGCTGACTGTATCTATGCAGATTTTGGTAGTTATCTTGGGATATTTCAAGGTCAACAAGATCTACCAGGCACCAAGCCAAAGCTCGCATATCCCATATGTCCGGAGCCGATACGTTGTTCAGGCGCACGGCCATCCGATAGGCCTCACTCAATTGCCCGGCTTTTCTCAGTGAAAAAACTTCCTTGCTGGTGTCCATTTATTTATCCAACATTTGTGAGCAAGCGGTGAATGTCGTGCAGCAAGCCTGGATGCGATGGGAAATTCATAACTGGGGCAAGTTTTTTGAATTGCTTTTTGCTATTATACCAGATGTCAAACTTAGCCACTTCGTCGCCGCGTATAAATGTATACCGTTGGGCAAATTGAATGGCTTCAAGATGTCGAATCTTGATACCATATTCAGAAATAATGCCTACCAGCTCTTCATGAAATTCTTGTAAGAATGGCTCGTTGAAGTGAAATATTTGTTCCACTGGTGCTATCGCCAAAGAGCTGCCTTTAAGCGAGCTTAGTAGTGATATTAGTCGAATACCCAAATCTGAGGCGGTAGGAGCGACCACAGAGCTGATTACTTCGTTCAATTTATACCAAATGTTAATTCTAGCAATTTCTTCGTTACATACAAAAAAATACGCCTCTTGATTCTGGTTATGCTTCACATCTGTAATATAAATATTTGTTCCAGCAATAAGTTTTCTGACGTTATGCAGTATAGTCAGAAGAAAAGGTGATGCCTCAGTAAGCCCAAAGGTTTCTTCCGGATTTTCTTCTATAGCCGGCCCAGATTCAATTCTTGGATGTGACTCTGTCGTGGGCGTCTTTCCCCTCACTGCGGGCATGACTACAGAA
>CAYXGK010000104.1:0-2526 GCA_964464565.1 uncultured Muribaculaceae bacterium | reverse complement strand
GTATGTGAAGTAATTATTTCATTAGATACCTACAAATGGCATTTTATTAAATACTTATCATTTCAATGTTTTTAAACATTGTTTCAATTTTGTCCTTTAGGGTTTTATTCTTTGGCTGGGTTAAAAATTCATCGTTTTCCAAGATATATTTTGCTTCTTTATGAACTTTTATTAAAATTTTTGAATGTTTTAATAAATCGGCAAGTTTTAGCTCGGGAATACCGTGTTGCCTGGTTCCGAATAATTCCCCTGGCCCTCTTAATTCTAAATCTTTTTCGGCAATGACAAATCCATCGCTGGTACCTTTCATGATTTCGGCCCTTTCTTCAGCCACTTTGGATTCCCCATCAGTGATAAGAACGCAATAAGACTGTTCTTGTCCTCTTCCTACGCGTCCTCTTAATTGATGAAGCTGCGCAAGCCCGAATCGTTCCGCATTTTCAATAAGCATAATGGTCGCATTGGGGACATTAATACCGACTTCAATAACTACCGTGGATACTAGAATATCAATGGCACCACTATAAAAGTCACTCATTATTTTATCTTTTTCAATCTGTTTCATTCCGCCATGCAACAAGGCGATTTTTAAACCATGCAAATCGTTCATCAGTTCTTCATAAAGACTCGTAGCCGATTTTGCATGAAGGTTTTCTGAATCCTCAATGAGCGGAGCAACAATATAAGCCTGCCGGCCCTCCATTACCTCACGTTTTACAAACTCATAGGCGGCTTCCCTTCCTTCAGGCCTTACTGCTCTTGTGATAATCGCCTGGCGCCCGGGAGGCATTTCGTCAATAATTGAAATGTCCAGGTCCCCGTAAAGAATTACGGCAAGAGTCCTCGGGATGGGCGTGGCAGTCATTACAAGAATGTCAGGATTCTCTCCCTTTTGACACCAAATCTATGCTGTTCATCTGTAATGACAAGGCCTAAGTTCTTAAATTTTACATTAGGCTGTATTATAGCATGGGTACCGACGATAACATCAATTACACCCGTTTCAATTTGCTCTAATAGAATATTTTTTTCCTTAAGAGAAATACTTCCGGATAAAAAGCCGACCTGAATACCCTGCTGTGAAAAGTCCTTTACAAAGCCTTGATAATGCTGCCGTGCCAATAGTTCTGTAGGAGCCATCATTACACCCTGATAACCGCTTTTAACGGCCTTATACAACGCAGCAGCAGCTAATGCCGTCTTTCCCGAACCAACATCACCCTGTACCAGCCGATTCATTACTTTCATAGACTCCATATCATCATTGATTTCTGAAAGTACGCGCCTTTGTGCTCCCGTTAATTTATAGGGCAACGTGTTCACATAGGAATCCATTCGCACAGCATTTGAAAATTGAACCCCTCTTTCCTTTGTGGACATCTTGTTTTTTATGGCGAGCAATCCTGTCTGCAGCAATAAAAGCTCATCAAATATAAGACGATACTTCGCTTCCTTTAAGCGCTGAAAATCTCCGGGGAAATGTATATTAGAAACGGCATAGGATAGGCCGCAAAGACGATTTCTTTCTATGATATCAGCGGGGAGATAGTCTGTTAACTCAGGAATCAACGGTTTGATTTCATGCTGCCATTTACGCATTTCTCCTTGGGATAACCCTTTAGTTAGAGGATAGATCGGAAGAATACATCCCTCTTTTCCTTTTTCATATTTTGATACTTCAGGATGAAGCATTTCAAATTTTCCGTGATTTATAGTAACTTTTCCAAAAAAATCATATTCCACATCTTTTTTTAAGGTTTTTTCTAAGTAGCCTGCATTAAAAAAAACAACCTCTATTGAGCCTGTCTCATCTTGAACCAAAAGCTTCAAGGTCTGCTTTCTATGGAAGGAGTATCTGCCTTTTATAATAAGAAGAATCTTTCCTCTTATCAACGCTGTTTCCTCATTATTTAGAGTAGAAATAGATCTAACCTGACGCCGATCTTCATAATTTCTTGGATAATAATCAAGTAAGTCCCCCACCGTATCAATGCGGATTGTTTTTAACAATGAGGCTTTTTTATGACCGATGCCCTTAATGGTGGTGATATTATCTTCTAACCTCATGGTTATCTCCTTTCAGCCTTTAATTAAAATATTACGCTTTGCTACTTGCTTTGATGCGATTCCTGTAACGACGATAGCGATGGTAGTAGATTCAATCCCTATCATTTCAGCTATATTTTTTTTAATGGTATCAATGAGCTGATTGGCTACTCTTTTAATGCTTGTTCCAAGTTTAATTACGATAAATATTTTGAGATTGAGGCTTTGATCGTCCAAATTGATATCCAAATAGCTGCTATCATCTGTGCCGCTAAATTTCGTAGCTAAGCTTGAGACTTTTCCCCTATGATTGGAGAGCATGACTCTACCATCGAAGTAATTAATCGCTTCTGTAATAATTTTTACAATAACAGCCTTATCTAAGGAAATAGATCCGTAGTCTGTTTCAAGTCTATATATCAACTTTATCGCCTCCTTCTATTTCATCTATTTTACCATAGATGAAATCAACATTGAACA
>CAYXGK010000103.1:0-2526 GCA_964464565.1 uncultured Muribaculaceae bacterium | reverse complement strand
CTTGTTTTATATAATCATAATTACCAGACATTTATAAATGGACATGGTGAAAATGTTGTTAAGCAATCATTGTTAATATTCTTTTATAATTTACATAAAGGAATGGATTTCGGTTATTTTCAATTATTTGTATTGCTTTGTTTCCCTTTAATAAATGGTTTTAATACATTTAATGCGTCCGTCATGAAGTATGATGTATATGAAATCCAGCGGATTGGTTACTTAAAATACTATATTAATCAAGTATCTAATGCCATAAAAGGTATTTGGTATTTCCCATTGGTTATTAATCTAATTTTTATTTTGCTGTTGATAGCTTTTGGGTATGAATTCGTTGGGCAAAGATCAATTTCTTTATATACATCTTCAGATATTTTAGATTTATTCATTTTTATATTTTTGCAATCATTAGGTTGGATTATTTTAAATATTTTTTGTGTAGTCCTCAGTCAAATAATTACAAATAAATACCTATATGGTTTATCACTTTTGTTGTATTCCATTGCAACTACTTTGATTTCTGTAATGATTCTAGTGCCATTTGAAAATACATACATACCATTTTTTGGTTCATTACAATCAACATTAGTATATTTAATTTCACCATTTACATTGTTGACTGTAGGCTCATTTAGTATAATTGGAGTTGTTAATCAAATGTTTATAATGATATTATCGATAATTTTCTATTCAGTTCTTAGTGTATTTCTAATTTTAATAATTATATTACGTAGAAAGAAAAATGGACATGTGTTTTAATCGATTGTTACTAAAAAACTTTAGAATTAGAGTTATGTATATTATCGCCATTTTAATAACAATTTTTTTTGTGTATATAAATAGAAATGCTGGAGCTATAGGTTACTTAATTGATTCTAATTCAAAATTAATAATATTTGCAAATCTATTTATGATTTTACTATTTAACAGAATGCGTATCTATCTAGAAATCAGTAAATATTCAATTGTTAGAATTGGGAATGAAGAATTCACAAAAAATATCCTGAAAAGTGAACTATTTTTTTACATAAATTTTGTAATTTTTATCTATATTATTTGTGCATTATTTTTAGGGATTGAAAATTACTTTGTATATCTAGTGCAAGTTATTATTACGATATCTGTATTGGCATTAACGGAAATTCTTTACATAAGAGCAATTTACTTAAAACATTCATTGATGTTAACTTTGATTATTTCGTATGTTTTACTAATTGTTCATAATTATTGGATTGAACCAATTATATTTAAATTATTAGGTTTCTAAAAGGAGATAGAAATATGGAAGATCTATTAGTGTTTAAAAATATAAGTAAATCTTTTAATAAAGTAAACGTATTGATTGACTGTTCACTGAGAGTTAAAACTGGCGACTTAATACACATTAAAGGAACCAATGGTTCCGGGAAATCGACATTATTAAAAATTCTATCGCGGTTACTTGAATCTGATAGTGGACTAATAGAGTTTCATAAAGATGTTAATATTGGGGCATTGATTGAAAACCCAGAGTTTGCTGAATATTCTACAATAAAAGAAAATCTAGTATTTTTAGCAAAACTTAAGAACAATTATAATAGTACTAAAATTGAAAATCTATGCAATATCTTCAATTTAGATTTTAATGATAATAAATTCATAAAGAATTTCTCTGTTGGTATGAAACAAAAACTAGGGATTATTCAAGCAATTATGGAGGATCAAAATTTAATATTTCTTGATGAACCAACACGAGGATTAGATGATTCTTCAATAAAAGCATTTGAAGATTATATTAATCAACTGATAAGCAATAAAAAATGCGCAGTTATCATCGCTTCTCACGATATGATTGATGGGCTAAAATACTCTCATTATTACACTTTGAAAAATGGAATACTAAATGAAGTACAAGACTAAAATTATCACGACTTTTTTACTAATTTTGATTTCTATTATTCTGTTTGTGTTTAATGAAAAAATAGACATATTTTACAGTTCAATCTTTTATTTTCAAGCAAGCAGTTTTAAATTACCAATAATACAACTCTTCATTTCTATATTTATTTTAATTTTAAAAATGTTAGTGGTTCTTTTAGTTATCGACTTTGAGATCAAACTTATAAAGATGATAGAATGTAGAATTACTGTCAATAATTATAGAATGTTATTAATTAAGAACTTTGTAATAGTTATTTCGATAATTACATTACTAAATGTCTATGTTGTTTATAATATGGGTATTAATCATCAATGGGTATTACTGATTTCTGATATTGGTTGCTTGTCTATTGTTGGATTAATTCATTTATATTTTCCAAAAGTTAATTATATGATTCTTACTTTAATAGTGGGAATTACATCAATAATTGTAAATTATAGTTTAATGATTTTAGTATACAGCATTTGAACGTAAGCTTAAGATGTCTATTAAGATAAATTGGGTAATAAAAGACAATTATTTAAATAATTTTACCAAGTGATAAAAGTGCCACGCCTCACTTCCACCAATTTGGTGAACTAACCGCTGAAAAGCGGTTTTTGTTT
>CAYXGK010000102.1:1585-2544 GCA_964464565.1 uncultured Muribaculaceae bacterium | reverse complement strand
AAATCAACTATTTCAAGATTGATAACTTTTTTGATGACAACAGAGTAAAAGGATATTACTCCACACCCGAAAGCATTTTAAAAGCCTATCAGGATACACAGCATTTCGAGATAACTCACATTAATTTCCTTGAGTTTATAAGCGATAACGATAAACTTGAATACAAAAAAAGAAAAAGCATTTCACAAAGGAGAAAGTTTTTGATACAGCGTTTAGATGACAATTTCCGTTCAGGTAGATACACCATAGAAGAATTAACACAAATCAAAGCTGATTTACTAAATATCGGAGATTATAAGATGAAAAATGAAACAAAATACTCCATTGAAGCATACGAAGCGTTGGGATATGAAGCTATTGAACAGGTGAATTTCCAAAAGACACAAATAGACCGCCTTTTAAGTAAAGTCAAAAAGAAGACAAATAAAGATAAAATGTTTTCCCCCGAAGTAAAAAAGGCTTTACAAGCAAAATTCCATGAATATGCTGTGTACGATAAAATCGAATTATTTGCAGGATTTGAGGAAGTGTTTCGGAAATTCGGAATAACGGAGAAAGTAGGACTAACACTTGTGAGAAAATATTTCGGAGCAGATGAGTTAAAAGGTAAAAACGATAAGGGAAAAGTAAGATTATTACTTTTTAAGCCTGAATTTTAACAATGAGCATACTCTCAAGCCCGTAATTCAAAAGTGAGAAAAAAAATCTGTTTCGGTCTATATAAGGGGATATTTTATTGAAATTTTCCTCACTTATGGATTTTGGAACTTAAAGCCGTATCAGTCTATTCATTTACATGCAAAAAGCAAATAAAAAATAATTTCGCTTTTGAATTGTTAATAAGAAAATAAACTTTATATTTGCATAGTGAAAAAGCAAAACGTTGTAATTCACACTATTTTATGAAATCATAAAAGCGTTTTAGATATTACCTTGTCTATAAAATCTCGCAAATTTTT
>CAYXGK010000102.1:0-1575 GCA_964464565.1 uncultured Muribaculaceae bacterium | reverse complement strand
TATGCAACAAGGGTAATAGCAACAAAACGCTCCACGTCCATAAACGGCGTGGGGCTGTTGCTTTACTTGTTGCTGGGCTTTGCGAGAGCCTTATAGACAGTAAAGTTTAACAGTTCCCACGCTTTTTTTTATTTAAAATTTCAATACCGAACTTGGGGAGCAGGGAGGAAATAGGAGATTTTATTATGAAGAAAATAGGAATTTTTGCCATAACCTTTTTTTTATGTCTAGATGTATTTTGCACATTACCAGTCAATTCGACTACAAGATATGTAGAAACGAGATTTGGGAGATTATTGGAAATTAGCACAAGTCTGACAAATAAAAGGAATAAGACAATTACAAGTATCCATTTTTCGGTAATTTTTAAAAACAAACTATATGACCCATCAGACTGGACAGCTCCATTTAAAATTGTATCTAAAGAGGAGAAAGTTCATATTTTACCATCACAAGCGACTACGGTGAAAATCTTAGTTTCACCTCCATCTGACACTAATATGATTTTTAATGGTCTATCTATAGAGCGAATTATTCATAATGACGGTACTTATAAAGATTATTGACGTTAATATATAATAGTTCGAATAGAAAACTTAGAGATAAGAGATTAGTATTGTGAAGAAAAATATCTTAATAGTTCTTTGACTGTTTATTCCAACTTTATTATTTGTTGAAAATCCCAATAGAACTTATAAACTGAAATATATAGTAGATTCCAGTAGTTATACGATACTGAGCGAATCAATCATAACCGTAACACCAAAAAGAATTTATGTGTCAAAAATGAATGGACAAAATACTGGGATTGCGAATATAAAGGTATCTTAACTGACCAACCCGACAAAAATCACAAAATCGATTTTCACGTCTATTATCTTACTAACAAACATATTTATTATGAAAAAAACAAATGTAAAAAGCACATTATTAACGTTTGGAGCATTTCTTATCTCGGTGTCTGTTTTCGCACAAAAAGGAGCAGATAGGGGAAAAATAACAGACGTTGTTGATAGAAGTTCTCCTTCATCATTAGGAATGGGTGTTGTAGTATTTTTGATGATTATTTGCGTTGTATTCTTTATCATTTTAAGTGTTGCAGGAAAAAAGAAAAAATAATTGATTAAGTCTGATAACTCGATATTTTTTCCGAGTAGACCCCCAGTTCCCTTATTATCCCCCCAGTAGAATTTTTTTGAAAAAGTTTTTTCGGGGGGATTTTTTTCTTGAAATCTTTATATAGAGATACATTAAATTTGACTTTGTATCAGGGAATTAGATTGAAATTAAGTTGTTTTTCGTTGCATATTTCAGATAAATTTCGTATCTTTAGATAAAGAAACAAGGAGTTTCACACTTATAAAAATTATTATTAACAAGTCTCGTTTTACTGTTTATGTAAACCGTAATGTAAACCAGACTTTTGAAAAGAAAAAAATCAGCAAATTGTCTGAATATAAAAGACTGTAAATCTGTTAGTTGTTTTTATTTTCATCCGCAAAATACGTAAACCGATATACAGCCTTACAAGCAGAGGGTCGGCGGTTCGAATCCGTCAACGCCCACACACAAAAG
>CAYXGK010000101.1:0-2578 GCA_964464565.1 uncultured Muribaculaceae bacterium | reverse complement strand
CATCTAGGAGATATGGATTTTAAAGTAGCGGGTACTAGAAATGGTATTTGTGCAATGCAAATGGATATAAAAATAAAAGGTATTACTAAAGAAATAATGAAAAAAGCATTAGATCAAGCAAAAAAAGCAAGATTAGAAATACTAGATACAATGGAAGAAGTAATATCTGAACCTAGAAAAGAATTAAGTAAGTATGCTCCAAAAATATTACAAATGTATGTTAATCCTGACAAAATTAAAGATATCATTGGTAAAGGTGGAGAAAATATTACTAGAATTATTCAAGAATCAAGTAATGTTATATCTGTAAATGATATAAATGCTGTTAAAGTAGACTTAGAAGATGATGGTAGAGTACTTATTTATCATAAAGATAAAGAAGTAATAAACAGGGTTAAAGAAATGATTGAGTCTATAATTAGAGAAGTTGAAGAAGGTAAAATATATACTGCTAAAGTAGTTAAAGTAGAATCATTCGGATGCTTTGTAGAATTATGGAAAGGTTGTGAAGGCTTAGTACATATATCTCAATTAGATAATAAGAGAGTAGAAAAAACCGAAGATGTAGTATCTGTTGGAGATGAAATAATGGTTAAAGCATTAGGATACGACAACAAAGGAAGGCTTAATTTATCTAGAAAAGATGCAATTAAAAAAGAAGAACCTGTTGAAGAAAAAGAAGAAGAAAAACCTTCTAAAGAAAACAAAATTAAAAAAGTAGTGAGTAAACTAAAAAGCAAAAAAGATGAAAAATAATCATCTTTTTTTTGTTATTATTTCTATCAATTTATTAGCACTAAAACTAGGAATATGATTTTTTGATATTGCAATACCAATTTTCTTAGTTGGTATTTTTTCTTCAATATCAAGTATGAATAACTCTTTGTTATCTAGTTCTTTTTTTATGTATTCTTTAGTGACATATCCAATCCCAAAACCGATTTTAGCAAATTCAACTACAAGATTATAACTGGCAAGTTCCATACTTGGTCTTAAATATATATCTTTTTCCTTTAAAAATTCATCTAATAATATTCTAGTATTTGCATATTTCATTTGCAATATTAATGGATAATTATTCAACTCATTTAAAGAAACCTTTCTATTAAGTAATTCATTATAATCTTTATTAACTACAAAACAATCATTTACTGTGTTACATATTATAGTATTTAAATCACTATATACTTTATTACCAATATTATATATTACTATATCTAGTAAACCATTTCTTAATTTTATCAATAATTCACTAGCTATTTCTGTATTTATCTCCACTAATATTTTTGGATACTTTTCATGAAATTCTTTTAAGTAGGGTATTAAAAATTCTTTTGTCAATGTAGCGCTAATTCCTATTCTTATAATACCTATATCCAATGAAATTAAATCTTTAAATCTATTTTCAGCATTATATATATAATCCATTGCTTCTTTTATATACTTATAAAATTCTTTTCCTTCTTCTGTTAATATTACTCCTCTTTTAGTTCTTACAAATAAAGTACCACCTAATTGAGATTCAAGATTTAATATTGCTTTACTAACAGCTGGTTGAGATATCATTAACTCTCTAGATGATTTAGTAATATTTTTGTTATTAGCTACAACATAAAATATTCTATATAGTTCAAAATTAATATTCATAATAACCTCCAATTATGATAGATATGAATAATATGTATTTTTATTATAATAAAAATGCTTTTATAATTCAAGTATAGGAGGAAAAAATGAACGATAAATTAATCGATTTACACACACACAGTAATCATTCTGATGGAGACTTAAGTCCATATGATTTGGTTGAAAAAGCAAGAAAGGAAAACATAAAGTGCATATCAATAACAGATCACGACACATTAGAAGGTAATAAAGATATTTCAAATTATTATAATTACTTTTCTGATATCTCGGTTTTATCCGGAATTGAACTAACTGTTCAAATGAAAAAAGGAAGAATGCATTTGCTTGGATATGGAATTGATGTATTTGATAAAGAGCTAAATAGAAGGGTAGATAAATTAAAACTTCGTAGTATTAATTCAGTACTTGCCATAATTGAACAAATAAAAAAGGACTATGGAATAGTACTAGATGAAGAAGATATAGATAATTTAAAAAACACAAATAAAAATATAGGAAGAACTGATATAGCAAAAGTATTAGTAAAATATGGATTAGTTAAAGATAATAGGGAAGCTTTTGATAAATATTTGATAGAAGCCCATAAAAAAACAAGAAATCAAATACAAGGATTAACATATGAAGAGGCAATAGATATGATTAAACAAAGTGGAGGAATACCTGTTTTAGCACATCCATATTCTTTAGAACTAAATAATAGTGAACTATTAAAATTTTTAAAAGAACTAAAACATGTTGGATTACAAGGAGTAGAAGTATATCATTCAAACCATACTTTAGAACAAACAAAAAAATATATAGAATTTGCAAAACAATTAGATTTTCTAATAAGTGGTGGAAGTGATTATAGCGGAAAAACAGTAAAATCAGATGTTGAACTTGGAAGAGGAAAAAATAACAATATAAAAATAAAGGAACTTTCTCTAATAAA
>CAYXGK010000100.1:822-2609 GCA_964464565.1 uncultured Muribaculaceae bacterium | reverse complement strand
CGACAAGTGGTAATGTTAAATTTGACGTAGAATTAAAAGTTTTAGCAATAATGCTTTTTAGCCACTTTAAAGCATTGTTGCTTCTGATAAAAGCATAACTTTGAAAACTAAAGTAAATATTATTTTCGTGAATAAAAAATAAAAACCAAATTAAGACGAAAAGAAAGGTTCTATCTCCAAAGTATAATCTTATTAAAAATAAAAATTCTTCGTTTTGATCAACCAAAGTCAAATGGTTGTAATACTGAGGAATAGCAACTAGTCCAAAAATAGCTAATGTAATGAGAAAATAAAGTTGACTTTTGTTCTTAAAATAATTAAATCTCATCGGTTTGAATCCTGCTTCTATACTGATAGGTTATAAAAATAAATAAAGAAAATATGATTAGCCAAAGAGCAAAAAAGATAAAGTTAAGGTTGGTAATTGCTGGTGCAGCATCAATGTAAGAGACAATTGACAAGGAGGGTAAATGAAAGAAATTTAACAGAACAGTTATGATTGTGAAACCACTTGGAACAAGAAGATATACTAGGAGTTTGCTTTTAGTGTATATTAGCGATAGACAAATCACGAGAGTAGCAATAAAACCAGAAACGGTTGAAAAAAGAAATAAATAGAGCAGATTATAAAGCATGGGATGTTGAAAAAATAAATTTTTAAATGTAATAACATTAATAAAATTATAATTATCAAAGGAAATTGATGAATAATATAATTGGGATGAATCGCTAGGAAAAGCAATTAAGTTCATGATAAGGTTTAAAGCAAAAGGAATAAATGCAATCATAAATCCACTAAAAAAAGCAGTAAAGATCAAGGATTTTAGATAATTTTGATTTCCAACTTTTAACAACAAGCAATTTGAAAGCGACATTCTCTTTTCCGCTAAATAAATCCCACCAACAGATAAGGAAGATAGGAAGGGCATCAAAATATTAAGAATTGCACCTTTTACTGCATAGTTCTCTTTTGAAAATCCAACAAATTGATGATAAGCATTAACAACTAGATTGCTGTATTTACCAAAAGAAGTAGACATGCTGATAAAAAAACCAATACAGACAAAAAAGAACATCAAAATTAATGAAAGTTGAAATTCCCAAGATTCAATCAATAGCTTCAGTCTTAATCTTAGTAGATTCATAAATATCTCCAGTTTCGAACAATCAACAATCCCGTGCAAACAAAACTATTTAAAATTAAATGTTCCTCTAACTTCAACGTTAGGTGCGAAAAAATCAGGGATATGTCCTCTTGCTCTTAGTGATGTTTCAACTAAAGGTCTAATATTATAGTAAATATTGCACGTCATCATTTCTATACACATGGGTCTATCAGTGAGAGCTTCCCAGTTTGAGGTGTTTGAATTATATCGATCAACCCAAGTGAACAGTTCATGGTAGTTACCACCCATCCCAGAAATAAAATGTGTAGCTGTGAAGTCCGTAGCAGATGACTTTTTCCCTTGTAATAAGGAACCATGTTGAGAAAAACTGGGGATAACTACTGTGTATGATCCACTAGTAGCTGTAATTGAAGATACCAAAATGATATGGAGTAAAAATAATGCTAAAAACATCGATTTCAAATTCACTTTTCTCATAAATATATCCTTTCTCAGAATATTAAATTCTGTAATATCTACTATTACTGTAACATATATATTTTTTAGTTCAAGATGTTAGGGAATTAATAATTTTCAAAAAACAAATTACATTAAAGTTGAAAATCTAACAAATTGTGTTTACTAAAAATATGAATTTAATGTTTAAAATTAAGTAAGTAC
>CAYXGK010000100.1:0-761 GCA_964464565.1 uncultured Muribaculaceae bacterium | reverse complement strand
AACTTTACTCAAAGAGATATAGATTTTGAATCTTTTACACACAATCACCATTGTGACGTACCATTCAAGATGTTTGACTTTAAACAGTGATAGAAGTAAAATAGCCATAGTTTAGCCCATTTTTAGTGGGCTTTCTTAGTTAGGATGGACTATGAACAATAAAAAAAGCATTGTATCAATCTTCTTAATAATTAATACTTTTCATGCAGTCATTAACAACATGGTACATCCAGTAACACCCGCCTTTATACATTCACTCAACATAGGAAGTGCCGTCTTTGGTTTAGCCTATGCTGCTATGGCCTTAACCAATTTCATTTTTTCCTTCTTTTGGGGAAACTGGTTAACAAATACAAAATAAAGCACGTGTATTTAGTATCCCTCGTAGGGTATACTTTGGGGCAACTTTTTTTCATGAATAGTACTACAACCATTCACATCATTCTCGCTCGATTGTTCGCAGGAATCTTTGTATCTGGCTTTCAAGTAGGAGCAATGGCTTACATTATCAATCAAAGTGAACCCTCACAGCGAGGTCATAATTTAACTTTGTACTCTATCTCAAACATTGTTGCAGCTACCATCGGATATTTAATTGGTGGTCAACTTGGAAACTACTCAATCAGATTGACATTCTTAGTACAGATTATAATGTTAGTCATAGTAACCACTTTGTTTTATTTTTATACCAATAAGCATCCCATGCAAGCATCAAGCTATCCATCAAAAGACTCCATGATTTCATTATTGAAACAATCAAA
>CAYXGK010000099.1:0-2661 GCA_964464565.1 uncultured Muribaculaceae bacterium | reverse complement strand
CTTCCAAAAGGGGCCCCAAATTTATCATTATTATATGTTTCCTGGGAACCGGCGCCGTCTGCTTTATATATGGCAATGCAACCACCATTCCCATGTACTTTTTATCGTTGTGCCTACTATCCTTTTTTGTAAGTGCATTAGGTAATGTAGCGACAGGCGCCCTTACAGCCAACTGGTTTCCGCGCAAGAGGAGCCTAGCCCTTGGATTGTCTGCATCAGGCATGCCTATTGCCAGTGCGGTGTTTGTCCCAGTCCTTTCTATTCTTATAGAGAAGTTCCAAATCAACGGTGCACTCTCCATGATAGGTGTTGTAGTCCTATTGTTTGGAGTAATATCCGTCTTTTGGGTTAAAAATACACCGGAAGAAATAGATCTTCCTCCTGATGGGGATGATGGAGGTCTTGAGGAGCTGGAGAATACGAGAAGGGAAATAGAGAGCTATGTTAGCGATTGGACCGTATTTCGCCTTCTTTCAAATAAGACAGTCTGGTTTCAAAGCATTTGCTATGGACTACTTTTTCTGACTACTTCAGGGATTGTTAGCCAAATGGTTCCCCGTCTAATGGGATTGGGGTATGACAAAGCCTTTGGCTTATCCATGTTATCTTTAGCGGCAGTGATTGCCATATTCTCCAGCTTTATATGGGGATTTATTGGCTATAGGCTTGGTACAAAGAAAACAACGATCATTTATGCAGGATATTATGCATTGGCAGTCATTGTACTCCTTGCTTCTGTAAACAATTTGATCGGCACGGTGATTGGCATTTGTCTGGCCGGCTTTGCCATGGGTGGAGTTGGCACTCTGCAACCATCTATGCTTGCACAAACCTTTGGGCGTTTTGATTATGCCTCTGCTTCCCGAGTAGTGACTACACTGGTGCAGTCTATACGGATTATGGCATTTGTAGTGATTGCCCTTGCCATTACGATCACAGATTCTATTGATGGAGCATACGCATTTCTAATTATTGGAAACCTTGTTGCTTTAGTACTAGCCTACAAAATGGATGATTCATTAATTGGTAAAGCCGGCTAAATGCAAGACTAACAAATATTCTTCTTGACAGTTGTGCAAAAAAAAAATATAATTACTCTCGAATAGTTTGATTATCGAAGTAATTATATTTTTTTATTATGCCGGAAATATAACGGGAATTTTATTACTAAAAATTGATCTAAAGGAGGAATACCTTGGGTATAGGAATTATTGGAACCGGTAAGGCCCTGCCGGAATTGACCGTACGAAATCAGGATTTAACAAAACTGATCGACACAGACGATCAGTGGATAAAGGACCGAACAGGAATAGAGTCTAGATGTATAGCAGTAGAGGAAAGCGCATTGGACTTAGCCACCGCTGCATCGGAGATGGCCTTAGGGGAAATGGATAGAGATAGCATAGATCTGGTCATTGTTGCTACAGTAACTCCAGACAATCTAGTACCATCGATGGCTGCCTCAGTGAAAAAAGAGCTGGGATTAAGTAATGCTATCGCATTTGATATTAATGCCGCTTGCAGTGGATTTATCTATGGACTATGGATCGCTGAATCCTTGATGAAGAACAGGGCTGTGGATGGGAAGCCTGCAGCTAACACGATAAATCGTGCATTGGTAATAGGCGTTGAAAGATTAAGCAGAATAACAAATTGGGAAGATAGAGGGACCTGCATTCTTTTTGGTGATGGAGCAGGAAGTGCCATACTAGAATATGACGAGAGCAAAAGAGGAATTATTGGAAGTTATATTAAAAATTATGATGATGTTGCCAATTCCTTAACCTGCGGCATGGATTATATCCAGACTCCCTTTGCAATAGATGAAAACCAAGATATGTTCCTCAAGATGAATGGGACTCAGGTATTTAAATTTGCTGTAAATGCTGTTGCTGAAGTTCTTGATAAAGTACTAGAGCAAACGGGGATAACGCCAGACGAAATAAAATATTTTGTTCCCCACCAAGCCAACATGAGAATCATTAATGCAGCCGCCCAGAAAATGAAGCAGCCCTTGGAAAAATTCCAGGTTAATATTCAACATACAGGCAATGTATCGGCAGCCAGCATTCCCATGGCCCTTTCTGACCTGATGTCTAGTGGAAAAGTGCAGCCCGGGGATAAAATTATGGTGGTTGGATTTGGTGGCGGCCTCAGTGCAGGCGCAATGCTCATAGAAGCAGTTTAACTGAAAAATTATTGAGCTAAAGCTGGATAATTTCTGTATAAATTCTGTCTGGCAGAACATGGTATGTTTTGGATAGAATGTTAAGGAGGAATGAGAAGATTGATAAATATATGTGAATTACTTGGAATTGAATATCCCATTATACAGGGGGCTATGGCATGGATTGCAGATAGCTCCTTGGCTTCAGCTGTGAGCAATGGCGGGGGCCTTGGTATTATTGCTTGCGGCAATGCAGAGGCTGAATGGGTGAGAAATGAAATTAGAAAAACGAAAGAGCTAACCGATAAGCCTTTTGGAGTGAATGTTATGTTATTAAGCCCTTATGTCGATCAGGTGATGGATGTCATTTGTCAAGAGGGTGTTGCAGTGGTAACAACAGGTGCAGGAAATCCTGGAAAATATATACCGAAATTGAAAGAACATGGGATTAAAGTCATTCCCGTGGTTGCATCTGTAGCCCTAGCAGTTCGTGT
>CAYXGK010000098.1:0-2696 GCA_964464565.1 uncultured Muribaculaceae bacterium | reverse complement strand
AAATGTTTTTGGTGGGCTTTAAGAAATAAGGAATTTGATTTTTTTAATTTTTAAAGAGGGGGGTAAAAGGTGTTTTCTCCGCTATCGCTCCGAAAACGAATTTTAATTGGAAAAAGACAAATAGTTTTATATACTTAAATTAGTTTTAACTTATTAAAGAGGTAATATGAACAGATCAGTTTTAAGCAAAAAAATAGATATATCTACTATAAACGAATTAAAAAACAATTCGGATGATTTTTATTATTTTATTGAGAATCAGAACGAGGGAACGATTACATTTGTTCTTGAAAAATTAGGAAAACTTGAAAACAATATACTTGAAGAACCATTAATAAAATTATATAGCAAACCAAATGAAAAAATTCGTTCATTATCTATTAAAAATTTAGCTAAATTAAGTAACTCGTCTTTAACTGATTTTTTTATTAAGTGTATTAACACAGATGAAAGTACAGAAGTTAGGAGAGAAGCAGTTTCAGCAATTGGTCGCATGAGAGATGAAAAAAATATTAATATATTATCTGATTTTTTAAATGATGAAGATCCAAAAGTTGTTATGCAGGCAATAAGAGGACTTTTAGCATTATCCAATAAAGAAAAAATTAAACCGATATTAAAGCCATTATTAAATCATCCTAATGAAGTTATTCAAGAAGTTATACATAAAGAAATTAATGGGAGTAGTTATAAATCAAAATCTACTCAAAAGCATGATGAATTTCCTTTATATATGAAGAATACAGTTGTTCATGGGGATGTTGAAGAAACAATTAAATATGTACCAGATGAATCTATTCATTTAACATTTACTTCACCCCCATATTACAATGCGAGAGATTATTCTATCTATCAAAGCTATGAAGAATATTTGAACTTTTTAGAAAGAATATTTAAAGAACTTCATAGAATAACAAAGGAAGGAAGATTTTTTATACTAAACGCCTCCCCGATTATTATTCCAAGAATAAGTAGAGCTCATTCAAGCAAAAGGTATCCAATACCATATGATATACATCCTTTGCTTGTTAAAATGGGTTGGGAATTTATTGATGATATTGTTTGGGTAAAACCAGAGGCAAGTGTTAAAAATAGAAATGGTGGTTTCTTACAACATAGAAAACCACTTGGATATAAACCAAATGCAATTACTGAAAGTTTAATGGTTTATAGAAAAAAAACGGATAAACTAATTGATTGGAATATAAAACAATATAGTTGGGATAAAGTAAAAAAAAGTAAAGTAGAAGAAGAATATGAGACCACGAATGTTTGGCAAATAGACCCGACTTTTGACAAAATACATAGCGCTGTATTTCCAAAAGAATTATGTGATAGAGTAATAAAATATTATTCTTTTATTGAAGATTTAGTTTTTGATCCTTTTGCAGGAAGTGGAACTCTTGGAAAATCTGCGATAAAACTAAATAGAAACTTTTTTTTAACAGAGAAAGAAGAGAAATATATTCAAAGAATGAAACAAGATTTAAATAATAATGATGATTTATTTAATAATAAAAACGAAACACAATTTATTGATTTAAATAATTTTATTTCTTTAACAGAAGGTACAATATGACTTTAACAGATCAAGTAATTAAAAATATAATTAAAAGGCTAATCAAAGGCCAAGACTACAGAATAGAAGTTGTAGCTCTAATTAATGCCGAATTTTTACAATTTGCAATTGATTTCTTCAAACAGGTAGTAGAAGCAAAATTATCAAATAAGGATTTAACGGTTGATTGGTATAAAAAAACTTTTTTAAGTTCAAAATTAAGTTCAACAGAAATTGCTATTAATTCTGGATTAAACAAGAAAACCATAACAAATATGTATAATTCAGCATCAAAAGAAATTGTTATTGATGCATCAAACGATCATTACGATGTTTTATATGAATCTATAAGTAGTTTAGTAGATAATCAACCTGATATTGATTTAACTCTTACAATTAAACTAAAAGGTGTAAGTGTCGATCTAAATATGAACGAGAGCTTAATTGTGATAAACACACTTGCAGTCAAAAGAGCTGCATTGAGAGGTGGTTTATGGAGTACCGCAGGTAAAAGAGTTGAGAAATTTTTAATGTCTACACTTTGCCACTTGTTTGATGTTCCATTTATCCATTTTGATCAAAGCAAAGTTCCTGAAAGTATGAGAGAAGTAGATTTCTTTATAATTAAAGATGACAATTACTATAGATGTGAGGTTAAATTAATGGGAAAAGGAAACCCTGAAAGTGCTGATGCAATATTTGCAAGAGAAAGTAATATATTTGTTGCAGATAAACTATCAGACTTGAATAAAAAACAAGCTGAAATGTTAAAAGTAAATTGGGTAGAATTAAGATCAAAAAATGGATATATGAAATTTGAAGAGATATTAACAAAACTAGACATTCCTCATTCTAGAAAAGTTGAAAATATTGATTCAAAAGTTGATGAAGTATTAAAAAAGATATTAGAATAAGGAGTTTTGAAAAATGGAATTCACCCCCAGCCCCTCTTCCATTTTTCAAAACAAAAAAATCAAATACAATAATAAAAAGCCCACCAAAAACGGAATAATATGGATAAATTTTTCAAAAATACGCAAGGCACGTTGCACTCTCACTCCGCTATCGCTCCGTTCGGCTCGCCTAACACAGTATATGCGGTTCGCTCGTTGCACTTCGCTCTCCCATATTTTGCTCC
>CAYXGK010000097.1:0-2752 GCA_964464565.1 uncultured Muribaculaceae bacterium | reverse complement strand
TAGTTTTAAAGAAAATTGCATGATGTAGAAAATCCTAGCTTAACCCAAATAAGTTAGGACTTTTTCTGTGTTCCAAAAAGATCTAATAGTAATTTAGACTAAAACCCCGAAACACCGTTAAATTTTAAATAAAGAATAAAAAATAATAGGAGAAAAGAAACATGTTTAAAACAGAAAATAGATACATGACTAGAAAAGTAGCAGAAGAAATACCTTTGGAAATAAATATACTATTGTGGAACTTGATAGATGAACTAAATGTAGAAAAAGATTACTTACAAGTTTTTGAATTAAATCCTATAGGAGAAGGTATAGTTGAAATCATTCATAAGCAAGAAGTACCAGAATACAAAAGTAGTCTATACATACATAGTGAAGAAATTAAAGAAAATAAGAAGCTATATGCTATAGATAGCTTAGAATACAGTACTTTGATGTTTTCAGATGAGTACTAATGTTACACAGAAATAAGAGCATTTTAATGTTAGACAATTAAGATAAAAAAATAAAATTACAATTCTCTTTAATAAAACCCCGAAACCCCGTAAAAATAGAAAGATAATTAAAAAATTGAAAGGTAGAAATGACTATGATAAATAATAAATCTGAAATAATAAATAAATTATTCTTTGATGAATTAAAGGAATTAGTAGATAAATACAATAACATAGATGATGAAACTATAACTGTCATAGAAAGAATAGATAATGAAATAGAAGATAAATACATAAAGGAATACATTTTAAAAGATAGTAATAAGCTAGATGAAATAATAGCTGAATATAAAAATAATTTGGATATAGATAAGATAATATTCTTTGCTTGGTACAATTTAAACATAGAAGAAATAAGCATAGATAAGATAAGTAATTACTACAATGAATTAATTTCTCAAAAATATACTGAGAATGATAATTACTTAATTTACAAAGATAAAGATGATTTAAAAGAGTATGCAATGAATGAATTAGATTACATGTTAAATACAGAGCATCACATCGATAGATTATTTGATAAGGACACAATCATAGATTTCTGGCTAAATAATACAACTAAAGAAGAACTAATAAAAGAAATGATGTTAGATGATGATGTAGAGGATATACTAGACCTTTCACCAGAGTATGCATTTACATTAACTGATGGAAGTGAATATATTTTTTCAAGTAAGGAATAAAAAATAATAAAAATAATTTTAAAATAACGGGGTTTCGGGGTTTTAATTAATTAGTTAGGAAAATAAAGCGTAAAAATAATTAATTTAACTAAAAAACAACGGGGTTTCGGGATTTTACACTTAAACAAGAAATAAAATAAGGAATTTTTCAAGAAATAATTTCAAAGAAACTTTCTGTAAGAATAGTTATTATTAATTAGAGAATGAAAGGAGGTGAATGATGAAAATAGAAAAGAGTGATTTTAAAGGAATCTACGCAGAAATGTCAGAAATTCTAGGTGAAGAAATAGCAAGAATAATACATAAGCATTATAAAGGTCAGCAAATTAATTTACCAATGAAACTATACTCTAATGAATATGTAGAAAAATACATAATTAATAATTACAGTAAAAAGAGTGTAAGAGAAATAGCTAGGGAACTAGGATATTCTGATAAATGGGTTGGTAGATTAATCAAAGGAATAAGTTTAAAAGAAGAAAAGGCTAAATAAAAAATAGAAAAGGATGGATAATAACATGGGTATATTTGATAAAATTTCAAAAATTTGCAATGAAGAAAAGAAGAGAGCAATAAGAGCTCATGAACAATCAAAGAATTCAGGAAGAAGAAGTCAAGTTGAAGATACATATAATCATTTCATGAAGACACTTGAAAAGACAAGTGGAATCAAAAAAGAAGATATAATCAGTATGAAAGTGAACAGTGTAGAAAGAAAAAAGAGATATTAATTAAATAAAAGATTACACAAGAAAGGAATAGTATGTTGCTATTCCTTTTTTGTTTTTAAGGAGAAGAAAAATGAGTAAATCAATAAGTGAAACTAAGTACTGTATAGTATTAAAGCAAGCAAAAATAAGAGATGGAAATGTAGGATATGGAATAGAAAAGATTTTTGTAAAGTCATTAAACCAAGAAGAAATAAGGTTTGTATACTTTAAAGATACTTTTAGAAAAGAACAGCAACTAATAGTAAGACCTTTAGATTTAACAGAAGATGATTTAATTAAGTTAATTAAGGAATCCGTAAAGAAAAATATATTTTCAAAGGAGTTTGTAAGTAATCTTAGAGGGATTCTTAATACTAAGGAGGTAGAATAACATGACACTAGAGTTATTTGTAGCAGGTGTTAAATTTGGAGTGTCAATTTTTGGTGTAGTAATGAAACAAAGAAAAGAATACATAAAGTAAGGGAGATATGATAGAATGAAAGAATTTACATTAGGTTCAGCAATAGGATTAGGAATTTGTATAATAGTAGAATTAATAGTTCAAAAAAAATCAATAATAGGGTAGTATCTATAATAAGGTTAGTTAAATTAACCTTATTATTTTTTTAGTATGGAAGGATTGAAATATGTATAAAGATACAGTAACTCTAAGTTCAATAATAAAAGAAGTATATCAACAAAAAAAATTAATATACGAAGATATAATATTTGACGAAGACTTTGAAAAAAATACTAAGAAGAAATTAAAAGGAATAGCAAAAGGTTTAGGAATAAAAATAGAAAATTATAGAGTTGATAAAAATAACTATAAAATACCTAAAATAATAGCTGACATACTTACAA
>CAYXGK010000096.1:0-2806 GCA_964464565.1 uncultured Muribaculaceae bacterium | reverse complement strand
TTGAACTTCCAGAACTCGGCATTCGACTTCGGAAGCTTTGCCAGAGTGTTACCGGCGATGAATTTCCGTAGGAAACTGGTGTCGGCAAATGGCGGTGTAAATTGGTGGCGAGGCTGAGGGTTTTCGACGCGTAGACGAGACAAGGGGCCGGCAGGCCCCTTGTCTTTTTGCGGATTGTTGGAGATCAGAAGGGCGGAACGTCCGGGTCGGGAGATATCATCGACTTGTCGTCAGAGAGCGGCGCGAACTGATTGCGGTATTCCTCGCTCAAGGCGATCGCATAATGCGCCCAGATGCGCTCGCGCAAATCGTCAAGGAGTTCGACGACGGCCAAGGCCTGTTCGGGAGACCAAGCGGGGTCGATGAAGAATTTGATCCCGCAGCGCAAACCGGAAGGTTGATGATAGCCGGTCATGAATCCTCCTTTGTTCTGTGTTTCCTCGACTTTGCGGCAGAACGCTCCTGCGCTTCCTTGCGGCGATAGGAATCGCCCTTGATCGGAATGATCTCGGCGTGATGAACCAGGCGATCGATCATCGCGACGACACAACTGGCGTTGGGAAACACCTCCGACCACGCCGAGAAAGCCTTGTTGGTCGTGATCAAGGTACTCTTCTTCTCGTGACGGCGATTGATCAGTTCGAACAGCAGATCAGCATGGCGATTTGAGTACGACAGGTAGCCGACCTCGTCGACCACCAGCAGGTCTGGCGCGGCGTAGCGGCGCAGCCGGTAACGCAGCGCCGAATCGCTATCGAGACCGGCCAGATCGCCGAGCAACTGACCGGCGGTGGCGAACAGGACGGTATGCCCCCGAATCACCGCCTGATGGGCGACATTCTGGGCAATCGTCGTCTTGCCGACCCCGGCGGGACCGACCAGGATGGCGTTGGTCGCCGAATCCAGAAAGTCCAGGTGCATCAGTTCTGCGATGGCGCGCTGGTCGCACTGTTGCGGCCACGACCAGTCGAAATCGGCCAGCGGCTTGAAACGACCGATATGCGCACAGCGCAGCCGCCGCTCCAGCGAACGCCGGCCGCGCTCGGTTTCCTCCCAGGACAGCACGGCATCAAGCCACGGCGCATCGGCACACTCGGACCAGTGCGCGAGCAGACCATGCAGTTGCAGCGCCATGGCGCGGGATTTGGCATCAGCCAGGGTTGTCATCGTGATTCTCCATCAGGCGATCATAGTCATCGAGGGCATGCGGACGCACCGGCACATCCTTGTGTTTCATATGTTCAGGCAAGGGCACCGCGACCGGTGGCGGAACGTTCCGGGTCTGACGTCGGCGTTCCAGCGCCAAACGCACGGCGTTCGGATGCGGCACGCCACGCGCCAGGGCTTCATCAATCGCGACCGCAAGTTCGTCCGCGCCGTAGGTATCCCGCCATTCGGCGAGCACCCGTACCGTCCGCCCCAAGGGTTCCCCGCGTTCCGTGGCCTGTGTCAGCAGCTCCCGGCTGGCCGGGATCAGGGTGATCAACTGATCCGCGCCGCGGTGTGCGCCGGCCGCGCGCTTGTGCGCGACCAAGGTCTCGACATGGGCCGAATCCTCGATCTGCCGGCGGCGGTCAAACGAACGGGGGTGCGTGGCGATCCCCGTCTGGCCGTCGAGAATGCGCACCGTCTTCAGGCTGGCATGGACGGTCAGGGTTCGGCTCACGCAGGTGTGCGGGATCGAGTAGTCGTTCAGATCGAAGCGCACATAGGGCGTCTTGCCGACCGATACGACGCGAATTTCATCGGTCGGAAACGTGTCGTCCGGCAAAGGGAGCAGACGCTCGCGCTCCTGAGCGAAGGCGTCACCGACCGTCAGTGATTCATCTTCAGGGCAACGGCGCGCACGGGCCGTTCCGGTGGTCCAGGCCTCTGCCTGGGTGTTGAGGTCATCGACATCCTTGAAGCGACAGCCGGCGAAGAAGCCGTCGCGGATGTAACGGATGGCACGCTCGACGCGCCCCTTCTGGTTTCCCCGGGCGACCGCCACCGGTCGTGGCTCAAAGCGATAGTGACCGGCGAGTGCCAGGAGGGTGGGGTTGAAGCGAATGATCGTGCCTTGGCGTTCCAGTACCGCGCTCTTCAGATTGTCGTAGAGCGCAACCCGGGGAATGCCGCCCCAGGCGGCGAAGGCATCGACATGACCGCGCAGGAAATTCTCCATGGGGGCACCGAGGTAAAAGCGCAGGAAGATCTGCCGCGACCAGGACAGGACAGCGACGAAGCCCATCAGGGGACGCCGGGCCTGGCCGATGTCGAGGTGGCCGAAGTGTCCCCAGTCGATCTGGCATTGTTCGCCCGGCAAGGTGCGCAAGCGCAGGTAGGCCTCGTGCTTCGGCCGGGGGCGATGACGAGCGATCAGGTGCCGGAAGTGATCGGGTTTGCCGGGATAACCCCGGTCCTTGACCATCTGATAGAGCCGACTGGCACGCAGGCGCGGAAACTGGGCCAGGGTCTCGAGGATGAACGGTAGGTACGGATCAATCGCCGAAGCGCGACAGGCCGGCGCCAGGGGCAGGCCGGCCTGGGACAGAACCCGGGCCACGCTGTCGCGATGCAGGTTCAGTTGGGTGGCGATGGTGCCGACCGGCCAGTGATCGGCGTGGTGTCGGCGCAGTATTTCTGCTTCAGTTTCGGGGGTAAGGGCCATAGGTGCTCCTGTTCTGTCGGAAATGACGAACTCGACAGCGCAGGAAGTCTTGACGCACCCCCGCCGGCAGCGGGCAATGGCAGCGGTCGCAGTGTCCTGAGGAGGCTCTCTCCGGCACCGTCGGTTCAGCCGTCAGTAAATCAACAACCGGACTCT
>CAYXGK010000095.1:0-2812 GCA_964464565.1 uncultured Muribaculaceae bacterium | reverse complement strand
TTCTTTGATTTTAGATACATCTTCAAGAAATTTATTTTCATGCTCTTTTCCTCCTTTATTTAAATAAAAATATTTATTAGTATCATGATAGCCAATATCATTTCTGAGTTCTTGCAAAATTGTATCATCTACAATAAAAAATGAAAATATTTCTTCTAAGTAATCTAAAATTTTAAAAGCTGTGTCCTTATTTGTCATCAACAGGACATTCTTGATATTGCTATTAAGTATGTTTTTGAAATATTCTAAATAGTCGCTATGACCATCGTGATTTACACTCCCCTTAACCTTTTTATAATAATCAAGAGTCCTTTTTAGAAAAGGTTTTTGTGTTTTTTCAGTTGCTTCAAGTAATATTGCAAGTGTTTCTAAATCCATTAATTCATTAAAAGACATTGGAATTTTGTCGCCAACATCAGATTGAGTTGTTAGATTATACACTTTTTTATCAAGAGTTATACAAGTTTCTTTAGTGTACTCTCCATTGAAATCAAAAATAAAGAATTTACTATTTGAAATGCACTTATTGAATTGTAAAGTTTTTATCATTTCCTGATAAAGAATTGCTAATGTATTTGATTTCCCACTTCCAGTATTTCCGAATATGGCAATATGACTATTAAAAAGTCCATCGATTGGGAAACTAATTGATGCCTCTTCTATTTCTGTTTTGGCAATACATATTTTTAATGTAGAATCATTTTTTAAAAGGTTATGAATTTTTTGAATTTTTTCTTCTGTTAAAATGTAAGCCTCATTACCTATTAATGGCAGTTCTTTTATGCCCCCTATAAATCTCCCTTCAAGATTGATATAACCTGAAAGATTGATTACTAAAGTACGTTTGTTTTTATCAATTTTATCGTAACTGAAATCGTGTACACTAGTAAAAGATTTTTCTTCATTTAGTTTTTCTCCTTCTGCTTTTCCAATTATTGAAAGAAAACCTTTGCGAATCTCAACATAGCTTCCAACTGAGATGTTCTTCAAAATTGAACCATTAAAGAATAATTCAGAGGCATTTTTATTTTTATCCAACGAAACATAAACCTTCCTGCCATCAATTCCAGAAACTTCTCCCACTCGTAAAATAGCATCATTGATAAGTTTATTTTTCATCTTGCTCAGTCTTTAATATTTCAACTTTATAAACTGGGATTTTCTCTTCAGGAAGTATATCAATTATTATTTCATTGAATTTATCAAACGTAATATTTTCTTTTTCAGAATAAATAATCTCAACATTATTAAATCCTATAAACTTATCCTCATAACTTTTAGGCGATTTGTCCCATGAAAAAATTACTAGTTTTAGAGTAGGATTTTTTAGTGCTCTTTTTGTTATTTCATAGATATGTTCATCATCAAAAGAAAATCCATCTGCTATTAGTAAAGTATTCTCTTTATCCAGCTCATTTGCATAAATACGAAGCATATCATAAAAAACTTGGTTAAGAAGTGTTTCTTTAAACTTATCCTTCTTGGGAAGTATTATTGAAAACAAATTGTTAAATTCTTCAATCTTTTTAATATCAGTTACCTCTTTCAATTTTTTAGCTTTTTCCAAAAAAATGAAAGAATTAATAATAAAGCCATTACGAATTTCCCAATTTATTGAACCATGCAATTTTATCAAATTAATTGTTGGGATTTCAACTTGATAATTATACAAGTTACCTGTGCTGTATAGTATATTAAAAAAATTCGATGCGGAAAATTTAAAGTTATGCACCAATGAGCAACTTCTTTGAAAACCATCATTTATAATTAGTTGAGAAGGGTTGTTTTCTGAAATTTTTTCTATAAAAAGGTCATAATTTGTGGTAAATATAGTTGCTTGTTTGTGCAAAATATTGCTTTTCCTTTCAAATAATAATTTTGAAATCGTATTAATAAAACTTTGGTAATTTTGATATGTTTTTAGAACATTACATTTTTCTGCCTGCTGACAGTCATTTATGAAATCATCTTTTACAAGAATATCTGTATTTTCAACAAATGGTTTTAGAAACTCAAAGGTCTTTCTTTCAGCTTCTTCAATTTTCCCTGTCTTTAATAAAATATCAATTTCTTTTTCTATTGTTCCAAGGGTTTGAATTGCAGGCAAAGAGCACCCAGAACCTATTAAAAAATTAAGATTAGCAGATTGTGCACCTTTTTGCAGGTTAACAATAAACTGGTCTTTTTCAGTGTCAATATTTATAATGCTTGCCATATTTATAATTCTCCATTAAACGCTTTTTGTAAGATTGAATTTTTCAGTTCTTCTAAATCAGCTAATTTCTTTAAATAAATTTCTTGTAGTTTTTGACTTTCAATTGATAAAGCATCAAACTTCTCAACAAATCGTTTTTGTTCTGTTTTTGATTTTGGAAATGAAATAGTAAGATTCTCCCATTTTGATTTATTAATTATGGGTAATGTTGCTTGTGCTCCTTTGCCTTCCAACAATACTTTTTCTTGAAACTCTTTTGATGTCATTGCATAGTAAATGAATTTTGGTTCAAACTCCTTTTTTGCTGTTAATGAGTTGATTTGTTGATTGCAAGAAACTTCACGTTCTGCAAAACCTACTTTTCCGATAGTTGCACCAATACACACCATAAGTATTGAGCCGCTTTCCATTTTTCTCCCTTTCTTCAATCCAATTTCGCTTAATCCTTCATTGTCATATCGAATATCTCCAATGCCAGAAAAATCAACATCTGCGGGTTTTATAAATGGAATGAAATCACCGTAATTTTCTTTTTCTGCTGTTTTTGGTGTTGTGCCTGTTTGAGCATTTCCAATTTCGTTTACTTTTCGTTCTTCC
>CAYXGK010000094.1:251-2857 GCA_964464565.1 uncultured Muribaculaceae bacterium | reverse complement strand
ATACTTTCTTTATCTATACAGATAAACTCATTGTTACGTTTCTGTAAGTCCTCTTTCGTTGTAACAGGTAATTTTTGAAGATCTGACAAATGTTTTATCTGGCTGATGTCTATATTATTTTCCTTAAACATTCTCTTATAAAATGGAGAATTCTGTGATAGGTACTCCAATGTTTCCTTTAGTCTTTCTTCTTGAAATCTGATTATATCAGATTCAGATGAATAATGTAATGTACTATTCTTTATCATACTCTTTTATCTTATTTCTTATTTTATTTGATTCATAAACAGAGGGTATCTCACAATCAAGAGATTTTTTCCAATATTCTACCGCTTTTCTTATATCGTTCATTTCATTATAGTAATCTCCAATAATATTATAGACTTCATAATAATTTGGATTAAGCTCTATAAAACTATGTATCTCCTGAATAGGGATTGCCAACCCGCTATTTATACTTTCCCTGATTTTCTTAAATTGCTTTCTATAGTCCAATATATTCTGGTAATCGTTTTCTAAGAATAATGTGTCAGCAGGGATTGTTAGCTGCTTGTCATTTCTCTCCACAAGTTTATTAGGGTTGTCGAAAATCTCTTTTAAGTTGTAACACAAGAATGTTCCACTTTGCCATGGTTCAGTAGATACCCATATCTTTAACTCTTCAGGTTTGAAGATTACTGAATGATGTGATATTGATTGATTAATCGATTTCTGATTGGTCAATCCTATATCTTTATTGTTTAAACCTCTTCTGTCTCTCAAAATAGTGGCAACCTTATCTGGAGACAATGGTATTGATTCCTTAATTAACTCTGAAAGCCTATCATATCTGTATTTGCTGTCTGAATTGTTTATGTTTTCTATGTTGTAAGAATCATTCATAAAATCATTAGACTGAAAATGGTTCGTACAAATTATCTCATTATCAGTTTCTTTATAAAGGGACGTTTTGCTGGGGGTCTTCTCTATAATTGCAGCACTTCTATCAATAGCAGAACCTATAAGGATCGATTCTGAAACAAAAGTTTTATGTACCTGAGCTATTTGATAAGCCTCTTGTATTGTTTTTGCATTCTGTAGTATTTCTCTCACCAGTAATGATATTGGCATAGCTGATGTTACCGGTATTGCTCCCTTTGCTGCATTGATGGTTATAGTGAGACCTTTCTCATTCATACCGGATACAACTCCCATCATTCCAGGCCATGATACAGATACAAACTTATACCCCTTTTCAGGTTCCATAAAGAGGATTATTTTGTTTCTTGCAAATTTATCGTTTACATAGAAGTCAAAATTTCGTCCTATCAGTAAAGTTGAATCAGATGTGTTCTCATTCCAAGCAGCAAATGAACTACACCCAACAAGCATATATTCTTGCATAGTATGCCCTATATCATGTGCAGCATGATAATTCAATTGCCTCTCATATGGTGTTCCAAAAGAGTCAAATTCATGGCTACATGATTGAGAAATTGCGTATATCTCTTTTCTATATTCCTCAGGTATATAGCTGGCCATATCCCAATTGAATATAGCTATAAGTTTATGTAGGAAACTGAAATAGAAGTCAGATGGTATAATTTCTTTAATCTGCTCTACAAAAACATTCTCTTGATATTGCAGTAAGTCTTTTGTTAATACTCCATATTTTGTTCCTCTTTCTAAAGGAGAACCACTTATATACACTTCCCATAATCCATATTTATTTCTATGCAACAGGTCATGCTCAATATACTTTATAGAGTCACCTACAGATTTAACATGATACTTCTCAGGATATATACTATCATTCGGACATTTGAAATCTGCCTTGTTAAAGTAGTATATACCTACTGTCACCGGTATTAAAACCGTAAGAAGGAGAATCACCATAATGGTAAATACTATCCTTTTTAATACTTTACTATATACGCCTATTTTATTCATTGCCAATTTTTTTTGCCAAATATTCCTTTCCTATAATTTCGCTACAAGTTACAGCAGCAGAGACTGTTGTTCCTAGACATCCGTGGACATTCAGGTTTTGTCCTGTCAAATATAAATTATTTATTTTTGTCCTAGGTGATAAATGGGTTATCATTGGATTGTTGAAATCTTTAATTATTCCATATGCACTGCCTTGCGGCATCGAGTTATAATCCTTGTAGCTTAAGGGAGTCGTTGAGTATATATACTGTATACAGGATTTAAGACCGTGAAAATATTTTGATACAAATTCTATCATAGCGTTTGTATAACGCTCTTTGAATTCTATATATTCTGCTGGTCTTTGTCCTACTTTTGAACCTTCCCATTTTGATATTGAACTGAAATCCATAGGTGTCATCAGTGTTATAACTGAAGCATACTCACTGTCCCCATTATTCTGGCATGAGAATAATATAACTGGTATGTTACAAGACTTATAATCAGCAAACTTATTCCACACATCAGGAGAATTGTACAGATAGTAATTCCTGTTTATATACTTGAATGTATTTGGCTTTAAAAGCAGATAAGTCGTAAATAATCCGAAAGAGTTCTCCAATGAATTTACCCTAGTCATAAATGCTTTTTTAATGACCGTGTTATTCCTCAATAGAGACATGGTTATTACAGGATGA
>CAYXGK010000094.1:0-241 GCA_964464565.1 uncultured Muribaculaceae bacterium | reverse complement strand
TGCCAAATTATCTGGTGCACCACAAAACCAGAATGGCAGATATGACATTTTTGGTTTCGATGATTGTTTCATTGTTAATCTCCACACTGTTTATTTTACCTCCTTCAACATCAATACCTGTTACTTCTGCGTCACATATTACCTGTCCACCATTTGCTTTTATAACATCACAAAAAGCATCTGCTACGTGTTGCGTATTTCCTACAAATCTATAAGCCCCCTCTATATTTGAGTTATGAAT
>CAYXGK010000093.1:2722-3016 GCA_964464565.1 uncultured Muribaculaceae bacterium | reverse complement strand
TGGGAGACATACTCTCTTAGATTTGAGATGGAGTCACAAAGCCGGCTGATGCGATTGGTTAATATGTGAAAGTAACGAACCATGCGATCTGTGATAAGTTCATTTTCATTTTCCTCCATGGCCTCAGCAAGATCCAACAGCTGTTCGTAATACCGCTTCAATACCAAAAGCCTTCTTCGAAGGCCAACGATCTCTTTGATATAATCCTTTTTTACAGAGGTTATCAGATCCTCTTCTATGTTTTCAATTTCCTGTTCTAAGTTTTCTAAATAAAGAGAATCGGAAGCAGTCAGA
>CAYXGK010000093.1:0-2689 GCA_964464565.1 uncultured Muribaculaceae bacterium | reverse complement strand
TGCTCCTCACATATAAAAACCAGGAGGTTTGCTCTGAAATAAATAGATATACGGCTCTCCTTGTTCTCAAGATCCGATTTATCTGGTATATGAAGGGCAATATAATCAAAGCCATCATGACTTTCAAACTTAGAAACCTGGCCCGTCAGGCATTCTTGCATGATGTTGCTTCCTATTCCTAAATACGGATTCCAATCCTCAAGCTCTGCTTTGTTAAGAACGCCAATGTAAGGGTCTTTCCCCAGACTAGATTCGTCTTTCAAAGTGTCTTTATTAACAACCGTACCATCCAGTAAATAAATCATAATATAATATATCTCCTTACTGATTGCTTTATACAGCAAAATCTATTAAAGAAAAATTTCTCCCTTTGCAAGGACTGCGCCTGTTCCTCCAACCTGTATTTTCCCCCTGGATATTTGAGTAATGATACTAGAAGGCCTGTTCATCGCCTCGCCCTGAATCATGGAATTAAGATTCCCTTCTTTTATGAGCCCATGGTTATAAAGGAAATGGGTTAAGGCGCCGTTGGAGGTGCCTGTGGCGGCCTCTTCGTTGATCCCATATAAGGGGGCAAAATTTCTACAATAGGCAGTAATCTGGGAATCCCCTTGTGCAAAGGCATGAACGCCAACGACATTATATCTTTCGGAAAGCTGTGAAAGCCGCTGGAAGTCTGGATCTATTCTTGCCAAATCAGCCCTGGTCTTTACCGGCATTATGATATCCGGCAATCCGGTAGAAATAATTTCTGGAAGAAGTGGAAGGTGTGATGACGCTGCTAAAGGCATATAAGAGGTTTCGTAATCAAGCCCCATAATGGAATAAAGCTCTTTAAGATCTTTTTCAGTCTGTATTTTTCCTAACAATTCAGGCGCACCCATCTCCATCATTATAAAGTTGTTGATAATAGATATATGAAGGCTTCCGGCCAGGGTGTGACAGGTATACGTGGTATCATTGCGCACAATGCCAGAAAAAAGCATGGCGTAGAAGGAACCAATTGTAGCATGTCCGCAAAGATCAACCTCATCTATAGGGGTAAAATATCGTATTTGAAATTCTTGATCCGATAGCTGATTTACAAATGCGGTTTCAGAATAACGCAGTTCGGCAGCGGTCTTCTTCATGATAGTAGAATCAGGAAAAGCGTCTTTGTGATCTAAAAGGACTACTCCGGCTGGATTACCACCAAAAATCTTATCTGTAAAAGCATCTACAATATAAAAAATCATTTGTTTCCTCCTCATTCGTTCTAGGATCTATTGTAACACGAATAACGCCAATCATTAAAACTAAATGATTGGCGTTAAATAAATATTTCTACTAACACTTCTGGTGGAATCACCTTCCTTCTCTCTAATACTGGAATAGCGGTTGTGGCCCTACTTGGGCTTACTTCTTCTGTCCCAATATCGCTTCTTAGTTATAGTATAGCATAAGAAAAGTTAATTGCAAGAATATTCTGTTAAAAATCTTAAATTATCTTAAATTATCGTTCCTATGACCTTAGCATTCAATAATTTATTACGAAAGGTGACTTTTATTTGTTTTATAGAAGCAGCGTACCGACCTGATAGAAGATGAAAGCTACGATCCAAGCGATAACGGTCTGAAAGACCATCACTAGAACGGCCTTTCCCCATCCGCCCATTTCTCTTTTTACCGCTGCCATCGCTGCTACACAAGGCATATAAAGTAAGGAGAATACCAGGAAGGCGAAGGCAGAAAGAGGTGTAAACAGCTGGGATAAAAGTGGTATCACTGAGCTTGGATCACTTGCCCCAAGAAGAATGTCAAAGGTGCTAACCACGGCCTCTTTAGCAGAGAGACCTGTTACCAGTGCGGTAGCAACCCTCCAATCGGCAAATCCAAGAGGGGCAAATATCGGTGCAATTGCTTTTCCAAGTGTTGCAAGCATACTACTGCCGGCATCTTCAACCATGTTTAACCCAAAATCAAAGCTTTGCAATAGCCATATTATTATTGTAGCGACAAATATAATGGTAAAGGCTTTTTTGATAAAATCCATAGCTCTGTCAAACATTTTTAGCAGAACACTTTTTGTAGAAGGCCTGCGGTAAGGAGGAAGCTCCATGACAAAAGGCACCGGTTTGCCTTCAAACATTGTCTTTTTCAATATTAAAGCAACAATGATCCCAATAACAATACCTAAGAGATAAAGGCTTATCATCACTAAAGGCTGATGTTCTGTAAAGAATGCTGCAGTAAATACAGCGTAAATAGGCAGCTTTGCACTACAGGACATAAAAGGGGTCAACATGATGGTCATTTTTCTGTCTCTTTCGCTGGGAAGAGTTCTGGTAGCCATTATCGCCGGCACTGTACATCCGAAGCCAATGAGCATCGGGACAAAGGAACGACCTGAAAGTCCAATTTTTCTTAGCAGCTTATCCATGACAAAGGCTACCCTGGCCATATACCCACTATCCTCCAGTATGGATAAAAAGAAAAACAATACCACAATAATAGGAAGGAAAGAGAGTACGCTTCCAACCCCTGCGAAAACACCATTTATAATAAGGGAATGCAGAGCTGGGCTTACACCGGCAACGCCAAGTGCAGCATCGGTGATGGCAGTAAGCTTGTCAATTCCTAAAGAAAGGACATCGCTTAAGAACACTCCTATTACCCCAAAGGTAAGCCAAAAAGTAAGAAGCATAATACC
>CAYXGK010000092.1:0-3019 GCA_964464565.1 uncultured Muribaculaceae bacterium | reverse complement strand
AAAAAAAGTAGAACACATTTCTTTTTATTGTGTCTACTTTTATATTATCACTTCACTTATTTTTAAGCTCTTACTTTCTTTTTTTTGATTTTTTTGATGTTGTTTTTACATTTGTTTTTTTAGGTTCTTCTTTTTTAACTGATTCTTTTATTTCTTCTTTTTTTGGTTCTTCTTTTTTAATTGATACTTTTACTTCTTCTTTTTTTGGAGAATTACCTTTAAATATCATATATATTCCAAATAAGAATGCTATTACTAAAATCGCAATTACAATTATTCTTGAATAATCTTTTTCATCATTTTCTTTATAGTTATCTAATCTATCTTTAATGTCGTTAAAGTCTTCTAATAAATCCTTATTAACACTATTTTTAACTTCTTCGTTTTTTAACATTATTTCTATTTTATTAATTGCTTTTTCAATTTCAGCCACATTATCTTTATCAATTTTTTTAGCTTCTTTTATTAAAGATTCAATTTGTTTAACAACTTCTACTTTATATCTTGTTTCTGTTGTTTCTTTATCTTCTATTTTAACTGAAACATTTTTAACAATTTTTCCTGAAGACGCAATTATTTTGAAACTTGATTCTTGACTGTTAGAATTTTTTACTTCCAATACTATAGTGCCTACCGCTTTGTTAGTTTTGTTTCCTTCTTTAAATTCTACAACAACACCTTTTTGAACACCTGATATAGTCCAAGTTATATTTTTATCTTCTACATCATTTGGTACTAGTTCATAATCAATTTCTAAGACACCTTCAAAAGGAGCTAGTTCGTAATTAGATAATTTAATATCTTTTAGCGTAACTTTGTCATTGTTATTATCAGCTGCTAATACTGGTAAAGCAAGAAAAAAGATCATAGTTATAAGTGTAATTATTTTTTTCATATATTCCCCCCGAATAAATAATAATGTCTTTTATTATAACTTATTTATAAAGTTTGTCAATATAAAAAAGAGTAAAAAGTCTTTTATGTATTTTCATTTAATATAGTAAGGCCATCTAACTTTGAAAGTTCTTCTTCTGTTTTTGATGTTATAGTTAATCCCTTATGCCCCAACTCTGCAACTAATATTTCATTGTTTTCCTTTCCTACAACGAGATATGCATGTCCAACAGATGAAGAATCATTTGGATTTTTTGGTTTATTAAAAAATATATCCCCCGAACTTACATTAGAAATGTTTTTTTTCATTTCATCACCCTGTAAGAAAGTCCCATTTAAATTAGTATTGTTATTTAATCTTAAATTTACTTTTTTTTCTCCCGTTACATCATACAAAAGCATTTGTAACCAACTTGCACTATTTGGAGCATTTTCTCCCTTTTTTAAATTAGTATCTAATCCTTGCTTATAAACATCGTGTTTCCCTGATGCATTAAATGGAATACCTAGATTGTTATTTACATAAAAATTAAATGCAGCTGACAATCCACCTTTTGTTCCACCATTTTTTACTCCATTGCTAATTGCTATTTGATATTCTTTGTTTAATCTTTCTTTAGTTTCTGGAGGTAATTTATTAAATTCAGAACTTCCAATTATCACAGCAGTTCCACTATTATATTTTGTGTAATCTGTTTCTTTACCATGTTCTGGCAAGTCCGTTGGTGCTGATAGATTTGTTGGTTCAATAGAAGGAACAGGCATTATTGGTGACTCATTTGGTATAGGAATTGGATTTGTTGTTTCTGTTGGTTTGGCCGGTTCCAAAGAAGGAACAGGTGTTATTTGCGGCTCGGTTGGAACAGCGGTTGGGTTTGGTGTTTGTGTTGGCTTTGAAGCAAAACTAGGCGTTGATGCAACTGCAGATTCTAAAACAGGAGTTTTACTTGCCTCCTCATATATTAAAACAACACCTTGTATATATTCTATATTTTCGTTAACTTTTTCTAGAAGTATATCATTATTTGTTTTAATTTTTTCTATATTTGATAATGTTGAATTAGCTCTTCGCCCTATCCAATTGGCTTTAATTATATCCAGATTTGCGCTATTATCTTTAAGTAATAAATCTAGTTGATCTTTAATAATTACGATTTTTTCTTTTATTTGAATAATACCATCTTTATCAAATTTAATATTTCCCATAATCGCCTCATACTATAAATTATATTATAACATATTTATATGTTCCTATTGATATTTTTCATATTATTTATTATAATGAAAAAGTAATTAAGTGATGAAAAAGACTATTAATAATATAGTTATATTTTTAGAGAGTTAGTGTTTGGTGAAAACTAATATATAAATATTATGAACTTACTTTGGAACTTAATCGGTTATTACGTTATAATAATAAGTGCATTGAAATACTATGAACTAAGGTGGTACCGCGATAATTCGTCCTTAGATTTATAGTGTTTTTTTAATAGGAGGATATATGTATAATTTTACAAAAATAGAAAAGAAATGGCAAAATAGATGGGAAGAAAATTCCACATTTCATGTAATTGAAGATGATAAAAAAGAAAAATTTTACGCTTTAGTAGAATTTCCTTATCCTAGCGGTCAAGGATTACATGTTGGACATGTTAAAGCTTATACAGGTTTAGAAGTATTATCAAGAAAAAGAAGAATGGAAGGATATAATGTATTATTTCCCATTGGTTTTGATGCTTTTGGACTTCCAACCGAAAATTATGCGATAAAAAATAATATACATCCAAAAACAGTAACAGAAAATAATATTATAAAATTTACAGAGCAAATAAAAAGAATCGGTTATTCATTTGATTATAGTAGAGTAATAAATACAAGTGATGAAAACTATTATAAATGGACACAATGGATATTTTTAAAAATGTTTGAAAAAGGATTGGTTTTTAGAAATAAGACATATGTTAATTATTGTCCTAGTTGTAAAGTTGTTCTTTCTAATGAGGATAGTCAAGGTGGTAAATGCGATATATGTCACAATGATGTTATGCAAAAAGAAAAAGATGTTTGGTATTTAAAAATAACAGAATATGCTAATAAATTACTTGAAGGCTTAGGCGAAATAGAA
>CAYXGK010000091.1:0-3068 GCA_964464565.1 uncultured Muribaculaceae bacterium | reverse complement strand
CTTGAACCATCGACCTCACGCTTATCAGGCGTGCGCTCTAACCAGCTGAGCTACAGGCCCATTAAGCACATTTTTTGGGATTGACTTATTACATTTTATATTAATTTATAGAAAAAAGCAAGATTAAATTAGTTTTTTATTAACTTTTCTAACTAGTTTTTTAAATTTCCCTTTATCTATAAAGTATAAAGCTATAAAAAACAAAATAATTAATATAAATTTTATACTATTATTTTTATTTTTACCAATTAATTCTATATTAGTGTTTATTTTTGTATTAAAGTCATAAGGCTTATCATCTAAATACCAAATAATAGATTCATTATCTTTTAGTACTATTGGTTCTATTGTAGAGTTTTCTATTACTTCTACCTTATTAACAATATCATTATATACAAAATTTACTGTATATATTTTCCCCCATATACCTTTTTTTTCTTTTTTTGCTTCATTTTCTTCTTCAATTAACATATCTAAATAATTATATTTTCCATAAATATACTCTACTTTAGCATATCCATTTTCAATTAAATCTAACTGTAATAATTTATTATCTACAAATACCCACACTAATTCTCTATTATACTTATCAGTTATAGTACTATTTGAATCATATTCTATTTCTATAATATTTGCATTTTTTAAGCTATTACAAGTATAGTTGCTTGCTGTTTTACCAAATGATGTATTATTTTTAGTTGGATGAACAGTTTCTGGAGTATCAATAGCTAAAAATCTAAATTTTAATGATTTAGAATCTTTAAAAAACCAGCCAGTATCTCCATCTACACACTTATCTAATTTCACCTCTGTTTTTGCATATACATTAAGTGTTAAAAATAACAAAACTATACATAAAATCTTTTTCATTTTTTAACCAACTTTAAAAAGTTATTTGGAATTTTGGTTTCAAATAATAATTTTTTACCTTCTATATCTAAACTTAAAAAATAAGCATGTAGAGCAAGTCTTTTTAATGAGAAATCTTTTGCACCATATTTTCTATCACCAACAATAGGATGATTTATATCTTTCATGTGAACTCTTATTTGATTTTTTTTACCTGTATGTATTGTTATATCTAAAAGGCTATATTTATCACTATTTCTTATCTTATTGTATTCAGTTATAGCTTTTTTACCAGTCTTACTTGAATACACATATATATCGCTTTCTTCTAAAAAGGATTCAATGATTTCGTGTTCTTTTGTTATTCCTTCTACAACTGCAACATATTTTCTTATAGATATTTTATCCCAAGAATTTTGTAAGTATTCTTTTATTTGTTCATTTTTTGCAAATACCATAAGACCACTAGTGTCTTTATCCAATCTATGAACAACAAAAACTTTATTATTCTTATTAACACTTTTTAAATAATTACTAACTATTTTATACATTGTGTAGCTTGTTTTTGTTTCAGTGGATATGCTTAAAAGACCACTAGGTTTATTTACTACTATTATATCTTTATCTTCATATATAATATCTATATCAAAATCTTTATCTTTTGTTTCTCTAATTTCAATTTTGTCCCCTTCTCTTAATTCTCTATCAAATTTAGTAGAAACTTTTCCGTTAACATATATATTTCCATATTTTAAATATGCTTTTAAATCCTTCCTGGATTTAATTTTATTATTTACTAAATACTCTAATAGTTTTGACTTTTCTTTTACTTCAATATTCATTTATATCACCATATTAATTATACATTAAAAAAATAAGATTGCTCTTATTTTTTTGACTTTGTTTTTTCTTTATTTAGAATTACTAATGTAGTTCCAACTATTACCACATTAGCAAGTGATACATATAAAGATCTTCTCTTATAAAAATTATCTATTTCTTCATTATAATTATCATCAACATCACAACATTTTTCTTGATTTTCTCCATCAATACATTTCTTTTCACAATCAATTATTGAAGAATCTCTAGTAGGTTCTTTCATAAATAATTCGATTCCAGAACTAAAAGTAAATATTAAAGCTCCTACAAACCATACAAGTAATCCAGCATTTGTAATCTTAAGTATTAACTCTTTATCCTTATTAAATAAATTCATATATCCTCCTATTATTAATTATATCATATTTGTTATTTTTCTAAGGTATTTTTAACAAATAAAAGTATCCCTGAAAGTAACAAAGCGGCACCCAAATAACCAAATATAACCTCAATTAAAGAGCTTCCAATTCCAAAACTAGAAAATATTAATGTAAGGATGAATCCAGTTACTATAAGTATTAAACTTATTTTTTTTGTATTTGTATCTATTAATTTTTTCAAAATATTACCCACTAAAAGTCTTCTACTTGACTTTCATCAGGTGTTTCTTTAAATTCAATTTTTTGCATCTTACTTGTTTCTTTTCCGACTTTATCAGTTATAGTATATTTTATCCAATATTGATCTATATTATCGTACTCTTTTACCTCATGATATAAAATATGTTTCATAGTATATTCACCTTTGTCATCCCATAAAATTAAATGATCATAATTAATATCTTCAATACTATCAACATAATATACACTATCTTTAAACTTTATTGTTGGAGAGGCTATATCATTGGGATTATTAAAATCTTTTAAATATCCACCCTTTCTCGGATTAGCTATCCAAGCATCCACTCCATCTTCTAATTCTACAAAATACCAATAATATACCTTATCGTCTAAATTAATATCTTTTACTTTATATATTTCTCCTTTTAATACCTTCTTTTTTTCAGGAAATAACAAAGAATATTCATCAGGTTCTACTCTAACATTGACATAATCGTTTTCAATTTCAACATGCCATCCATTTTTTATTTCTTCCATCTTTTTATTATCTATTATTTTCATAACTAAAGGTATAGAAACTCCAATTGCTATAATAAAAATTACAATAAATCCTTTTTTCATATTATTCTCCTTATAAGAAAAGATTAACACATAACAATAAAATTAACAATAATTTATGTGATTATTAAAAAAAACATACCTAAGTATGTTTATATTTAATATGGTGTCCCCTGAGGGTTTCGAACCCACGACCCACAGATTAAGAGTCTGTTGCTC
>CAYXGK010000090.1:0-3086 GCA_964464565.1 uncultured Muribaculaceae bacterium | reverse complement strand
CAAAAAGTTTATCAAAAAGAATTGAAATTCTTTTAGGTAAAAAAGAAAAAGATGAAATAGATACTACATACATAAACAAGTTGTTAGAACAAGTATTTAGCAATTCTGAATTTGAAAACACTTCATTAGAAGGAGAAATACTTAGTGCGCAAAAAGAAGAAGTTATTAGATTCTTTGCTGAAGTATCAAAAGTATTAGAAACTCCTAAAAGAAAAAGAAAAGAAGCAGTAAATGATTTATGCCAAAAATGGGAAGTTGATTTTGAAGATAATAAAAGTGATAATGAAAGATTTGAACAATTATTCAATTATGGATTAGTTAGATTAAATAGTAGTTTAGCTAAAACTATAGAATATATAGATACAAAAGAATATATATTAGGCCAAAACTTAGAATTTGAAAGATTTTTAAGTGAATATAGAAAACAATTACAAATTAAAAAAGATGTTTCTAGAGATTTTGTAGATGGAATAGTAAAAGAATCAGGATCTTATGATAAAAAAACATTAGAATGTAGACAAGAAGCATATGAAACCATGTTTACTTTATATAATAAATTATTAGATGAAGTAGTTCAATATGTAGATGAAGATGAAATAGTTCCAAAGAACGTAGTAACAGGTTGTAGACAAACAGCCAAAGAGACTTATATGTTTGAAGAATTACAAAGATTTTCTAGTTTAGCAGATTTAAAGATGCAAGAATTAAAAGCTGCAAAAGAAGCGAAATTAGAAGGAAAAGTTTTAAAATTAAAATAATAATTGTGATATAATAGCCTTATAGGAGGTATTTATATGGATTTTAAAGATGTAAAGGACTCAACTAAATCATTTGAACAAAAAGATATTGAAAACGGGAAGGGAATGGCTATATTATCATATATAGGTATACTGGCACTTATTCCATACTTTGCAGAAAAAGATAACAAATATGTTATCTATCATGCAAAACAAGGAATGAACCTTTTTCTACTAGAAATAGCAGCATCAGTTGCGCTAGGATTAGTAAGTTCAATACTATGGATATTATTCTTATTTATATGGTTACTATCTGCTGTAGTAGGTATAGCATCTCTAGTGCTTTCAATACTTGGAATAGTAAACGTACTAAATGGAAAAGCAAAAGAATTACCAATAATTAATAAATTTCAAATAATAAAATAAATGAATTTAAAATTCATTTATTTTTTTATAAATTTATTATAATAAATTGACTTCTTTGCTAGCTCTTTATTAAATTCATAAATTCCAATTTCCTCTGGAATTGTTTTTTCATTTGAAAATAAATTAACTCCAAGTCCTAATCTATCTCCTTCTATTTTAACGTTTAAACTAGCTAGAGTAGTAGGGAAGAAATCTAATACAGTTGCAATTCTATTCTTAGTATTTACTGCATCAATTGGAGAATTAATAATTGCATTATAAATCTTTCTATCTTCATAATCTTTTAATAAATCATAATTCAAAGTTAAATGATCTCCAACCAAAATAATAGTAGTGTTTTCATAAAAATCTTGTTTTTTTATCCAATTTACAAATTCACCTATTTTAGAATCAGAACAACTAATTGCATTACTATATGGTATATCATATTTTAATTCACAACTATCATCAACATAACCATCAAAAAAGTGAGTATCAACTGTTAACATAGAAAAATTAAATGGTTGTTTATTTTTTAATTCCATTAACTTTTCTTTTGCAAACTCAAATAACTTAGCATCCTCATATCCCCAAAATACAAAATAATCATCATCAATCTTCTTTAACTCTCTTGCCTTATAATAATCAAATATTTCATAATTACCATTACCTTCATAATATGTCTTTCTTCCACCAAAATCAGCTTCAGATCCAATCATCAATACTTGATTATAGCCATTATCATCTAATATATTACCAAGAGTAGTTATACCTGGTAAAAAAGAACCATTCTTACCATATGAATTCCCATCTATTGGAATATTTAAAGGTACACCTGATGTATGACCAACCATACTAGCTACAGTCCAACTTGTCAATTCTGATTGATATAATCCACCAAACGAATCATTACTTGAAAAATATATATTTTCATCAGCTATTTCTACCAAGTTATTAATCAAATTATTTCCTCTAAAGTTAGAGTAAGTAGTTTCCATAGACTCTAAATAAATATAAATTAAATTTCTTTTTTCACTTGGAAATTCAATATTCACATCATTTGGATTTACATATCTTTCCTCATATAAAGTGGTTGTTACATTATTATTATATATATAAGAGTATATATCAAATCTATATAAGATGAACAAACAAGAAAATATAAAAAATAAAATCGTGACATATTTTTTTTCAAATATTTCTTTTATATTAATAGGTAATAATTTTAATTTCCATTCCTTATTTTTTAACTTTATATGTACAAATAATTTATTATTATTCTTATTTATATACAACGAAATATAATATACTATTATAATAATAAATATATAACTTATAAAAAACCAAATAAATTTATATACTAAATCAATGTTAGTTTTTTCTGTTTTTGAAAAAACAGTAAATAGTATCTCTTCCATACTTAAAAATCCAAAAGTTTTATTGACCCATATAGGTAATATTATAAGAAAAAGAGAGAAAAACAATAATATTTTATTTATTATTTTTTTTCTTTTTAACATTTTTTTTCTCCTTAGTTATATAAAATTTTATATTTACAGTTTCTTTTATATAGTAAATTAATATTGGTAAGATAACAACTAAAAATATAGACAACGTTGAATATTTAATAGTAAATGAATTAGTAAAAGTTTCAAAAGTTAATATTTCAGATGATCTATTAAATAGATAACTAACAGCAAATAATACTATATAATTAATTAAAAATGTAAAAAATAAATACTCTAATATATATATTTCTTTTTTCTTTTCTTTGCTGTCAATATAGTTATAAAAGTAAACTGCAAAAACAGGTATTATTAATGTACAAAAAAATGCAACCATATATTCCTCCCTTAGTAGCCTTAGTGTATAAAATAAATTCCTTATTGTCAAGAAAGGTGGTATAATCAAATGGGTGATTGCATTGAAAAAAATAGTGTTTTA
>CAYXGK010000089.1:0-3093 GCA_964464565.1 uncultured Muribaculaceae bacterium | reverse complement strand
TAATAAATATGGTTCATATACATCTTCAATGGTAGATACTTCTTCTCCTATAGATGAACTAATTGCGTCTATTCCTACTGGTCCACCATTAAATTTATTTATTATTGCTTTTAATAATGATATATCTACTTGATCTAACCCTATTTCATCTACTCCCAATCTAGATAATGCTAATTTTGTTATTTCTAAATCTATTGAACCATTTCCCATGACTAAAGCAAAGTCACTAGTCCTTTTAAATAATTTATTTGCAATTCTTGGAGTACCTCTACTTCTTTTTGCCAATTCTAAAGATGCATCTTTAGTTATTTTAATGTTAAGTACTCTACTAGTTCTTTCTATTATTTGTTGTAATTCAATAACAGTATAATAATTTAATTTAGATACTATTCCAAATCTATCTCTTAAAGGAGAAGATAAATCTCCAACTCTTGTTGTTGCCCCGACTAAAGTAAATGGAGGTAAATCTATTTTTATATTTCTACTATTACCATCAGAACCTACGATTATATCGAGGGAAAAATCTTCCATTGCAGGATATAATATTTCTTCTATATACCTTGGCATTCTATGTATTTCATCAATAAATAATACATCACCCGGTTCAAGTGTTGAAAGAATTGCAGCTAAATCTCCACTTTTTTCAATTGAAGGACCACTTGCTGTTTTAATATTTCTTCCTAGTTCGTGAGCTATTATGTATGCCAAAGTGGTTTTTCCTAAACCTGGTGGACCATATAAAAGAACGTGATCTAATGACTCATCACGCATTTTAGCAGCCTCTATGAATACTTTCATATTTTCTTTTACTTCAGTTTGTCCAATATATTCATCTAAGCTATCTGGTCTAATTGTTTCTTCATATGTATCTTCTTCTAATCTTTTATTAGTAATTACACGTTCTTCCATAATTCACCTACCTTAACAATAACTTTAATGCTTGTTTTATCTTTTCTTCTATAGAAATATCTTTGTCTACTTTAGAAATTATTCTAGTTATATCTTGTTGTTTATAGCCTAAACCTTTTAAAGCATCTATTAATTCATCAGATTCATCTATTTCAACGTTTTCCACTATAAATTTACCTTTTAAATCTAATATAATTTGCTTAGCTACTTTTTCGCCTATTTTAGGGAATTTTTTCAAATATAATATATTTTCTCTATTTATTGCATCCATTATTCCAGAAATAGATCCTGTTGCCAGTATTGGTAGAGCAGTTTTTGGTCCAACACCCTTTACTTCAATTAGTTTTAAAAACAATTCTCTTTCTTCTTTTTCTTTAAAACCATATAATGTATATTCATCTTCTCTAATGTGAGAATAAATATATAATTTATATTCTTCATCGATCTTAAAAGAATATGGATTAGGAACATTTATTTTATAACCTATTCCCATATTTTCTAAAACTATATAAGTTGATTCTATTTCTATTAATAAACCTTTTATATATGAATACATACTACCTCCTTATATATTATACATTATTTATAAAGTTCTTGGCGATTCTGGAAGTATAATTGGATTAGTATTTAATACAATTTTAATTATTTGTCCTTCTTTTTTTGATGATTCTTCAATTACTTTTGTAAGGTAAGAAAAATCTCTATTTTCTATAGATTTATAATAATCACCTTGTTCTGATATTGGAATTATTGCTGGAGGATAACCATTATACATTAAATTATATGCCATAATTAATCTACTTACTCTTTTATTACAATCCTCAAATGGTTGAATTCTAGACATTTCAATATGAAGATATGCTTCTTTTTCAAATTGAGTGATATTATCCAGATGATTATATTGATAAATAACGTTTGATAGATTACTTTGAATTGCCCATGCAGGACTAGGTACTATTTTACCTTGTGCTGCGATTACATCATATTTTCTAAATCCAGTTACATAGCTTTCTTGATTATTGCACATCATCTCAAAAACATTTCTTATAGTATTCGGGCTTATATAACCGTCTGCATTTTCTACTAAATAATTAAATGCTAAAAAAGCATCTGATATCATTAAAGAAGTTGAAGTATCCTCATAGTCCATTTTTTCAAATTCAGCAATTCCATATACAAATCTTGCTATAAATGAATTTATGTATGAAACATATTTTTCTTCTCCTTTTTTTAAAGATTCTATTATATTATCATTCATAATTTCCCTCCATAAATTTTTTTAACTTTGATATTTCTTCTTCTAATTTCATTTTTTCTTCATCGACTATTTCTTTTGGTGCTTTATTAATATATCCAGTATTAGACAATAACTTTTGTCTTCTTTCTATATTCTTTTTTAATATGTTTATTTCATTACTATAATCAATTAATATGTTTTCTAAATAATAATTTATTCTTATTTTATTGTCATCAGATACTATAGAAATATTCTTTAAATTATTTTCATTATTGTACTTTGGATATTGATCTAACTTTAATAATTTATTTAATATCTTTAATATAAAATCATCTTCACAATAATATTCAATTTTTGTATCTTTATTAATGTTGTTCTCTACTTTAACATTCCTTACTTTTGTAATATATTCCTTTAAGGATTCTACTATTTTATATTCTTCTTCATATATTTCGTTTTTATTATACTTTGGATATGATTCATTCATTATAGTTTTATTATTAAATGCCATAAATATATCTTCTGTTACAAACGGCATGAATGGATGAAGCATCTTTAATATAGATTCTAACACATATTTTAAAATGTTTGTATTTAACTGAACTTTAGATAGTTCTATATACCAATCACAAAAATCACTCCAAATAAAATCATATAATTCTGTACCAACATTCTGAAAATCGTACTTTTCCATATTTTTAGTAACAGATTTAATAGTCTTATTTAATTTTGTAAGTATCCATTTATCAGCTATAGAAACATTCGAATCTCCATTTAAATTCATTTCTACATATCGCGAGGCATTCCATATTTTATTAACAAAATTCCAGGTTGATTTTATTTTTTCTTCATCATATCTTAAATCTTGTCCTTGAGCAGTATTTGTGTTTAAAAAATATCTTAGTGAATCTGTTCCATATTTTTCAATAACATCCATCGGATCTACA
>CAYXGK010000088.1:0-3131 GCA_964464565.1 uncultured Muribaculaceae bacterium | reverse complement strand
CTGCATATAGTTCCGTCCGTTATGCGGCACTCTAAAAAACGATACAGCAGTTATAATGTGAAAATTTTAAAAATATGAAATACGATAAATATCAACGAAATCACGTCATCGTAAAAGGTCGCGAACAAGCTTTGACGGAATTTGTAAATAGTTCGACTGTTATCAATGGGAAAAGAGTTAGACACAAATTAAAGAATTCTTATTCTTCAAATAGCGAAGATGCTTTAACTTGGTCGTGTTTTGACACATTACGTAAATACAAGACTGAGAATCTTGTTGATGCTTTAAATGAAATTTTGGAAGATTCTTTTAGTGGCAATAAACTTTTCAATTTTAAACAAGAGAATAATATAACAGTTGAGATTGGTAAAGAATATATCGCACCGACATTGAAAACCCAAAAAAATAAAAATGAGAAAACGGAAGTAGATGCTAGCATAGAAACGGATGATAAGTTAATCTTTATAGAAGCAAAGCTGTACTCGCTTATAAGTTTTCCTACAGATATTCAGCCATATAATCAAATTGCAAACAAATTAAGAATTGGGTTAGACTATTCTCGAAAAAACAATAAGCAATTTTATTTCATATTTCTTGATATTGCACCGCTAGAAAAATTATCATTACGAAAACCTAAGACTGAAGCAGAACAATCTAGTCATGATTTTGCTGATAAATGGAAAAGTGCATGGTGGTTTAGTTATTACAGAAATCATAGAAGTTTAAAACCATTAAAAGAAGTATTAGGAGACATTACAAATAATGGTGATGAGTTAAAACAATTGCAACAAAGAATGGGTTGGATTTCGTGGGCAAGTTTATTTAAGATAGTTTTAAGAGCGGCAATAAAATGAAACAAAAACAGAAGAGCGACCGCATAACAAAGGCTATATGCAATAAGGGTTTCAGAGGTAATTTAAGCATACTGCCCCGCTCAAACTTCGGTGTAAGTGGACAGGAAAGAAGCACGCAATCCCTTACTGCATATAGCCTAAACCGTTAGGTGGCATTTAAAGACGAATACTACCACATAAAAACTGATAAAAATTCTACTATGAAAAATACACTACAGGCGATTTATTTGAAAATAGATACGACTTCAAAATCATTAGCCAAGAATGCTTTATCTCAACTTATTTTAAAAATTCTATTTCACTATGATAATGAGTTAACGGGAGATGAAATTAAAAACGAAGTAAATTCTCTTCTTAACGCAAATCTCAAGAGAGACAGAATTGATGATGCATTAAACCTTCTTGTAGATGAAAATAAAATCAAATTTGAAAATGAAAAATATTTTTTAAGTAGTAATAGAAAAAGGAAGATTGATATAGCATATCAAGAATATTACAATAGAATATTTCGAATAATTGACAAATTTTTCTCACCTGTAAAATCAAAAAAAACGGCAGTGAGAAACTGGTTTGAGACTGTAACTATTCAATTTTTCACAGAATATAAATCTGAGTGGATTGCAGAAAAGGCATATAAAACTAAAAAGGAGAATAGTTATGAAGGCCTTGCTAAAATAATTGATTCTGTAACAAAAAAGGATAGAAATATAAAGGATGAAGATAAAGATTGGTTAAAAAAGCAATATTTCAAATTTTTTGATAGTTCGGATGATGATGTAATTTCAATCTTTTGGGATTTTGGCACATGTGCTTTTTCTTCAACTCTAATCACTGCAAATACATCAGTCGATAAATTAACTTTAGATTCTTTCAAAGATTCAATATTCATTTTAGATACGAATATTCTTATGTATCTACACCTTGAAGAAGGTCTTTTTTATAATTCATACGAATCATTAGAAAAAATATTTGCTTCTTTAAATATTACACCAGGTGTTTTTAAAATAACCAGAGATGAATATGTCAAAACAATTGGGAATAAAAGAGATGATATATTACGAATAATTCAAAAGTATGATGAAGAAGTAATCGAAAAATTGGACGATGCATTTATAAAAACAGCGAAAGGACGTCAGTGTGTAAATCCAGAAGATTTTAAGCAGTTTTTTGATGACTTTATGGATATTCCAGATGTATTTGTAAATAGCGTAAAGGTAAAAATGATTGATAATAAAGAACTTGATACTGTTATTGAGCAAGGACAAGAAGATGAAACATTAATTCAAAAACTTAATGATATATACAAGAACAGGCATAAGTATAAAAAAAATGGGATAACTAACAATTCTCAATCGAAACTGATTAAAGATAAACGGAAGCGGCCATTAATGCATGATGCTGGTCTAATTTCAGGTGCTGAGCACTTAAGAAAACAACAAAATTGTTTTATTCTTTCACGTGACATAACTGTTAAACAATATGGAATTGAAAATGCGTTAAGAGATGAGCAAGCAATTTCAATCGGATTAGATTCATTAATAAGTATGTTTGCTCTTGATAATGGCGGCATAGATATTGACCCAACAAATTTTAAACCTTTGTTTGCAAATATTATTAAACTTGCCCTGATTCCTGAAAGAGAGACTTTTCAATTAGCAGACCTTGCGAGAATGTTAGATGTTGAAGAACAAATATCAGAACTTCCAAATGAAGATATTATTGAAATTGCAAAAAGTGTAAATAAAAACAAATTAATTGGTCTTGATGATGAGAAAATAACGGTTGAATTGACTAGGAGTTTTCAAAATCATAAGTTAAAACTAAAACACGATTTGAACACCTCAAAGAAAGAAACTCTTTTAGAACGTGAAGAAAAAAATAAATATAAAGAGTCTTCAAAAAAAACAGAATCAGTATTACGAAAGAAATATTACGATGAATTAATGCAGAGTTATGAAAACAAGCTATTAATTAACCGCCTATTGTTTTATTTAATATTTCCAATTTGTACAGCTGGTTTGACATTACTTGTTATTTATTTAACTAAAATGGGAGAAGGTAATTCTTTGGTTTCTAATGGTGTTGGTCTATTAATAAATATACTAGCTTGGTTGATTACGAGTATCTTTGTTGTTAAACCTAGAATACGAAGAACATATAATTCAAGTGTATCACAAATCGAAAAGGAAGTTGAAAGAAAAATGAATGAAATATAAACGCCACCTAACACGCGGTATAAAAAATTGCCGGGACAGTAGGTTATTCAAGGGTTGTAGC
>CAYXGK010000087.1:0-3167 GCA_964464565.1 uncultured Muribaculaceae bacterium | reverse complement strand
TTATTCTACTATAAGTATATCTTTTACTTTTAATATTATTTATTAATTCATCTAATGTATTTGATTCAATTATTACTTTTTTAATTCTATTATCTAGTCCTTCATCAACACCATTATATATACTTAAATCATCTGTAGATAATATTTTATATTTTAATAATTCAAAGTAATTTTCTATATACTTTAAATCTTTATATACAAAAGAATAGGGTATTTGCTTGTCGATATTCATATTATTTTTTAGTGCTTCTCTAATACTGGTTGCACTTATTTCTTTTAGATCCTTACTATGATAATCTGTATTTCTTTTTATGGAATATGCATTAATATTATAATTGTTTTTTATTATTTCTTTTACATAAGATATTCCTAGTATGTCATTTGGTTTATTAATATTTTTTAATAGATTACTTGGATAAGACAGATTATTTTTTAAGATTATTTTTTCATTTAATAACTTTTTAGCATAATTATCTATTAGATTAATATCATTAGTTTCACTACCAAATACAATGTTTTCTACTTTTAAATCATTTAATATTTCTATAGCGCCTTTTGCAAAAATATCTGCTGATTGTGTTGAGTATTGAAAGGGAAGTTCAACTACAATGTCTACTCCAAAACTTAGTGCTATATCGGTTTTATCCCATTTATCTATAATAGATGCATCTCCTCTTTGTGTGTAATTTCCACTCATAACCGCAATTATAATGTTGTTTGGAAACATTTTTTTTGTTTCTAGTAAGTGATGTAGATGTCCATTATGAAAAGGATTATATTCTACTATTATACCTGTACTATGCATAGTTACCTTATACTTTTAATTACTTTTAATAAAGATAGTTTATTACCATAATTTAAAGTTGCTTGTCTATAAATTTTTATACTAATATTTGCTAAAATAACTGTTGTAATAAATAATAACATTAACGAAATTATTAAATCTATTATTGGTACTTCTGTCATAGAGTATCTTACAAACATAGCCATAGGAGAAGTAAAAGGTATAAATGAAGATATTTTAATTAATAGTGAACTAGGTGTATTCATTCCAATTGTTGATATCATAAATGCAACTACAAATATTGTTTGAATAGGTCCAATTGCATTATTAACATCTTCAACCCTTGATACTAAAGATCCCAAAGCAGCATAAATAAAGAAGTATAATAAGCATCCAAAGAATGAAAATATAAGAAATACTATTATTAATTCTAAAGATATATTTTGAGTAATTATAGTTAAGAAATTTTCTGGATAATTTGTTTTATTAATAAATACTCCTAAAAATCCAGCTAATAACATTACAATTATTTGACCAACACTAAACAATAATGATGCTATTACTTTACCTACAATTAAACTTGTAGAAGATGTAGTTGTGATCAATAACTCCATAGTCCTATCATTTTTTTCTCTAGCTATTGAGGTTGATACAGCAACTCCAAACATAATTATTATTATATATATTACAAATACTCCTATATATGCTATAAAATAATTGTTTTCTGCACTTTTACCTATATTTTCAACTGTTGATGTTATTTTAATATTTTCCGCTTCTTTTACGACTTCAGGATTTATATTGTTTTTCTTATAAAACATATTTCTTGAATATACTGATAAAGATTCCTCAATTCCGTAATTATCCATCATAGAAAATACAAAATTAGAGCCAGATCTATAAATTTTATACTCTGTTTCATTTAATACAACAAATCCAACATTTAATTTTTTGTCCTCAATATCTTTTATTAAATCTTCCTTATTGTTGTATTTTTTAGATAATTTTAATGGTGAATCATCATCAACAATAAATTTTTCAATATTAATATCATCTATTATATATCCAACTTTTTTCATTACTTCTTTTTGCTCTTTAGTTACATCTTCCTCAGTTTTATCTTGATTTATGAAAGATGGAATAAATGTTGCAGCAAAAATCATGAAAATCATTATTACTGCAGAAATTATTATTGATTTTTCATGAAACTTATTTTTAAATTCAAATAAGAATACTTTTAATGCATTATTCATTTTTATCACCTTCTAACTTAATAAATATTGTTTCCAAATTAGGCTCATAAAATTTAAATTCTTCAATGTTAAGATCGTATTTAAGTAAATCAGATAATAATTTATTAGATGTTTTACTATTTAATAACTCTATTATTAATAAATCTTTTTCTTTTTCAATAGTAATATCTTTTATATTATTTAATTTATCTATATTTTCTTTTTTATTATTATCGAGTTTTAATTGAATTTTATTTTTACCCATTTCTTTTTTTATTTTTTTCAAATTACCCGTTAATATTATTTGTCCATTTTTTATAAATGTAACATCGTCACAAAATTCTTCTACATGGCTCATTTGATGGCTTGAAAATATAACCATCTTATTATCTGACATATAGTTTTTTATTATATTTTTTAAACTTTGAGCATTTACTGGATCTAATCCACCAAAAGGTTCATCTAGAATTAAAATATCGGGATCATCAATAATAGCTTGCGAAATAAAAAACTTTTGCTGATTACCTTTACTTAATGTAGATAAAGGTTTATTAATATGTTCAGTTAATCCCATCATATTTATAATATAAGTTGCTTTTTCTAAGGCATCTTTGCTACTTAATCCTTTTAGTTCTCCAAAATAGGATAATTGTTTTAAAAGGGGAATTTTTTGATACATTCCTTTTTCTTCTGGTAAATAACCAATTTTATATTTTTCTTTATTAAATGGTTTACCGTCAATAAATATATTACCCGAATCAGCCTTAAATACATCCATAATGATTCGAATGGTTGTTGTTTTTCCAGCACCATTTCTACCTAAAAAACCCATTGCTTTTCCGCTTTCAACAGAAAAACTAATATCTTTTAATATATGTTTTTCTCCAAAACTTTTGTTTAAATTTTTAATTTCTAGTTTCATATTTCCTCCGATTAAATTATAACATAATAAATAATTAGATATTAATAAATTGTGTTATAATAAGAATATAATTGGAGGCTATTTTATGATTAAAAATAAAAAAAATTTGGGCTTCACAATGATAGAATTGCTTGCGACAATATTGGTTTTATTAATAATTTTTTTGGTATCAACTCCAAGCATAAGAATCTGTACGATAATAGCACATAAATTTGTCCCCTAATGATAC
>CAYXGK010000086.1:0-3201 GCA_964464565.1 uncultured Muribaculaceae bacterium | reverse complement strand
GCCTGTTTCCTCCAGCAGCAGCAGGAATTTATAGAAAAGTTCGGGGCCTACAGAAAGCTGAACCACCTCAGCTCCTAGCGCCTCGCATTTTCTTGCTTTTTCAATGATTTCTGGCTGTCCGACACCCTTCGAATCATAGCACTCCTGCACAACGATACATTTCAGACCTGCAATTGCTGCCTGAGAAGCAACAGCTGCGCCGTAGTTCCCACTTGTTGCAGTAATTACGCCCTTGTATCCCAGTTTCTTTGCATGATAAACAGAGTTGGCTGCCCTTCTTGCTTTAAAGCTTCCGGATGGATTAGACGCTTCGTCTTTTATGAATATCCGGGCGCCTTTTCCTTCCGGTGCACATTTCCTGGCCAAGGCAGTAATGTTTCTGAGTTCTATAACTGGCGTATTTCCAACACTTACGCTATACTGGATGTTTTGCATCTCCTCTAATGTATAGCCCGTCTCACGCATCATTTTTTCATAATCGAAGGCAATGGAACCACTTTCAAATTTTGAATAGTCTATCCCCACAGATTTCAACATAATTTCGCCTTTGCGGGCCATTACGGAATTATAATCATTGGCTTTCGTCATTATCTGTCACCTCCAAATACCATGTCCCTGACTTGCTTATCAATTACTAACAGCTCCGGTATAAATCTGCCGAAATCATGCTCGTAGTAAGGGTTGACTTCAATAAGAGTTCCTGATTCCTCTCTTCCGGTAACAGTGATGATCTTTACCTCATCACCCATTTCTGCATCTTCAGAAAGATACCCTTTATCCCACATTTCTAGGGGTACTGCTTTTGTATCCTCCGGAATTTGGGGTGCCCTTTCTGAAGGCTCCAAAATGTTTTTATGAATTCTTACCCATTCTCCTTTTTTAATCATTTATTTTACACTCCTTTTTTCTAAATGAACCAATAGCAAGCGTTGTTATGTTTATTGAATAAGAAACATGTTTCTTATTTAACAATTTTAGCTTCTTCGCAGATCAACTCTCTCATATCTCCCATAATAGCTCTAGGAACTGGGAGGGTAATCATAGTGTGAAGACCTGGTCTTGCATTAATAACATGAGGAATCATGTTTACACACATTGCAATTGTCCCAATTCCTCCAGGAACCTCTGGTGAGTTTACCATATTAATGTCTGGTGTTCCCTTAATTATTACATAGTCTCCTGTCTGAACGCCTACCTGCTCTGGCTCTATCTGCTGCGGGTGATCCATTTCGATCTTTAGCTCTCCATCCACATAACCAAAGCCCTTCATTGCACATCCGGCAACATCTCCTGCTTTTGCAAATCCGTGGGGTGACTTTCTATCAACATCTGTTACGATTGGCTCCATTGACTGCGTGACCTTCTCTACCTTCCAGCCAATAGCATCTGCTATCATGCCAATAGATTCATGGAAGCCTACGTGACCCGAAAGCTTTCCAGTCTTGACACCCTCATTAAATTCGTCAACCGTAATACCGATTCCTTGCTCTTCCATTACAGCAGGTCCAAATGGGGACAAGCTATTTACTCTTCTGGATACGATGTGCTCTACTTCTTCACAGCAGCCGGTCATAATAATTACTAGCAGGTCCATGATCAATCCAGGGTTAATGCCAGTCCCCAGTATAGATACACCATTGGCTTTTGCGATTTCATCCAGTTGCTTTGCAAGCTCCGGCGACTGCGCCATTGGGTACGACATTTCTTCCGCGCTGGAAACTACATTTATTTTCTTTTCTAGGACAAATTTCAGTCTGTCAAATGCATTCTTGGTAAAGGAATCTGTGCAGCATAAAACCACGTCGGCTGCCTTCTCAGTGATCACGTCTTCGGGTGTCCCGATAATCACGTCAGGTCTGTCACCTCTCTCAACATTCGGAAGAAAGTCATACATGCTCTTCCCAAGCTTTGCACCTCTTCCTACAGCACCAACGATATCAACGCCCTTTTTCTTTAGCAGCATTTCTGCCATACCAGAACCCATAGCACCAAGACCCCATATAATTACTTTCACGTTTTTCATTTTCATTTCTCCTTTACAACTTTTGATAAGTAGTCCGATTAATAATTTTGCAAATTTCTTTTAGTATTCAGCCTAAACTTTACTAATATTCATTAATAAAGCAATAAGCATGCCAATAATTTCATTTTCATATTTAATAAACCATTTACATGCTTTTGTAGTGTATTCCATCGCATTTGTATCTATTTTAGCTCAAAATTTCATTTTTAAATTGTCTAACTATTTAGAAATTTCTTACCCCTTTCGCTTTTACTGCAAATTTTTTGTCTTTTTTTGCCCACTTTTTTGCATAAACCTTTTTTACAATACCCTCGTTGACATTTTCCATGACACTCTGTAAAATTAGTTAATCATTGACGTTGGCATAAATTGTACGAGTTAGAAGGAGAAAGTGATGAATTACAATACCCCAATTCAAGGCTTTTTATTAAGCCACGCCAGAAAGAACCCGATTTCTTTTCATATGCCTGGACATAAAGGGTCGGAACTATATAAACGCTTTCAGCTGAATGAATTTCTAGAAAACATAATGGACTACGATATTACCGAAATTGTTGGAGCCGATAATCTATTTCAAACCGAAGGAATTCTTAAGGAAGCTCAAGATATCTATGCAGAACTGTATGATGTAAAGAAATCTTACCTGCTTATTAATGGTACCAGTGGAGGAATTATTGCATCTATTCTGGCATCCGTCCCGAAAGGTAAAAAACTAATAATGGCGAGAAACTGTCATAAATCCGTTTATCATGCCATGGAGCTTTGGGGTTTGCGCCCCTGTTTTTTATTGCCCCCGTTGGAGGAAGCCTTTGGCATCAACGGCTCCGTTTCCCCTGCGATGGTTGAGGAAGCGCTGAAAAAAGAAGCGGATATTGCCTTGGTGATTGTGACCTCTCCCACCTATGAAGGGGTTATCAGCGATATACGGGGGATTGCCGCAGCCGCTCACCGCTATCATATTCCCCTCCTTGTGGATGAAGCCCATGGCGCCCATTTGGGCTTTGCACCTTGTTTTACAGGCGGTGCTGTGGCGGCAGGTGCCGATATTGTGGTGCAGTCGTTGCACAAAACCCTGCTCTCTCTGACCCAAACGGCGATTTGCCATGTGAACGGTGCTTTGGTAGACCCCCAAAGGGTGCTGCGGGAATTGAATGTTTTTGAAACCAGCAGTCCTTCCT
>CAYXGK010000085.1:0-3218 GCA_964464565.1 uncultured Muribaculaceae bacterium | reverse complement strand
GTTTATTTTGTAATTGAAGAAGACGCTGGTAAGAAGACAATAATAGATCAAGGGCAGGTTGTTTATGCTATGGATACACCTTTCCTCACAATCTATAATAATAAAATATATTATCCTAAAACAAGTGTTGATTATCATAAAGAAATCAATCGTCAAGAGGGTGATTTTGACTTAGATTACAAATTTGAGTTAATTGAATACAATCCACAAACAACAGAAAGAAAACTGTTGGATTCCAGCCGTGGAGTATATTCGGATAATCATGGTGGCTATTTACCGGAGGTTTACATTTTCGATAGCATATTCAAGATAAGAGAAAACGATATTTATCTTAAATGGAGCAATGAAAATAAAACAAAGATTTCAACCGTAGATTCTACAGACTATCATTCCATAGAAATGGACTTTTTGAGTATAAAAGTTGGTCTATTAAAAGATAAGTATTTATTAGTCAATAGTAATCAGAATATGAATCAAATGGAAATTGTTACTTTAGATAAAGAAAGTCTGACAGTAATGAAAAATAATAACTTCTCTTCTGGTAAAGTAAAAGATTTTGGTAGATTCTTCTCAAACGATAAATTTGCGATATTTCACTTAAATGATGATGATGCTTCGATAAGATATTGTGAAGATCTTGATGGTGATTTTACAGATGTGTATATCAAGAAAGTTAATGGTCTTTGATGGGCGTTTTTCACATCAACAAAGGAAGGATTCAATGCTTACTATTCTGGAACTGATTTTGTAGAAGTGTATAAGTTTAAAGTGATCGAGTAATAAAAAGATATTACTAAGATGTTTCAAAATATAAAGGGAAAGGGAATATTTAATGAAAAGAATTATTATGATTTTAACTATGTTAAGTGCATTGCTAATAGGTGCAGAACCTGTTTCTTCATATTCTGATATAGACCACATTCTTACAGAGTTTGGACAAAAACAATTGGATTTAGGGCTAACTATAAAAATTCAAGAAATTGTTTCTAAGGTTTTAGTAGTCTAGAGGAATCCCTTTATATGTAAAGGATTTTTTCTTAAATGATAATTATGGTCTTAAATTATAAGTTCTAATAATTTCTTGTTGAAACTTCACTGCACTTTCGTAAACTGTTTCAGAGCTAAATACAAATTCTATATTATCGTCGATTTCGTTTATATTAATTAAAGAATCTAGAATTAAAGAGTTCGAAGGTTCTATTTTAATCAATTTACTAAATGACTTGCTATGATTAATGTCAATAGTGTTGTCAAAAGATGCTAATTGATATACTGGTTGATTATATTTGAATAGTGAATTTGTTGGCACAACGACTTTATTTAGCAATAAGGTATATTCATTTTGAGTTCTAAGTGGAATATGTCCAGGGACTAATGATATGATGTGATTTAACTTTGAAGATATGTATAGAGGCTCCAAAAGTGTCAGCATATTGTAATCTTCTGGTTCTTTTTGATAAATAGTTTCTATGACTGATGCTTCATAAGCCATATAACCATTATGATATTTTATTACTTTGTCGATTTTAATTTTTACTATTAGGTCAACATCAGCATCTAATGTCCACTTGGTAGTCTCAATGGGAGAAACCTCATAACCTTGATTATTGATGGTTGATAATAAGTCTTCTGTTGACTTATAACTATACCGTGTGAATATCGCTGCTACAGAACTTATAATAACGAGTATCAAAAATACGAGATAGTATTTATAGTTTCTCATGTCCAACTATTTTTCCTTTCGCAATGGTAAAGACTTCGTCACAGATACCATATATTTCTTCTCTGATATGCGAAGCTAATAGAATTGTTGTGTTCTTAGATTTAAAATCTAAAATGAGTTTCTGAATATTCTCAACACTTTCTTGATCAAGAGAATTGGTCGGTTCGTCCAAAATCAATAATTGAGGGTATTCCATAATCGCTTGGGCAATTCCTAGTTTTTGCTTCATACCCAAAGAATATTTCTTAAAGACTCTTTTGTCTTTTGGATCTAATCCAACCTTTAGCATAGTTTCTTCAATATGAGTCGAGTCTGCTACATTCTTAATACTTGCTAACATTTTTAGATTTTCAAAACCAGTATAATCCGGCCAAAATCCGACATTATCAATAAACAAGCCTAAATTTTGAGGGTAACAGTTCAGTTTGGTAATATTGATATCGTTAATAATTACTTCACCTACACTCGGTTTAATTAAACCAGATATTGCTCTAAACAACATTGACTTTCCTGAACCGTTTTTTCCAACAAAACCATAAATTCGACCTTGTTCTAACTCAAGTGAAATATTGTCTAAAACCAGATCGTTTTTTATCCTCTTTGAGTAATTTGATATTTTAATCATTCGTTTCTCCTTCTAATTCTCTTTAGTGATTGTACATTATTCAAAGTTTATTCCTTGCTCTTAAAAGGAAGCAAGTCAGAACCCTTATAGTAATTATAAATAACAGAATATAAAACTGTCGTTAACAAAATGAAATACACAACGCTGAGACCATAATGATTTAACTTTGTTCCAAAGATTATGGACGAGATTTCGTTGTCTACAAAATAACTGGAATTACCTGGAATTAATACTAAATGAATTCCCCTATGTAGATTGATAGAAAAAGCAGAAATTACTACTGAGAGTAAATAGACAATTCCTGAGCCTGTCAATCCAAAAAATGAATGAAATTTGAGACTAAAAACATAACCAATTAAGAATATTGAAAAATTTGACATTGATAATAAGATGAAGTTAATGAAGATATTTTGATAGGTCATTAAGTTATACGTTTTGTCAAATTGATAGAACAATAACAGTAAGATCAAAGACAGTAAATTCGCTAAACTCAAAAATATAGTTGATAAGAAAGTCTGAAATAGATGATGATTTAGAAATTTTGAAAAGCGTAAATGTCGAACTAATTCATAACTATTACCTGGATTAAATTGAAATTCAACGTTTTTAAACAAAATAGATATCAGATACATGATTTGAATAAACCTAGCAAGAAAAACATTAAAATTGTTAGAAATACTGGTAAATGGATTAATCATGTATGACAAAGCATCATTAAAATTTAAGGATAGACGTAGATGAGTCGTTACGATGAACCAATTTAAAGTAGCTGAAATCAAAAAGTAAATAATTAAGTTTTTAATCAAAACTCTATTTGTCGTGTTCATTGTTGATAAATTCCTTTTCTTTGTAACCCTCTAAAATCATAAA
>CAYXGK010000084.1:0-3259 GCA_964464565.1 uncultured Muribaculaceae bacterium | reverse complement strand
GTTGGAAGAAAATTATCTTTTCTAGATTTAATTCAAGAAGGTAATATGGGCTTAATGAAAGCAGTAGAAAAGTTCGATTCAACTAAGGGGTTTAAATTTTCTACATATGCTACTTGGTGGATAAGACAAGCAATTACTAGAGCTATTGCAGATCAAGCAAAAACAATAAGAATACCAGTACATATGGTAGAAACTATAAACAAATTAAAACGTCATCAAAGACAATTAACTCTTGAATTAAATAGAGAACCTACTATAGAAGAACTAGCAGAAAAAATAGAACTTACTCCTGATAAAGTTAGAGAAATCATAAAAATAGATATAGATCCTATATCATTAGAAAAACCAACAAGAGAAGATGAAGATTCAACTGTAGCTGATTTTATAAAAGATGAATCTACATTAAGCCCTGAAGATTATGCAATAAATGAAGTTTTAAAAGATATTATTGCGGATGCATTAAATACATTAACAGATAGAGAAAAACAAGTATTAAAACTTAGATTTGGATTAGAAGATGGTACTAATAGAACTCTAGAAGAAGTAGGAAATATCTTTGGAGTTACAAGAGAAAGAATAAGACAAATTGAAGCAAAAGCATTAAGAAAATTAAAACACCCATCTAGATCTAAAAAATTAAAGGATTTCTTAAATGATTAAACTCTCAAACAGATTAAACAGTTTATTAAAATATATTGATTTGGAAGATAATTTAATTGATGTAGGTTGTGATCATGCTCTTTTAGGTATATATTTACAAAAAAATAAATTAGTAAACAAGGTAATATCTAGCGATATAATAGATTCGGCAATAAATGGAGCACTTGATAACTCGAAAAAATATAACGAATTTATTGATATTAGACTAGGAGATGGTTTAGACACATTAGAAGAAAAAGACAATATTAATTGTGTTTTAATATCTGGTATGGGCTATTATAAAATGAAACATATCCTAAAAAAAGACAAATTAAAAAGTGTTAATAAAATAATTATTCAAACAAATATGAAAGAATATGAAATAAGAAAATATATTATAAGTTTGGGATACATTATAAAAGAAGAATCAATTATAAAAGATAAAAACATATATTATACAAATATATTATTTGTTAAAGGTAATAAAAAATATAGTTCTAAAGAATTATCACTAGGTCCTTATTTGTTAAAAAATAAAGATGATATGTTTTATGATTATATAAACAATTTAATTAATCAAACAAATATAATACTTAAAGTAATTCCTAAATCATATTTAATATTAAGAATTAAAAAAAACTGGTTTTTAAAGATGCTTGAAAAAGAAAATGAATAACTATTAGGGGGGTTATGTCAAAAGTATGGAACTGTTTGGTTAAACAAAGAGCAAATATCTCTACTAGCATATTAAAAACATTTTTTGAAGATTCTATATTAAAAGGATATGCTTTTAATATAGAAAGATTAGGGTATTTATTTTAAAAAATGGAAAAAGATAAATAATAAGTAAAGGAGTGATTATATTGGAAGATAGAACAAAAATAAATTGGTATCCTGGACACATGGCAAAAACTAAAAGATTAATAAAAGAAAATCTTAATTTAATTGATATAGTTTTTGAACTAATTGATTCTAGAATTCCTTTATCATCAAGAATTAAAGATATTAATGAATTAGTAAAAAATAAACCAAGAATTATAATTATGACTAAATATGATTTGTGCGATAAAACAGAAACTGAAAAATGGATCAAATATTATGAATCTCTCGGATATATAGTTTTAAAATATAATTTACTTGAAGGTTCAATTAATGATATATATAAAGAAGTAGATAAAATACTTGAACCTCTAAATACTAAAAGATTAAATAAAAACCTTTTAAAAAGAAAATATAGGGCTTTAATTATAGGTATACCTAATGTGGGTAAATCAACTTTAATTAACAAATTAGTGGGTAAAAGAAGTGCAAAAGTTGGTAATATTCCTGGTGTAACAAAAGATTTATCATGGATAAGAATAAATGATAAAATAGAGTTATTAGATAGTCCTGGTTTATTATATCCAAATTTAGGCGATACTGAGATATCTTATAATTTAGGGGCAGTTTCATCAATTAAAGAAGAAATACTTCCAATAGACGAAATATCTATTCACATATTAAATAAATTAAATGATTACTATCCAAATATATTAAAAGAAATATATAAAATAGATAAAGTAGAAGACGTAATAACTTCACTTGATTTGATAGGTAAAAATAGGGGATGTCTAGTAAAGGGAAATGTATTCGATTATGAAAAAATCTACAAACTAATATTACAAGATATAAGAGATGGTAAAATAAAGAATATTACATTAGACAGATACAAGGAGGATTAATGAATTTATATATAGATTTTGATGGAGTAATACTAGATACTATTCCAATTTTAGATAAAGTAATAGATGACAATAATATAGATATTTTAGATTTTCATGCAAAGAGAAAAATTTTTTCTGAACTTGATTGGGAAAATATAGTGAGGAATACACCACAAATAAATGATAGTATAGAATCTATAAAAAAACTAAGAAAATCAAATAAATTTAATGTTGCTATTTTAACTCATATAAATTCAATTCAAGAAGCGGTAGCAAAAATAAAATACTTAGAAGAAATGTTACCTGATATTACTAAAATAGTAGTTCCTAAGGAAATATCAAAATCAAAGATGTTAGAAACAAAAGGATCAATTTTAGTCGATGATTATGGTGGTAATTTAGATGAGTGGAGTCAAGATGGCGGAATAGCTATAAAATTCACTCAAAATGAAGAGAAAGCTTATAAATATAAATCTATAACAAAATTAGATGAGTTATTAGACTTATTTTAATCACGCGAGGATGGTGGAACTGGTAGACACGTACGCTTGAGGTGCGTATGATTTATTCGTGAGGGTTCGAGTCCCTTTTCTCGCACCATTAAGTATTTAATTTGAACTGCTTATGGCGGTTCGTTTATTTCGAAAGTAGATCTTGTCCATAATTTAAATCAAAAAAACAAATACAAAAAGTGTATTAAAGGTTGAATTTTTTATTTAAATTACAAAAAAAACAGAAAAACCGTAAAAGATTGTGTTTAATTCATCTGGCGTTTCTTTTAATTACCTTAAAAATATGATATTATTTTTATATTAGGAGGAAAGTAATATGTGGATTTATGTAGTTATTGGAATCGCTATAGTATTATTAATCTATACATTTGTTGTTTATAATAGTTTAATAAAATTAAGCAACAA
>CAYXGK010000083.1:1975-3366 GCA_964464565.1 uncultured Muribaculaceae bacterium | reverse complement strand
TGTAAATATATTACATAAAATCATGTGTTACATTCTTCTCCTTAATACAACATATCATGATAGTCCTTGTTCTTTTCCATTTGAGCTTTTGCATAGGGGCAAATGGGTATTATTTTCTTATTTTCCTGCCTGGCCCAATCAACAAGGTCCTTCAAGATCAGTTTTCCAACACCTTGACCTGCTAGTTCCTCTGATACAGTTGTGTGGTCGATGGTGATAGTATTATTATCAGACATGCAAAACACCATTTCCGCCAAGGGGTTTTCCTCTGAATCCCCCATATAAAAACTCTTTGTTCCTTTTTTTATTTCTAACATGGTAACACCTCTATAGTTCATATTGTTTCTAAAATTATTTTAATTTCTATATTATCATGAATTTGAATCAAATCAATTCCGTTTAAATTGTAGCCCTGAAGAATTAATGTTTATTCCTCATGCCTTTAGCCTCTTTTGTTGCATCCTCAAATAAAGCAAAAGGGCAATGACCACAGTAATAGTGGACCAAAGATACATAGACTGATAACCGATTGATTCTGCCACAGCACCCAAAAGAATAGACCCTGTGCCTATTCCTAAGTCGAATCCCAGATAGAATGTGGCATTGGCCGCGCCACGCCTGGAAGGTTCCACATCCCGGACAGCCATGGTCTGCAAAGTAGGTTGAAGTGCTCCAAAACCCACACCATATACAAAGCCGGCAACCAGAAACACACCCAATGTCTGAGCGAAAAACAAGATGATCAATGCGCAAAAAACTGCTACCATCCCGGGGTAAATAGCATAGGAATACCCTTTCCGGTCAGCAATCTTTCCAAATGTAGGCCTTGAAATAAACAAGGCAATGGCGAACACCGTAAAGAATATGCCAATGTTTAACACTTCACGCTGAGCTGCATAAAGGGCAATAAAATAAAGTACTGCTCCATAAGACATGCTGATAAGGGCCATGACAATTCCGGGCTTCAGGGCTTCTTTGTCAATCATGCTCTGCTTCTCTTCCACCGCAGGTTGCCGTTTCTCCGGTTCTCGATAGCGAATAAGGTATGAAACCAAGAACGCTACGATGACTAACCCGGCGGAAATACCAAATACAATACCAAAACCCCTTTTGCCCACAAGGCCTAAGCTAATGGCAGGGCCTACCGCCATGCCCAATGTAACCGTCAGACCAAAGTACCCCATCCCTTCTCCCATCCGGGATTTGGGAATAACATCCGTTGCCATGGTGCTGGTCGCTGTGGTAGAAGTGCCCCATCCAAAGCCGTGGATAAAGCGAAGGGCAAAGAAAAATAGCACCGTAGGCGCCCAGTTATAGGCCACGATACATAAGAAGTGCAGAGTCAAGCCTGCAAGAAAAACGCCTTTCCTCCCTTGCCGGTCAAGCAAGCG
>CAYXGK010000083.1:812-1961 GCA_964464565.1 uncultured Muribaculaceae bacterium | reverse complement strand
TAAAAATCCCTGCCACCAACCCTGCCCAAGTTTCTGTACCTCCTAGCTCCATAGCATACGCAGGCACAATGGGAATGAGCATCTGAAAACCAAGAGCAATGAATAAGTTCATAAAAGTGATGAGCATAAAATCCTTTGTCCAAAGTTTTTGATCGTTGATTGCATGATTTGTTAAATTCAAGGCATTCCCTCCTGAAAGTGTGTATAGGATCTATGTAATAAATATCTCTCAGTGCTTTCTATTTCAAAAAACCCTGTAAAATGGTTTCTTCCGCTTCCGCTTCTGTCAAACCAAGGGTCATCAACTTCACCAGCTGGTCGGAATTAATCTTACCAATGGCCGCCTCGTGGACCAATTGGGCATCAGCATCATAAGCAGCGATCTCAGGAATAGCGACTACCTTAGCATTATCCATGATAATGGAATCACATTGGATGTGTCCCCGGCAAGGAGCATAGCCTCTCATGTTCAGATGAAAAACTTGCGTGGAGTCATTTTGCGCCACCGAACGAGAAAGAATCTGTGCCGTCGCTTCTTCACCAACAAGCTCTACCGTAATATTGGATTCAGCCGTCTGAACACCTGTGGTCAGAAGCCTTTCCGTTACAATCAGGCGTGCATTCTTATGGAGCTTCACATCGGTATCTCGAATGGTTCGATCTACTCCCCTAATCTGAATCATTTCCAGCTCGGCCACGCCGTCCTCTTCCACCTCTATGATAGTCTTTGGATTGAGCACCCGCTCACCGCTGCCTGAGCCTTCGCCGAAGTGCTTTTCCACATATTTCATTTTAGCTCCCTTGCGGATGAAAAATTCATGCACACCGTCATGTTGGGCTGCCTTGCCGCCATCATTATGGATCCCACAGCCTGCCACAACCACCACATCAGAATCTGCCCCAATCTCAAAGGTGTTGTAAACCAGGTCGTTCAGTTCTTCAGAAAGAATCACCGGAATATGGACAGACTCTCCTTTCGTACCGGGCTTGACCACGATATCGATGCCGGGCTTGTCCGTTTTCGTTATAATATCAATATTTTCGGTTGTATTCCGACTGATTCCTTTCGCATTTTTGCGTATATTATAAGCTCCATGGGGCACATCATGGAGATCCGCGATTTCTTCAAGAATTTTTTTATCCAGCGCA
>CAYXGK010000083.1:0-802 GCA_964464565.1 uncultured Muribaculaceae bacterium | reverse complement strand
ACTCAGCATTTACAGGTCCTCCTTTAATACAGTTTTGACGGCAACGGCAATCAGAATCCAATTGGCTGATCTCTTCCAGAATTTTTTCTTTCCCTGTTATTTCCGTGATCTGCCCATCAGACACCAGAATCACTTGGTCTGCCAATCTGAGAATCCTTTCCTGGTGAGAAATGATGACAATAGTGGTGTCTGTTTTTTCGTTTAGAATCTCAAAGGTTTCGTTCAGTTTTTGGAAGCTCCATAAATCGATTCCCGCCTCAGGCTCATCGAAAAGGGCTACTTTAAGATCTCGCGCTAAGATACTGGCAATTTCCACTCGCTTTAGCTCTCCTCCGGAAAAGCTGGCATTGATTTCACGGTCAACATAATCCTGGGCACACAGTCCCACATCATATAGAAGGGAACAATTGTTACGGTAATCATTATTTCCCGATGCCAAATCAAGCATATCACTGACCTTCAGTCCTTTGAATCGAGGCGGCTGCTGAAATGCGTATCCAATGCCCATCCGAGCACGATCGGTAATGCTCATGTTGGTGATATCCACCCCGTCTAATAGTATTTGTCCGCCTGTTGAATGATAGATTCCCATGATTGCTTTCGCTATGGATGATTTTCCGCCGCCATTGGGGCCGGTCATGACGTAGATTTTTTTCTTTTCTAAAGTCAGGTTGATATCCTTAAGGATTTCCACTTGTCCCTCTTCCCCCTCCAGGTTCAGATGGACATTTTTCAATTCCAGCATAATGTGTACCTCTACTTTCTCTCTTTTATTGCTATTATACCTATTTCTGCAGACTAT
>CAYXGK010000082.1:0-3455 GCA_964464565.1 uncultured Muribaculaceae bacterium | reverse complement strand
TTCTTTCATTATTATATCTTTAGGATCTTCTTCTACAGGTTTTTTATTATCTTTATTGTTTTTTGATACCATAAATATTATAAATACGATTAGAGATATACAAAGTATTGTTAATAATATAATTATTATGTTTTTTGATTTGTTAGTTTCTTCCATAATTCCTCCTTATTTTATAACCTTTTCTACTGAATAGAAATATAGATTATCTTTTTCTTTTTTATATCTAAACATATATGTATTTGCTTTATCGAACATTTCTTTTGATGGTGAGAGAGAAAATTCTGCTTTTCCTAAATAATTATCAGTAGTATCAATATTTAATGTACTTCTAAATATACATTCCGGCTTTTTAGTTTCTTCATTATATATAGTTTGACAATATGTATATTTGGTATATATATCTAAGTATAAACTTCCATCACTATATCCTACTATCCTGTGGAATATATTATCTCCTATTTGATCTTTACCACCAAGTAATTTTCCACAATATTTATCATCTTTAAATTGAAAGTCTCCAGTATCATTATAAATGATATCCATATTTTCAATAAATGATACATCTTTATATAATACTTTTTTTGAATATTCTTCTACTTCCTTTTTTGTAACACATACTTCATTAATTTCACTACCTACATCTAATAACTTATTAGCAAATCCTTGTATTGCAATATTATTAATTACATTTTGATCCATATCCTTAACAAATATTTTATCTACTTTAAAATAATATCCAAAATATTTATCTGTATAAGTATTATCAAATAGATGTATAGTATTTTTTAAATATCTATCGGTTAAATCTAATTCAGATGGTAATTTACCATTAGGCGTTTCAACATATGGTCCTTCAACATTAACAGGCTCATTTACCTTTTCTTCTTTTTTAGGTTTACTTTGACTATCATATATAATTAAACCTATCATTATTAAACATCCTAATATTAAAAATATTACAATAATATTTAAAACCTTCTCTTTTCTCATATATACCTCTATTATATTATATAAGTAATGTAAAATATTATCAATTAAAAAAAGACAACTTTACATAGTTGGCTTTAATACTTTTGGTATATTTTTATTTGCCTTATATTCAAAAACCGATTTTGAATATAAAGTTCTATCTATATCGTTAAGTAATTCATTAAGTTCTGGTTTAATATCAGTTTCCTTTAATTTATCATCATCTAATCTATAATATAAAAATAATATGTTATCTTTTATATCTCTATCAAATAATGGTTTGTCTAATTCATTTATTTCATGATTCATTATATTCGATTGTAATTCTAAGTGTAGACTTAACAACTTATTTGATGTGTCTTCTAATAAATCTATGTCAAGTCCAAAGATTATCGATGACATTGATATAAGTTTATTTATATCTAATAATCTCTCAAAATATGCTTTTATATTATCTGAATCACAATATTTTAATCTATCAAATATTTCATAAAATTCATCAGATAATTTTTGAATTTCTTTGTCATTATCAATATATCCTATTTCTTCAAAATCTACTAATCCTCTATTAATAATAGAAAATATTTTTTTATTTAAATCTAACAATTCTTCGTTTTTACTTCTTATTCCTGGTTTTATATTTAATTGTTCTAACATTATAATTCTCCTACTTGCTTATCTAATGCATCTTTTGCTGCATTTTGCTCTGCTTCTTTTTTACTACTTCCCATACCTTTTCCGTAAACTATATCTTCTACTTTAACAATTGTTGTAAATTTTTTATCATGTGCCGGTCCAGATTCTTCAATTATAACATACTCTATTTTTTTGTTATCAATTTGAATTTTTTCTTGAAATAATGATTTATAATCTTTAAAAAAAGTTTCCTTTTCAACCATACTGGATATTATGGTATCATTTACAAATCTTTTTGCAACATTTAAACCTTGATCTAAATATATCGCACCAACTAGAGCTTCAAATGTATCCGCTAAAATAGCTTTTCTATACTTGCCTCCACTTGCTTCTTCTCCCTTACCTAATTTTAAATAATTACCTAAATTTAATATTAAAGCATATTCATATAATGCATTCTCACATACATATGCAGCTCTTAATTTAGTCATATCTCCTTCAGCTAAATCCATATGTCTATATAAGTATTCACTAACTATTAAATCCACTACTTTATCTCCAAGAAATTCTAATCTTTCATAACTTATACTAATCTTATTTTCATTAGAATATGAAGTGTGCATAAATGCTTGTTCATATAATTCAATATTCTTTGGAACTATATTAAATTTTTCTAATATTTCCATATTACCCTCACAATAACTTTATTATATCATAAAAATTATGATATAATTATCATAGGTGAAAAAATGAAATATTTATTTTTAGGATTAATTAAAATATACCAAATTATTCCTGGCCCATGGCATAATTCGTGTAGACATATTCCTACTTGTTCAAATTATGCTAAAGAAGCAATAGAAAGATTTGGTGCTTATAAAGGATTAAAATTAACTTTAAAAAGATTATCAAAGTGTACTCCTTGGGGTACAATAGGAATAGATGAAGTTCCAAGGAAGGATACAATATGAAAAAAATAATTTTAATTATAATTGCTGTTATAGTATTAAGCGGATGTACGGTTGCTACTAATTCTGTAGAAAATATAATAATATATACATCAACTTATCCTATAGAATATATAACAGATAAACTATATGGAAATCATGCAAGAATATTTAGTATATATCCAAATGAAATAATAGAAATATCTGATACGTTATTGGAGGATTATTCTAAATCAAATATGTTCGTATATAACGGTTTATCTAACGAAAAAAATTATGCTGTTAAAATGTTAAATAAGAATAAAAATTTAATGATTATAGATGCCGCTATGGGGATGAAACACACTCATGAAATTGAAGAATTGTGGATAGATCCATCTAATTTCCTAATGTTAAGTCAAAATGTGAAAAATGGTTTTAAAGAATATATTAAAGCATCTTATCTAATAGATGAAATAGATAGTAATTATGAAAAATTAAAACTAGAAGTTTCAGAATTAGACGCTGATATAAAAATTATGGTAGAAAATTCCAATAGTAAAGAAATACTAGTATCAAATGATTCTTTAGAGTTTTTTACAAAGTATGGTCTTATAGTTACATCTTTAGATAAAGATACAGAATTGTTTGATAAAAGAAAATCTAATGCATTAGAATTAATAAAAAAAGGTTCAGTTAAACACATTATAGTACTAAAAGGTGAAATTTTAGATGAAGAAATTGAAAATTTTATTAAAGATAATAAAATAGAAAAAATCGAATTTGATACACTAACAACACAAAACGATGACATAGATTATATCGAAGGAATGTACAAAAATATAGATGAATTAAAAAAGGAACTTTATTGAAGTGATAAAGTAAATGTAGACAGTCTAAAAAAGACACAGTCTACATTTTTTT
>CAYXGK010000081.1:0-3559 GCA_964464565.1 uncultured Muribaculaceae bacterium | reverse complement strand
GGGTGAATAGTGGCTATCTTCTGTGGGTAGCCTTCGCAAGTGTCTTACAATTAGCTATTACTTGGCTAAACCATAAAACCGTCTAGGGACAAAAGGAGACTATATGACTCAACGAATGATTAAAAGTTTAATTGCTGGTGTCCTTTTAGGACTAGTCTGTGTCGTAGGAGCTTATGTACGCTCTAACTTTACTGCTAAGCCTGACTTTGTGTTTTCTCTGTGGTACAACCGTGTTATCATCGGACTAGTTATCGGAGCTCCATGGAAGTCAGTGAATCGAAATCAAAGTTTATTCAGAGGTGCACTTCTTGGGTTACTTGTATCCTTTGCTTTCTATAGTTCAACAGCATTTCAAGACCCAATCAGTTTTATCGCAGGGATAGTATATGGTGTTATTATTGAGGCCTATTTGTTCAAAACTGAACGATAATCAAATAACAAAGGAGAACCAATGCCATTTACAATTGTCCGTCAAGACATCACAACAATGAAAGTCGATGCTATCGTTAATGCAACCAATACTCACCTACAACAAGGAGGAGGTGTTTGTGGTGCAATTTTTAAGCAAGCAGGCGAACACGCTTTACAAAAAGCCTGTGATCAACTATCACCAGTTCCAACAGGTGAGGCAGTCATCACACCAGGCTTTAATTTACCAGCTCAATGGATTATTCATGCAGTTGGACCGATTTACACTCAATGGACTCAACAAGAAAGTGAAACCCACCTTAGAAACTCCTATCTAAATGCACTAAAACTAGCACTTCAGCACAACTGTAAAAGTATTGCTTTTCCTTTAATCTCCAGTGGAATCTATGGTTATCCTAAAGAAGAAGCGTTGAAAGTCGCTACATCATCCATTCAAAGCTTTCTGTATGAAAACGAAATGGATATCTACCTTGTAGTATATGACTCAGAATCCTTCGAAATTAGTGAAAAGTTATTAGGAGAAATCTCTAGTTATATTGATGAGAACTATGTGGATTCTCATCACCTCTTAAGACAAACAAAATACAAACAAGAAGTACTGTACGAATCTACCAACTATACAATTGGTAGAGGATTAAGTTTATCGCTTGATGATATGTTTGAAGATTTGGATGAACCATTCTCTACGACCTTATTAAGGATTATTGATCACAAAGGGTACACCGATGTTGAAGTCTACAAAAAAGCGAACATTAGTCGTAAACTCTTCTCGAAAATTCGGTCTGGGAAAAACTATATACCAAGTAAGAGGACCATTATTGCTTTAGCACTAGCCCTCAGACTTGATCTAGAAGAGACCGATAATCTCTTGGAAAAAGCAGGCTATACACTGTCACATAGTTCGAAATTTGATGTCATCGTTGAATATTTTATTATTCATGAACGGTATGATATTTATGAAATCAATGAAGTGCTCTTTAAATATGATCAACCCCTCTTAGGAGGGTAATGTTAATGTCGCTTGTGAAGCGACCTTTTCTTTCTCTAGAAAGAGTATTCTAGGGTTACAAAAGAAAAGGAGATTAGTTATGAAAAAAGGATTAACAGAATTAGTATTCATACTCGACAAAAGTGGGTCGATGAGTGGTTTGGAAAAGGATACCATCGGAGGATTTAATTCCATGCTGACTAAACAACAAGAGCTAGATCAAGAATGTTTCATTACCACGGTACTGTTTGACAACAACTATGAGCTACTTCATGATCGAATCAACTTAAAAGCAGTCAGTCCTCTTACCAACAAAGAGTATTCAATTGGTGGATCTACAGCACTACTGGATGCTATCGGTAAAACCATCAACAAACTGATTAGTGTTCAAAAACATACTGCCCAAGAGTATCAAGCTGAAAAAGTCATGATGGTAATTATTACGGATGGTGAAGAAAACTCCAGTCGTGAATATTCAACCGAAAAGATTAAGAGTCTGATTGAACATCAAAAAACGAAATATGGGTGGGAGTTTATTTTCCTAGGGGCAAACATTGATTCAGTTGAAACAGCAAGCACCATTGGGATTGATGCAGATAGAGCTACCAATTATCATGCAGACAAAGTAGGTGTCAGCGTTAACTTTATGGCAATGAGTGATGTGGTGAGAAGTGTTCGTACGAAGGGGTCAATCAATAAAGATTGGAAGAAAGACATCTTAAGTGATTATGAAAAGCGAAAGAAGTAATCCATTCGGATAGCTCTTTCCAATTATAAAATTTAAGTACAAAGGTTTACTTTTGAAGTGAAATGATGTAGTATACCCCAATGAGACATTCATTTCGAAAGTAAACCCATTGATTTTGAATAAGAGTGATACACTCTTTTCTTTTGGTTTGAGAATCAAAAGATCTCTCCATTAGAAAAAAAGGTAAACAATTTGAATTTTACACAATTAGGGGTTAGTGCTCCTATCTTAAAAGCACTCGATGCTGCATCATACACACAACCAACTCCTGTTCAAGAAGGGGCGATACCCTCTGCTTTACAAGGACAAGATATTTTAGGGTTGGCACAAACAGGAACTGGTAAAACAGCTGCGTTTGCGATTCCAATTTTACAACAATTAAAAACCATTAAAGTTGGTCAATCAAAACGAGTGATTCAATCGCTTATTTTAACGCCAACTCGAGAACTCGCAATTCAAATCCAAGAGAGTTTTAAAGTCTATGGACGTTTTATGCCACTTCGTTCAACAGTTGTCTTTGGGGGAGTGACTCAAGGTCACCAAGTCAGAGCACTTCAACAAGGGGTCGATATATTAATTGCGACACCAGGTAGATTAATGGATTTAGTTCAACAACGTCACATTGATTTATCCGATATCAAGATTTTCACTCTTGATGAAGCAGACCGTATGTTAGATATGGGCTTTATTCATGATATTAAGAAAATCCTAACGATGTTACCTCTCAAAAAACAAACGATGCTCTTTTCAGCAACTATGCCAAAAGAAATCCATGAGATTGTTAACAAGCTATTAGTGAATCCAGTGAATATATCAATTACTCCGGTTTCTTCAACCGTTGATACCGTTAAACAATATGTTTCTTTTGTGGATACAAATCACAAAATGGATGTATTAGAAGATTTCATTAAAGAAAACAAAAATGAATCAGTGTTAGTGTTTACGAAAACAAAACACGGAGCGGATAAAGTAGTTAAAGAGTTGTTGAAAAGAAACATCACTGCTCGCGCTATTCATGGAAACAAATCTCAAAATGCTCGGCAAGGAGCTTTACAAGAGTTTAAGTCCCTTCAAACTCAAGTCTTGGTTGCTACTGACATAGCATCACGTGGAATCGATATTCATGATTTAAACTACGTAGTGAATTATGATTTACCTGATGTGTCAGAAACCTATGTTCATCGCATTGGACGTACGGGACGTGCTGGAAACTCAGGAGTCTCCTTAACGCTTTGTAATTATCAAGATAAAGAGTTGTTAGTGGATATTGAGAAACTCATTAAGAAGAAGATTACAGTTCTTGGCAATGACAAGTATCCAATGATTGATTTCACACCAAAACCAAAAGCGAAGGGTTCTCAACCAAAAAAAGTAAAAACTGCTACTAAACCAAT
>CAYXGK010000080.1:0-3581 GCA_964464565.1 uncultured Muribaculaceae bacterium | reverse complement strand
AGCATTTACTCCGTAGTAATAAGTATTATCAGAAATAGGGAATCCATACATTAAGCTATTATGAATTCTATCATCCATTGTATCTTGCATTATACCATCGGTAATTGCATACCTAGAAATTAATGATGTATCAATATGAACATTATCTATGTATACTTTTTGTCCACTTCTTAAACCTTTAGTATAAACTTTCATATATAAAAATTTATTTGAAGTAACCCTCCAATTTCTTTGACTTTCTGGATCAGCACTATATACTGCAACTAATTTAAAATCTTCACCAGGTACATCTAAAATTTGAGTTAATTCTTGAAAACCTTTTCTATAATTGTCATCATATGCTAATGCATCTAATTTTTCTTGAGGTGCTGGTTCATCATTTACACACCCAGAAAGTACCCCCATAGCAACTAAATATGCTAATAGCAATGATGATTTCTTTTTTATATTCATAATTTTCCCCCTTAATAATTAATTGATGTATATACTAGCATAAAATCATTATTATGTCAACATAAGTAAAGTAGGGGTACATCCCCTATTTAATAAAATTAATTTATTATAGATTGATAAAAAAATATAAATCTTTTTTTATGATTTACTTAATAAGTATACTTATCTTTATATAAATATCAAAATTGTAGTTTCAAATTCTTAATCGAAAATAATAAAGATGGATAAATGTCCATCTCAATTATTAGTTGTTAATATATTAATTAGTTATATATATATTTATATAATAGATATTAATATATAATGAACTATGATTTAAGTACATATTATATATAGTAATCAATAATGAAACTTAATTAATATATATTGTAATAATAGTAGATAATGTGATTAATACTTATAATATAAGGGATAGATAACAATATTATATATTCTAAATATACGTGTTATAATATATATTATGTTAACTTCTTGTATTTTGATAATATAATACTAATTATTTTTGTTTTTTTCATACTCTTTTTTTGCTTTAAATATAAACATTGCATTTTCTTTATTAGTTTTTGAAATAAAATATAGTTTAATAAATAAAATACTAACTGAAACTAAAAAAATGAAAAAAGAGAAAAAAATATCATGAATTGATAAACATAAAAAAATTATAAACAATAAATAAATACAAGCTTTAAATTTTGTTTTAGTAGTTAAATAATCAAACATATGACCTCCATTAGTCTAATATCATTATATCTTATATTATAATACTTCTTCTTTATCTATAACATTATCAGTATTGTTTTTATCAGCATAAAATTCTTTTAATGCTTGTAATGTTCCAATTTTTACTATTCTAATTTTTAAAAAGTAATTTACTATAGTCATAACAATTGTAAAAATAGTTATAGCTACTGAAATACCAATAATTATAGGTGTAAAATCTAAATTAATATCAAATAATCCGCCAAAATCTTCTAATCCTCCCATATAATTCCTTTCTTTTATAAAGTTTTATTCATTTCAACTGGTTTTCCAAATGTATTGTATTCAACTTCATTTGTTGATTTATTTAAAATACCATTTACTGTAACTAATTCTTTATTTTCTAAGTTGATTGATAAAACACTAATTAAATTAAGATATTTTTCTTTATTTCCATATGAAATATTACTTATTTCGTATCCTTTTGGAATATTGTAAATTTGAATTAGTTTATTGGATTCTAATTCGGCAGGAATATCAAGTGGTATACTATGCTCCCCTACTTCGAAGGTTTTAGTAGTGTCAGATAAAATATAATCTGTTGTATCCTGTTCTGTATTTATCTGTTCTTGTACTTCTCCAAAATCTCTAAATTCATATTCATCTGTAGTTTGATTAAGTTTTCCTGTAGCATTTATAGGAGAAGAATTTACAAACCACACTAATAATTCGTTATCACCATTTTGTATTGGAGTTGCATATTTATTGTAACCGTTAATTTCTTTTGAAAGTAATTCAGAACTAACATACCCTCTAATAAATAGAACATGTTCTCCTATATCAAAGTCTTTTTTAATATCTGCACCATATCTATATAAATTAACATCGGTGAAACTATCTTGTCCATAATAAAAACCTAAGTCTGTATTGTTAGCAATGTGTGTTTTATCAGTTTTTTTAACTTCTGGAACTACTTGTTCTTCAAGTTCGATTGATTGTGATCTATCAACATTGTTTTTATATAGTTTATTTATTGCATAAGCACCAATATAAACTAAAGATGATAAAAACAAAGCTTTAAAAGTTTGTTTCATATATATTTTAAGTTTTTGTTCCTCGCTTAAAGCTTTAAATTCACTACTAAATATTGATATATTTTTTCTCATATTATCCTCTTATAGTTTTATTATACTACAAAAAAAGACTATTTGTTATAGTCTTCTTTTACTTTTAATTCTATTCCAACTTCTAGACCATTTAAATCTATTTTTTCTGATATTTCTTTTTTAGTTATTTCAACAGCTAGAGTATCATTTTTTATGTAATTGTCAAATTCTACTAATACTTGTTCAAAGTCATTATTTCCATCATAATATATAATAATTCTATCTGTTATATTATAATTGTTTGTCTTTCTCATTTGTTGTACTTTAGATACTAGTTCTCTAGCTACACCTTCGTGTACTAAATCATCTGTTAAATGAGTATCAAGTATAATAAATTTATTTGATTGCATTTGTGCATTATAGCCCTCTTTAGATGTTATTCTTACCTCAATTAATTCTTTATCAATAGTATAGTTGGTATTGTTTATTATAATATCTAAGTGATCTGTTTCTATTTTGGTTAATTCATCTTCGCTAATATTAGATAAAAATGATGCATATTCTTTTATATTAGATCCAAATAATTTTCCAGCTTCTTTATAATTAGGAACTACTGCAAAATTCATATATATATTTAAATTATCTTCAAACACTACTTCTTTTACATTTAGTTCTTCTTTTATTAAGTCAACTAAATCATATATTAATGTTTTGTATTTACCATTAATTATAGCTTTTGATATTGGTTGTCTAACCTTAATTTTAGCTTCTTCTCTACCACATCTACCAAGACTTATTAAATCTCTTACTAAATCCATTTTTTCTTCTAGTTTATCAAATAAATAACTTTCATTAGCAACAGGATAATCTTCTAAGTGAACTGATTCTTTATTAGTTAATTTTTGATATATATCTTCTGTTATGAAAGGTATTATTGGAGCCATTAATTTAACTAAACCAAGTAATACGTCATAAGTTGTTTTATATACAGCCTTTTTACTACTGGTTAATTCTGAATCCCAGAATCTTCTTCTGTTTCTTCTTATATACCAATTTGATAAATCATCAGTTAAGAAGTTTTGAATTCCTTTAACTGCTCTATTTAAATCATATTCATCTAGTGCTAAAGTGGTATTTTTTACTAATCTATTATATTTAGAAAGTAACCATTTATCTATTTCTTCTAAATCATCATAATTTACTTCGAATGTTCTTGGATCTATGTTATCAGTATTTGCGTATAATTCAAAGAATGTATATGTATTTTTTAGTGTATTGAATAATTTAGTTTCTACTTCTTTTACACCATCTATATCAAATTTA
>CAYXGK010000079.1:0-3803 GCA_964464565.1 uncultured Muribaculaceae bacterium | reverse complement strand
AAAAAATGTAGACTGTGTCTTTTTTGACTGTCTACATTTAATATATCACTTCAATAATTATCTTTTTTCTTTTTTAGTAAAAACTAATTCATTAACACTTTCTTTTTCATAATTAGGATTTGAAATTCTAATTGATAATAATTCAAATGAAAAATCAACTAAATATGGAAAATTATAGAATAATTCAAATGAATCTAATAATGTTTGCGTTTCTTTAGATTCAAAACAAACAAACTTATTATCACTGCAAGCATTTATACATTCATCTATATTTCTTGAAATATTGTTTTTTTCTATTTTTTCTTTATTTTCTAGAGTAGTAATCAATTGAAATCCAAAAATATCCTCAGTAGTTGATCCATTCAAATTTAAGATACAATACTCTTCTCCTTCAACAAAAGAAATATAATCTTTTATTAAAGGTATAATATAATCGCTATCATAGCTAGAGTTTTCACACAACTCATCAAATAATTTTCTAACACCTTTACTAGTAATATCAAGTTCATTTCTCAAATGTTTTAATTTTGATAAATGCGCTACTCTTTCTTTTGAAAAAAAACTTGTATTTGGCATTTCTAAATTTATACTATCTATTTCTTTAAATAATTGACCCGCTCTAGTGATATTTTCTTTATATTCATCTACAATGTTTCTTTGCATGTTTCCTCCAGTGATAAATATTATATTCTTTTAAATAAATATGTCAATTATTTAAAATATCATTTATTACATAACTGGCAGCTAGTATTCCAGCAGCAGGTGGAACAAAGGAATTAGAACCAACCGGTTTAAAAATATTTAATGGTTTTTCAGTTGAACTTATTACCATTACATGTTTAATTCCTATATCTTTTAATTTCTTTCTCATTACTTTAGCAAGTGGATCATAACTTGTCTTGCTAATATCTACAATATCTAAAAGTTTTGGATTAAATTTATTTCCAGTACCCATTGAACTAATAATCTTTATGTTTTTTTCTATCGACTCTTTTATTAAATATACTTTAGTATCTATAGTGTCACAAGCATCTATAATATAATTTGGATTATGAATAAATACTTCATTTATATTTGATTTATCTAAAAATATATTTAATTTTATTACATTGCAGTTAGGATTAATACTTAATATTCTTTTTTCTGCTACATCAACTTTTAATTCACCAATGTTTGTTGTATTAGATATTATTTGTCTATTTAAATTAGTAATGTCAACAACATCTTTATCTACTATTATTATATTACCTATACCACTTCTTACAATAGATTCTAAAGAAGAACCGCCAACTCCACCTAATCCAATAATAGCAACTGTTGAATTCTTTAATTTATCAATATCATCATTAATTAAAAGTTTTAATCTATCTAACCACATAATTACCTCATAAAAAAATCCCACGAAAGCGAGTATCAACTGCGATAAACCCCTGCTCTATTACAGGTGGGCACCCCGAAATAGCTATTAGGATTCCTACACACTTAATGGGTAGGCATTCTTAAACACAAGCTAAATCTTATGGCTCCCGATATTATCGACTTAGTCGGATTTATGGTTGATCCTCGACAATTATGGGACAACTAAATTATATCATTTTATAAAAAAATAATCTAGTTTACAATAAATAACATTTATTTATATAATTCATTAAAATCTATATTTTCTTTATCTTTAATATAACCGTTTAGGGTATTAATATTTACATTTTCTAAACTTCTAAATATATTAATATCTATATTTTTGTTTATCTTTTTTAAATTTTTAATTAATTCTTTAATTTCTCTTCTCTTACTAGAATATTTCATACTAGTAACTGAACAACCACAATTTAAAAATTTTAGATCATTAGAACTACAAAAATATTTAACATCTTCTTCTTTTATATAGTACATTGGTCTAATTAATTCCATATCTTTGAAATTTTCACTTCTTAATTTTGGAGGCATACCACCAAAAGTACCATTATAAAAAACGTTTAGAAGTGCTGTTTCTATTACATCATCAAAATGATGTCCTAAAGCAATCTTATTACATCCTAATTCCTTTGCCTTACTATAAAGATTACCTCTTCTCATTCTTGCACACATATAGCATGGGTTATTATCCTTAGTAGACAAATATTCAAAAATATCTGTTTTAAACATTTCTATAGGTATATTTAGTTTATTGGCATTATCTTTTATTTGAAAAACAAATTCATCAAGATACCCTGGATCCATTACAATAAACTTTAAATCAAATTTATATTTACTATGTTTATGTAATTCTTGAAAACATTTTGCCATTAAAAAAGAATCTTTTCCTCCAGAAATACATACACCAACAACATCACCATCATTTAATAAGTTATAATCTTTAATAGCTCTTAAAAATTTAACCCATATTCCTTTTCTATGTTTTTTTATAATTGAACGTTCTATTTCGATTAAATCCATCTCATCACCCATTTAATTTTATCATAAATACTTGCATATTTGATATTATTTGATATAATATAAAACATAATATGGAGGTGAGAGAATGGCTAATATAAAAAGTTCTATAAAAAGAATTAGAACTAACGAAAAAGAAAATAAATCAAATGTTAAGGTTAAATCAACAATGAAAAGTACTATAAAAAAATTAGTAAAAGCAGAAGACAAATCTGAAGCGTTAAAAAATGCAAGTAAAGCAATAGATAAAGCTGCAAAAAAAGGTATTATTAAAAAAGAAACAGCAGCTAGAAAAAAATCAAGACTAGCAAAAAAAGTAAACAAGGAATAAATATACTTGTTTTTTTTTATTTTAAATAATATCATTGAATTAAGGAGTAATTATGCGAAATATATTAAAATTATTATTAGTTATAGTTGTATTATTCATTAGTTCATTAACAATATATGTACTAACACTTGAAGATGAAACTATGATTTCTATTGTTGAGTACTATACAAGGAAACATTCGGAGTTTGAACACAATGAATATATATTAAATTATGATAATGAATTTGTAAAAGAAAATAGTACATTTTCTCCAAAAAACAAAACCGATATTATAAATATTTACTATACCTTTTTGAAATCTGGGATGGATGAATTTACATTTTATTGTGATATAGAATATTTAGAATGTATAAATGATGTTAAAGAATTAACACAAACCAATGTACAACAAGGTAAACAAAATAACTTAGCTCATATAAATGGTTTTGTACACGTTTATAATTCGTATACTGCAATTTCAACGGAATTTAAGAATAATGGAAAAATAACTTTAAAGGTAGATAAATTATATACCGATGAAATGATAGAACAAATTGATAAAGAAGTAAAAAGATTATACAAAAAACTATATAATGAGGATAAATCCATTAAAGATAATTTAAAAATAATACACGATTATATAGTAAACAATACAAAATATGATTTAGATTATGTAGATAAGAAAACAGATAGATTATCTAATACAGCTTTTGCTCCATTATTTGATGGTTATGCTATATGTAGTGGTTATACTGATTTAATGGCCTTATTTTTATACGAAATGGGTATAGATACAATTAGAGTAGCAAATGAAAAACATACTTGGAATTTGATTGACTTAGATGGAGAAAAACTGATTATAGACTTAACATACGATGATCCGGTAAGTGAAAGTGGTAATGATCACATTAGACATTCTTATTTTTTAATTACATCAGATCAACTTCAAGAATTAGATAATGATCATGCATTCAATAAAGATATATATTTAAAATAAAAAGGACTTAAGTCCTTTTTTATATTTCTTGCATTACTGTTATTATCATAGGTTTACATTCTG
>CAYXGK010000078.1:0-3921 GCA_964464565.1 uncultured Muribaculaceae bacterium | reverse complement strand
TAAAAAATTAGCAAAAAAATATCATCCCGATGTATCTAAAGAATCTAATGCAGAGGCAAAATTTAAAGAAGTTCAAGAAGCATATGCTATCTTATCTGACAAAGAAAAAAAAGCTCAATATGATAGATATGGACATCAAGCATTTAGCAATGGATCAAATGGTAGAGCTGGTGGTGGATTTAATCCTAACGATTTTGATTTTGGAGATATTTTTTCTGATATTTTTGGTTCTTCTTTTGGATTTGGTGGTTTTAATACAACTTCAAATAGAAGAAAAAAAGGTAGAGATATGAGTGTATCTATGGTAATAACCTTTGAAGAAGCAGTATTTGGTGTTGAAAAAGAAATAGAAATAGATACAAATGTTGAATGTGAAAAATGTGATGGTAATGGTGGATTTGGAGAAAAAACTTGTTCTAAATGTAGAGGATCTGGAACAATTATTCAAGAACAAAGAACTATATTAGGATCATTTCAAACAAGAACAACTTGTGATGTATGTGAAGGATCAGGTGTTACATACGATAAAATTTGTTCTACATGTGGTGGTAAAGGAATTGAGAGAAAAACAAAAACTCTAAACATTAATTTACCTGCAGGTGTTGATGATGGAAATCAACTTAGAGTACAAGGTAAAGGTGAAGTAGGTATAAATGGTGGTCCAAACGGAGATGTTTATATCAATATAAGAGTAAAAAAACACGAATTTTATGAAAGAGAAAATGATGATATCTTAATCGATTTACCTATTACTATTACAGAAGCTATATTAGGATGTAAAAAAGAAATACCAACACTTTATGGCAATATAATACTAACAGTTCCAAGCGGAACTCAAAGTGGAGATAAACATAGATTAAAAGGTAAGGGAGTACAAAATGTCCAAAATAAAAGAAAAGGTGACATGTTTGTAAATATAAAAGTTATTACTCCAACAAAGTTAGACAGAAAACAAAAGGATTTAATTAATAACTTATCACTTACTGATTTAGAAGATGACAAGTTTAAAACATATAAAAATTATTTAAAAAAGAGTAGATAAAAACCAACATTTAGTTGGTTTTTAAATTATCACATTTTCTTCATCTAATTCTCTTTTAAATTGTGTTTTAAATATTTCGGTATATTTTTTAATTACATCTGGATACACAGTTTCAGTTGTTCTTACAGCATCCCATATATGTTTAAATTTTACTTCCCCTTTATTATCAAATACTGCATGTGAGAACATTTTTGTTATTATTACCAAACAAACATCCGGATATCTAGAAGCTGATTCAAATACTCTATTATATTCTTTTGTCATATCAACAATAAACTTCATAATTTGTTCTATTATAAAAGGAGTATAATTTAATTTAACACCTGTTAATATTTCTATTTTTGGAACTGTTCCAATCAATATTTTAACAGTCATTTCTCCATTAGGTTCTAATATATCTATTCTTTCTAATCTTCTTAAGAAAGCTTTATCTTTTACTATGTAATAATCAAACTCATCTATAGTTGTAGCACCAATCATTTTAAGATCTCCTCTAGATAATGCAGGTTTTAAAATATTTGCAAAATCTAATCCGCCATTTTCCTTACTACCAACTAAAGTATGAGTTTCATCTATAAATAATATAGTATTTTTCATTTCACTTAGTTCTTCAAGAAGAAGTTGTATCTTAGCATCTTGATTACCTTCACTTACAATACTACCAACTAGAGCAACAGCATTAATCTTAATAATAGTAAAACCCTTTAATGCATCAGGAACATTACCTTGTTGAATTCTATATGCAATACCTTCTACAATGGCAGTTTTACCAACACCGGGTTTACCAACTAAAATAGGTGACTTTTCTGGTGTAAATAAAGTAAGCAATACTTTTTTTATTTCTTCATCTCTAGATATAGCAGGATCTGTAATGTATGTTTTAGAGGTAAGTATTTCTCCATATCTTTCTATCATTTTATGTTCAACTTTTGGTAAGTTATCTTTACTAGAATTAAATACTTCATTTAATTCTTTATCACTAAATAATGTTTCTACCATATTGCCTCCAATTTATTCTAATAAGATTATAACATAAATTAATTATTTATTGATAAATATTATTATTTTGATATAATGTATTTAAAGATGTAAACTGGGATTTTTTTATAGGTAATTATTTAACTTTTGTGATAAAATTAATATGTTAAGGAGTAAATATGCATTTAGTTAATTTATATTTCTTAAATTTTAGTTCATTTTATGACAGATTAAATGACGTAGGAAGATTAGTTTTCTACATAGTTTTGCTTTTGTTTTTTATACTTATAGTGCTAATTATAATGGCAATACTTCAAAATAATACTGTTGAAACTTTAAAGCAAAAAAGAATTCAAGCATTAAAAGAGGATGAAAGAAAACTAGAAGAAATTAAAAAATCGACTAATAAAATAGATATTCCAATTGATGAGAATAACGAAAAAACAAGAGATTTAAAAAAGATAGTCGACCAAATAAAACAAGTAACTGGTGATGTAAAACAAGATTTAACAGATATGTATGAAGATGAACAAGAAAAAACAGCAGTTATATCATATGATGAATTAATTAAAGGTACCAAAATAAATTCAAATATTACAGTGCCTAAAGAAGAAATAAATAAAGCTAGAGAAATAGACAGCAATGAGGCATTCTTAAGAAATTTAAAGGAATTCAGAAAAAACTTATGATATATAAGTTTTTTTAAAGGAGGAATATGAAAGTTGCTTTTTTTACTTTGGGATGTAAAGTTAATCTTTATGAATCAGAAGTAATGATGAATAGTTTTATAGAAAAAGGTTATACTTTAGCTGATTTTAAAGATGATAGTGACATATACGTTATAAATACTTGTACAGTAACAAATAATAGTGATATTAAAGCAAGAAAGACAATTAATAGTGTTAAAAAAAATCATCCAGAATCAATTTTAGTAGTATGTGGTTGCTATACCCAAGTATCAGATATAGATAAAACAAATATTGATATTATAATTGGAAATACAAATAAAAATAATATAGTTGAATTAGTAGAAGAATATATTAAAAATAATAAACCAATATATAAAGTAGAAGATATAATGGGTTCAAATTTTGAATCAATGAGTATATCTAAATTTAATACAAGAACAAGAGGATTTGTAAAGATACAAGACGGATGTAACAATTATTGTTCTTATTGTATTATTCCATATGCTAGAGGCAATATTAGATCTAAAAATATGGAAGATATTATTAGCGAAGTAGAAACTCTAGTAAAAAACGGATATATAGAAATAGTATTAACTGGAATACATACTGGACACTATGGAAAAGAAAATGGTATTTATGATTTATCGGATGTACTTATAAATTTATCTAAAATAGATGGCTTAAAAAGAATTAGATTATCATCAATAGAAATAACTGAAATTGATGAAAAGTTCTTAGAATGCTTAAAAAATATTGATATAATCGCAGATCATTTACATATTCCATTTCAATCGGGATGCGATAAAACTTTAATGGAAATGAATAGAAAATATAATACAAATTATTTTATTGAAAAAATAAATACAATAAGAACTATTAGACCATATATATCGATAACAACTGATGTGATTGTTGGATTTCCAAACGAAACAGAAGGAGACTTTAATACAACTATAAATACAATAAAAGAAATTGAATTTTCTAAACTTCATGTATTTCCTTATTCAAAAAGAAGTGGAACAAAAGCATCAACAATGAAAAATCAAATAGATGGATTAACAAAAAAGAAAAGAGTTAATACATTATTAGATTTATCAAAAGAATTAGAAATTAATTATATGAACAAATTTATTGGTAAAAAACTTCAAATAATTGGAGAAGAAATAAAAGATAATCATATGTTAGGTCATACATCAAATTATTTATTAGCAA
>CAYXGK010000077.1:0-4099 GCA_964464565.1 uncultured Muribaculaceae bacterium | reverse complement strand
ATATACTTAAAAAAGGTGGAATTAACGTAACCATAAGAAAAGAATTTGGAGATACTATTAGTGCCGCATGCGGCCAACTTAGGTCTTTAAATTAGGAGGATTTATGCAGACGTTTTATTTGACTGATCCAGGAAAAGTGAGAAGTCATAACGAAGATAACGTAGTCATATTAAAAAATGAATCAAATGAATATATGATGGCAGTAGCAGATGGCATGGGTGGACATAAAGCAGGAGAAATAGCATCTTTTATTGCCACTAATAAACTTACTACAGAATTTTTAAAAAAGGATAAATTAGGTAGTAAAGAAGACGCAATTAATTTTATTAGAGAAATGTATTCTGAAATAAATAAAGAAATATTTGATTATACAGACGAACATATGGAATCAAAAGGAATGGGTACTACATTAGTAATGTGTTTACACACTAAAGATTATCTGTTATTTGCTAATATTGGAGATAGTTCAGGTTTTGTTGTGAAAAAAAACAAATTATTTAAAGTGACCAACGACCACACATTGGTTAATTTACTTATCGATACTGGTGAATTAACAAAAGAAGAGGCAAAGACACATCCAAATAAAAACATAGTAATGAAAGCATTAGGAGCAATTAATCCGGTTGAAGTAGATATATTTGATGTTGTTGATGAAGTTGATTCTATATTACTTTGCAGCGATGGATTGACCAGTATGTTAAATCATGAACAAATAGAAAAAGTATTAAATAGCGAACTAAGTATGGAAGATAAAGTAATAAGATTAATAAAAAGAAGCAACAATAGGGGGGGAGATGACAATATCTCCGTTGCTTATCTTGTAAAAGAGGATGGTGATAAGTGTGATAGCAAAGGGACAAAAGATAAATAACAGATATGAAGTAATTAGATTACTTGGTGAAGGCGGAATGGCTAATGTTTACCTTGGTGAAGATACTATCTTAAATAGAAAAGTAGCAATTAAAGTATTAAGGGGAGATTTAGCTAATGATGAAAAATTTTTAAGAAGATTTCAAAGGGAAGCTTTATCTGCATCTTCTTTAAGTCATCCAAATATTGTTGAAATGTACGATGTTGGAGAAGATGATGGAAATTTTTATATTGTAATGGAGTATATTGAAGGAAGAAATCTAAAACAATTACTAAAGAGAAGAAATTCACTTACTTTAAATGAAGTAATGGATATAATGTTACAATTAACAGATGGAATAGCTCATGCTCATGATTCATATATAATTCATAGAGACATAAAACCACAAAATATATTGATATTAGATAATGGATTAGTAAAAATAACTGATTTTGGAATTTCAACAGCTTTAAACAGTACCCAATTAACACAAACTAATTCTGTAATGGGATCAGTTCATTATTTACCACCAGAACAAGCAACAGGAAAAGCAGCATCAATTAAAAGTGATATATATTCAATGGGAATATTAATGTATGAATTACTTACTGGTAAACTTCCATTTAAAGGAGATAACGCAGTAGAAATTGCCCTTAAACAAATGAAAGAAAAGATACCATCTATTTTAGAAGAAAAACCAAATATTCCCCAAAGTGTAGAAAACATTGTGCTTAGAGCTTGTGCCAAAAATCCGAAAAATAGATATGATGACGCTAAAGAGATGCATGATGATTTAGAAAAATGCTTAAAAGAAGAAAACAAAGATGTACCTGTTTTAAAATATAAATATGAAGAAGAAGATTTAGGTGAAACAAAGATAATGCCAGATATAAAGAAAAAAATTAATAATGAGGAACCATTAATTAACGAAATATCAAAAGATGAATATAAAAGTAAAAAATTATCCAAGATACTTGTAATAGCAATATCTATAATTATGTTTTTATTGTTCGCCGGTATTATACTACTCCCTGAATTAACACAAATTCCAGATGTTAAAGTACCTGATGTAAAAAATTTAACCGTACAAAAAGCTGAGGAAAAACTTAAGGAACTAGGTTTTGAAGTAGCAATAAAAACCGAAAAACAATTCAGTGATGAAGTTGAATCTGGATTAATTATAAAAGCAGAACCAGCTTCAGGTAGACTTATAAAAAAAGGAAGCGTTATTACTTTATATGAATCTAAAGGAACAGAAAGAATTCTAATTGAAAATTATATTGGAAAAAACATATATGAAATAAAAGGACAATTAGAACTAAAAGGATTAGTAGTTTCGATTGAAAGTAAAGAAGTAGAAAAAGTAGAAGAATATAAAGATGCCGAGGACATAATAATTGAACAGTCAATAAAAGAAGGAGAAGTATTAAAAGGAACTCAAATAATACTTTATTATCCAAATGTTGCTGTGTATCCAGCTATGACTGGATGGAATGCAAAACAAGTAGAAGAATTTTCAGAAAAATACGAACTTGAATTAACAATATTGCAAGAAGAAACTAATGATTATGATGAAGGTACAGTATTTAAACAAAACAGAAGTAAAGATACCCCAATAGTTAGAAAAGCAACTTTCTCGGTTACAATTGCTGTGCCAATAGAGGAAAGTGAGGAGCCTACGATATAATGGAAAATGTAGTTATAAAAAAGGAAGGTTCTAAATTCATAGTAAAAGAAAATGGCCAATTAATTAAATGTAGAGTAAAAGGAACCTTAAAAACTAAAATTAAAGTCATGGTTGGAGACATAGTTGAAATAGGAGAAGAAGAGACTATTACAAGAGTATTTGATAGAAAGAATCTATTAAATAGGCCTAATATTGCTAATGTAGATCAAGCTTTAATAGTTGTAAGCGCAGTTAATCCTGAGTTTTCAACATACCTTTTGGATAAAACTATTAATATAATTGAATATAACAATATTAAACCTGTTATATGTATTACTAAGATGGATTTACTTAAAGAAAAAGAATACATCGAATCATTAATAAACTATTATACAAAAATTGGTTACAAAGTAATATTAAATACTGATAAAAAAGAAGTTGAAGATACGTTAGAAAATAAAACTACTGTTTTAATTGGACAAAGTGGTGTGGGAAAATCTACATTGTTAAATTTTTTAGATGATAGTTTGAATTTATTGTCACAAGATATATCTTTAAGATTGGGCAGAGGGAAAAACACTACTAGATCAGTTGAACTATTAGAAATATCAAATGGTTTAGTAGCTGATACTCCCGGATTTTCAGTTTTAGATTTTACGGATATGAAAAAAGAAGACGTTAGAGATAACATGATAGAATTTGAAAGTTATAAAACAAAATGCAAATATAAAGACTGTATGCATTTAAAAGAAAGAGAATGCGAAGTAAAAAAAGCATTAGAAAAAGGCAAGATATTAGAATCTAGATATGAGAACTACACAAAATTTATTGGTGAATTATGATTTCAATTTCACTATTATCAATGAGAGACGATTTACTAAACTCTATAAATGCAATTAATAAAAAAAATATAGATTACATTCATCTTGATATGATGGATGGTTTATTTGTTGAAAATAAATCATTTACTTATGATGAAGTGAAACTAATAGTAGAAAAGGCAAATAAACCGCTAGATGTTCATTTGATGGTAAACGATATTGATAATTATATAAAAGATTACATATCGTATAATACTGAGTATATTACAATTCATTATGAAGCTATGAAAAATACTACTTCTATTGAAAAAATAAAAAATCATGGAATAAAATGTGGTATATCAATAAATCCTGATACTGATGTAGAAAATATATATGATTTATTAGATAAAATTGATTTAGTTTTAATAATGAGTGTAAATCCCGGAAAAGGTGGCCAAGAATTTATAAGTGGTAGTCTTGATAAAGTTAAGAAATTAAAAGAAGAAATAATAAGAAGAAAACTTCCTGTTAAAATATCTATTGATGGTGGAATAAATAAACAAACTGGTGTAGATGCTATAAATAGTGGAGCAGATATTTTAGTAATTGGAAGTGCATATAAAAAAGATTCAAGCATTATTGACCAATTGAAAGCACTGTAAACAAATATGATATTTATTGACTATTAAATATTCTGGTGCTATACTTATTTTAGATAGTAAAGAAGGAGGAAAAGGTTACTATGAAATTAAACAAGAAAGGGTTCACCCTAGTAGAATT
>CAYXGK010000076.1:0-4148 GCA_964464565.1 uncultured Muribaculaceae bacterium | reverse complement strand
ATTTTACGGATGCAATAGGTATCCTGAATGTTCTTATGCTTCTTGGGATAAACCTAACCTATAATATTGGTGAGAAATGAAATTTATTAAAAACTTAAAGTTTTTGTGGAAATATGGAAAAGATCAAAAGAAGAATTTGATTATTTTAATAGTATCTTATGTTTTTAGTATAGTATTTAAAATAATAAATCCAATACTTAGTTCTAAAATAATAATATCTTTTACTAAAAGTGAAATTAATCAAATAATATACATTGCAATTGCTATTCTTTTTACTGATATAATTGCAAATTTTGTTTATTATGTTATTAGAAATAAATATACTATAATTGCAAGGACTATTTCGACTAACGTATCTATTGATCTAGGAGAAAATATATTGAAAATTGAATCGGAATCACTAGAGAAGCACGGTACTGGTGTATTTATTCAACGAATTTCAAGTGATACTGAAAAACTTACTAATGCATTTAATTCATTAATAGAAATGGCAGCTCAAATACTTACATTTATTGGAACTTTAACTGCTATATTTATTGTAAATTGGATAGTATTCTTGTTTTTAATTGTGGTAATTATATTTAAATTTATTATTGAATCAAAAAGAACAAGTGTATTTAGTCAGTCTGATAAAGAAACAAGAAAAATGTTTGAAAAACTATCAAATTTTGTTGCAGAAGTAATTAGAGGAGCTAATGATATTAAATTATTATTTATTGAAAATAATGTAAAAAAAGAAATAACTAATAGAATAAATGAAGTTAATGACAAATACATATCAATGAGAAATAAAAATATGAATTATCGATTAGTTACTTGGCAAGTATCTGATATTTTTGAATTTCTATTAATTGTTTTACTTGCTATATTATTAAAAAATAATATTGTAGAAGTAGTATCAGCGTTAATTTTATATAATTATTCAAAGAATGTTTCAAATTCTTCATATTGGTTAGGAAATATATTAGAAGTAATAAAAGATTTTAACTTATCAAGTGAAAGAATAAATGAAATAATTAATAGTGATGATTTTAAAAAAGAAAAATTTGGAAATAAGCATATTAATAAAGTAAATGGAAACTTTGAATTTAAGAATGTCACTTTTGGGTATAATGATAGATTAATTTTGAAAGATTTAAGTTTTAAAATAAACGCAAATGAAACAGTAGCGTTTGTTGGTAAAACTGGAAGCGGTAAAACAACAATTTTTAATTTATTATCTAAATTATATACCGTTAATGATGGAACAATTACAATTGATGGAATAAATATTAATGAATTAGATAAAGAAAGTATTAGAGGAAATATTACAATAATAAGTCAAAATCCATATATATTTAATATGACAATTAAAGAGAATCTAAAATTAGTAAAACCAGATTTAACAGATGAAGAAATGATAAAAGCATGTAAAAAAGCATGCTTAGATGAATTTATTGATAGTTTAAGTGATAGATATGATACATTAATTGGTGAAGATGGAGTTAATTTATCTGGTGGTGAAAAACAAAGATTAGCTATTGCTAGAGCATTAATTCAAGATACTGAAATAATTCTTTTTGATGAAGCTACTTCTTCGCTTGATAATGAAACCCAAGAAAAAATTCAAAAAGCTATTGAGAATATGAAAAATAGATATACAATCCTTATAATTGCACATAGATTATCGACTATAAAAAATGTAGATAGAATTTTATATTTAGATGATGGAAAAATAGTAGATGAGGGAACACATAAGGATTTATTAAAGAAATCAGAAAAATATAAATCACTTTATCAAAGTGATATTAATAAAGAACAATAATTGACTAAACAATAATTATTTGATATTATATTTAAGTAAAATTTTATATACCTTATAAAGATTAGTGGAGGGAATAGGCCCTATGAAACTAAAGCAACCTTCGTAATAGTTGGTGCTAAATCCTACGGGAAACCGAAAAATAAGTTTTAAACGCTTAGGTTTTCTTAAGCGTTTTTTTATAAGGTAAGAAGGAGGATAAATGAATAAAATTTTTACATCAGAATCAGTTACAGTTGGTCATCCAGATAAGGTATGTGATCAAATAAGTGATCGTATATTAGATGAATACTTAAAACAAGATAAGTATTCAAGAGTAGCTTGTGAGACATGTATAAGCGACAATTTAGTAGTAGTATTTGGAGAAATAACTTCATCAGCAATAGTAGATATTAAAAAAGTAATAATAGATACTATAAAGAGCATAGGATATGATAATGATACATTTAATGTTGATAAATCTAATATACTTATCAATATAAATAAACAATCTCCAGATATTGCCTTAGGGTTAAGAAATGAAAAAATAGGGGCGGGAGATCAAGGAATGATGTTTGGTTATGCTTGTAATGAAACTAAAGAATATATGCCCCTTGCAATTACTCTTGCACATAAATTAGCAAAAAGATTAGAAATAGTTAGAACTAATAATATAATCCCATATATAAAACCTGACGGCAAAACACAAGTAACAGTAGAATATTTAGATAATGACATAAAAAGAATACATACTATACTAATTTCCACTCAACATGATAAAAACATTGATATGAATGTTTTAAAAGAGAATATATTAAACAATGTAATATATTTTGAATTAAAGGACTATATAGACGATAATACTATTGTAATGATTAATCCTACTGGGAGGTTTGAAATTGGTGGTCCTAAGGCAGATAGTGGCCTTACAGGAAGGAAAATAATAGTAGATACATATGGAGGATATGCAAAACATGGAGGAGGTGCCTTTAGTGGAAAAGATTATACAAAAGTAGATAGAAGTGCTGCATATTATGCTAGATATGTTGCAAAAAATATAGTGGCTTCTAATTTGGCAGATAAAATAGAAATAAAAGTGTCATATGCAATTGGAGTATCTAAACCAATTTCAATTGATATAGATACATTTAATACTTTTAAAATAAGTGAAGAAAAAATATTAGAGATTATTAATAAAGAATTTAATTTTGAACCAAATAATATAATTGATGAATTAGATTTAAAAAATATAGAATATAGTAATTATTCATGTTACGGGCATTTTGGTAAAACTGCTCCTTGGGAAAGTATAAATAAGGTATCAAATTTAAAGAAATACTTGAATGTAAAATAATATTTGATATAATGTTAATGGTCATAATTTTAAAAAATAAATTTACAATAAATAACATCAAAAGTTGCTCGACTTGACATTTCTTTAATTTTATGATAGAATTTGTTCAAGAAATGAGATGGGGGTAAGGATATGAAAGGTTTTATTTTCGAATATAAAGATGAGAATGAATTTAAAAAGAAAGAGAAATCAGTAAAGAAATACAACATGCTTGCTTATAAAAAATTATTATTTGAATACTATGAATCATTAAAAAATGGAGTATTCATAGGTAAATTAGTTTCTAAAAACAGTATTGAGAATTCTAAACGTTATGAACTTACTATACCTACTGATGATATGTTTGTAAAAGTACATGGTGAGATGACATTAATATATACAGTATATGAAGAAAAAAATATAATATTACTTGAAACAATAACTCCAGAAGCATTATTGCTTGAAGGACATAGATCTGAACTTAAAACATATAAAGGTGTTATGATATCAAAAGAGAATTCAGAAAAAGATATGTTTAAAATAAACTTACTAAATTCATTAAATAGACAATAATTGTCTATTTTTTTTATAAAATTGTTGAAATTTTATTTTTAATATGGTATTATCACTTAAGTGATGCGGACCCTTAGCTCAGTTGGTTAGAGCATCCGGCTCATAACCGGGAGGTCGTAGGTTCGAGCCCTACAGGGTCCACCATTATAAAATTAACTTAAAGTATATCTTTAAGTTTTTTTATTAAAAAAATTGTATACAAAATAAAAATATGTGCTATAATTTATATGCAATGCGGGTATGGCGGAATTGGCAGACGCACTAGACTTAGGATCTAGCGGAGTGATCCATGGGGGTTCAAGTCCCTCTATCCGCACCATTAATAATTAATTCGAACTCTTTATGTAGTTCGTTTTTTTTAATTTTTATGTTGTGCTATAATAATTATACGGATTTGTGTGGAGTTATAATATGAAATCAAAAGATATTAATGAATTAATTATTAAAAGCAAAAGTGAACCT
>CAYXGK010000075.1:0-4173 GCA_964464565.1 uncultured Muribaculaceae bacterium | reverse complement strand
AGTTGAAATCAAGTTTGTAGAGATTATAGACTAACAACTTGAAAGCACACCAAAGAAACCAACCTTTAGTGGTTAGAACAAAATGTCTAACTGTTGGAGGTCGGTTTTTTTATGTCGAAGGTTGATTAAAGAAAAGAGGGTGCTGTGATATAGTGAAATTGATTATTTTAACTGATGAGACACTCACATATCCGAAGCTATGCTATAATTCAACCATGAAAACACTATTACTCAAAAACAAAAAAGGATTCATCCTTTACATCATCGGGGCACTATTAACACCCATCACAGGAACCCTCCAATCCATTGCGATGGCAATAGGTTTTGGCATCTACAGCGCCACTAATCAACAAGAGATACAATGGAGGATTATACTAACCCTAGTCATCGGACTATCCCCCGTACTCATCCAAGTTCTATCACGACTCTTAAGAATTAGCTTCATGAGAGAAGTCCTAACAGACGTCCGAGTTTTAGTCTACCAAAAAATCATGAAAACACCCATCGAAGAATTCAAACAAAAGAATAGAGAAGACTATGTAGCCAATTTGGTCAATGACATCAACATCTTCGAACAAGACTTCTTCCTCTCCATTCTCAATATAACCTTCTCCTATGGAAGCTTCATCATTGGAGAAATCATCCTCTTCTACATTAGTCCAATTATCGCCCTCATGGTCCTCATCTTATCTCTAACCATCTATCTCTTCACCAAACTCTACGAAAAACCCATCCGAGTCAACACCAAAAAGAAACAAGAAGCAAACGCTCTCTACAACCAACAAGTCACCAACATTCTCGGTGGACTCGAAGTCATCAAACTCTACCAAGTCGAAGATCGCTTCAAACCTCGCTTCTATAACATTGTCAATCAACTTGAGAGAATCAAACGAAAAACCAATATCCTTCAAACCACTCAATCCAATCTGATTGAATGGATTGGAGAAACCACCCAGATAGGTATGCTCATCTTCACAGCCTTCCTCTTCACAAAAGGCGATATCCTTTTAGAAGAACTCATCATCGTCTTCTCCTTTGTCGGCCAAATGATCTGGGCCAACGTCAACGGAGCCAACATGATCAATCGACTCAAAGGATCCCTGGACATCTTCAATAGAATGACCCAACAATCACAGTTGGAAAAGGGAACCAATCCCTTCACCCTCAATCATCAAATTGACATCAACAACCTATGCTTCAGTTACGATGACCACATCGTCCTTGATAATCTCAATATCACTATCCCCAAAGGCAACAAAATCCTCATCTATGGACCCACTGGAACCGGAAAAACAACCCTCTTAAACTGTCTCTCACAAAACCTAACCTCCTACACAGGAAATATTTTATTCGATCAACATGAACTCAAAACCATCGACTTTGAATCCTTCTACAAGCACTGTGGTTATATTCGACAACAACACTTCCTCTTTGAGGATTCCATCCAAAACAACATCATCCTCGACCAAGAACTCAACGAAGCCAAACTCATCAAGATTCTTAAAGATCTTGACCTTTACCCATGGATTGAGTCCCTGAGTGAAGGACTCAACTACCAACTCACTGCCAATGGAAACAACATCTCAGGCGGTCAACGCCAAAGAATCAGCATTGCTAGAGAGCTCTACCGAAACTGTGAAGTGCTCTTCATCGACGAACCCAGTGCCTCACTCGACGATGAAACTGCCTCAAAACTCTACGACACGCTCTTTAAACTCAACCAGACCATTATCTTAGTCTCTCATCGCCACCTCAATTACCTAAGCGAAAGAGTCGATAAACTCATCCAATTTGATTCAACAGGAGGTCCACATGTTCTCTAAACATAAATACGGTGACAAAAAAGGACTCATCCTACTCACTCTTTTCATCTTTATAGCCGGAGCTTTAGGAGCACTCATGACCTATGCCATCGGCACCATGATCGATTTAGCCATGAATAAAGATCTAGCCGCCATGAATGAACTAGCCATCCAACTCATCCTACTAGCAACAGGCTCACTTCTCATCGCCCTTACCAATGCCTTCATTGAAAGTCGTTGGCTAGCCAAAAGCATGAACCAACTCAAACAAACCTATGTGGATGGACTCCTCAACCAAGAAGTCATCGCTCTGCAAAAAGACAAGATCCCCCAAATGACCTCCACCCTCACCAATGACTTCGATCGCTACGAAACCAAATACATCCGCAATATCCCCCAAATCATAGGCATGTTATCTCAGTTTATCTTTGCGATGATATTGCTTAGTATCATCAATCCATACCTAATGATTATCCCACTCATCATGCTACTCTTCTTCTGGAAACGCAGTAAAAACAGTAGTAAGCCCATCAAAGTCGAAGAAAAGAAAAAGTCCGAATCACTCGCTACCTACACAGGCTTTGTCACAGAAACACTCACGGGTTATGAAATCATCAAACAACATCAAATGGAAGAAACCCGAGAAAAAAGATTCCATCAACTTGCTAGTATAGTCCAACAAGACAACTACAACGTTGATGTTCAAACCACCAAAGTCGAAGCCATCAATTCGCTGCTAATCTTCAGCATGCTTTTTGGCTTTCTCATCGGAGGACTATTACTCGCCAAACAATCCAATGTCAGCTTTGGAAACATCATGATTGTTTTCTCAGCCTTTGGACAAGTCATCTGGCCAATCCAAAGAACCAGTCAAGTACTAGCAGAAATGCGAGGCATTGAAGATGTCCTAAAGACCATCGATTTAACCCTTCAGAAACAATCAAACACTCGAACTGAACATGTGAACTCCTTTGAATCACTTCTTTTTAACTCCAATAGTCTAGGTTATGAGGATCAAATCATCCTCAAAGATGTCAATTTAGTTTTGAATAACCAGGAGAAGATTCTCATCATTGGCCCTAGTGGTGCTGGTAAGAGCACCATCCTCAAAACCCTTCGTCAAACCATTCAAGCTCAAGAAGGGGTTGTCACACTCAATGGTCATGATATTCTATCCATTGATATTCAAGACTATTTCTCAAAGTTTGCGAGTGTGGACCAAATTGGGTTTATCTTCAATGGAAGCCTCAAAGAAAACATCACTCTGTACCAAAAGGTGAGTGATGAAAAAGTCAGACATACCATGAACCAAGTAGGGCTATCTGATTTAGACTTAGAGTTGGCTGTCTTAAACGATGGAGGCAATCTATCCGGTGGACAAAGAGCTCGAGTACTACTGGCTAGAGCCCTCAGCTTAGAAGCACAAATCATTGTGTGTGATGAAATCTTCGCAAGTTTAGACGCTAATATAGCAGAAGGTATAGAGAAAGATCTTCTACATCTAGAGACAACTGTCATCAATGTCAGTCACATTTACTTTGAAAGCAATCTCTCACTCTATGACCGTATCTACATTGTTGAGAATCAAACCATCAAAGTAGCTAGTAACTTACAAGAAGTGAAAGATCGTCTACTGGAAGTCTCTAGTCCTCAGTAAGGGTTGAATCATTGAAAGAGTCTGTAGAGGTGAGATATACACATATTCTTACTGAATCTGTCTTTTGTCCTAGCATACTTCGATAGAACAAGAAACAAACTACAATGGTTTTATTAGCCCAGATTACACACTATAGGTTTATTTTCAACTGGGTAAATCATTTTTAACGTTCCTTATTGATGAAACGATAGGGAAGTCTATAAAACTAATGTATGCATTACTGCTGTAAGTTATCGTTAGTTACATTAACTCTATATTGAAACATTATAAATTGGTTCGCTGGTGATTGTCTATAAAAATAAGATGCACTCAATAAAATCGATTTTATTTATCCTGGATTCTTTATCTCTTTGGCATAAAATGGTTATCATTCGTTATGAGTCATTGGTAAAAGTAGTTGGATAATATACTTCCTGAGTTAATGATTAAACTCACATCTCAAGGCCTAAAAAACGCACGCATTTTTGTGTTTTTGTGCTTGAATCTTCGTGGTAGCTATGTTATTATTGGTAGGCACTAACGGTTTAACCTTATTGGAGTAGTACTCAAGAGGCTGAAGAGGTGCCCCTGCTAAGGGTATAGGTCGGGAAACTGGCGCGAGAGTTCAAATCTCTCCTACTCCGCCATTTAATGTTTTGGTCCCGTGGTGTAGCGGTTAACATGCCTCCCTGTCACGGAGGAGATCGCGGGTTCGATTCCCGTCGGGGCCGCCAT
>CAYXGK010000074.1:0-4301 GCA_964464565.1 uncultured Muribaculaceae bacterium | reverse complement strand
AAACTAAAAGTATATACAACAAGGCCTGATACTTTATTTGGCGTTACATTTATGGTTTTGGCGCCCGAACATCCAATAATAGAAAAATGCAAAGAGAAAATAAAGAATATTAGCGAGGTAAATTCATATAAAGATTTAACAAACAAAAAAACAGAATTTGAAAGACTGAATTTAAACAAGGAAAAATCCGGTGTAAAATTAGATGGATTAACTGCAATAAATCCTATTAACAATAAAGAAATTCCTATTTATATTTCTGATTATGTCATGATGAATTATGGAACAGGAGCTATAATGGCAGTTCCAGCACACGATCAAAGAGACTACGACTTTGCAAAGAAATTTAATATAGACATAGTTCAAGTAATATCTGGTGGCAATATAGAAAACGCAGCTCATGAAGAAGATGGAATTGTTATTAATTCAGAATTTTTAAACGGATTAAATAAAAATGAAGCTATAAATAAAGTATTAACATATTTAAAAGAAAACAACATTGGAGAAGAAGGAACTCAATACAAAATTAAAGATTGGGCTTTTAATAGACAAAGATATTGGGGAGAACCAATTCCTATAATTCATTGTTCAAATTGTGGATATGTTCCAGTGCCTTATAACGAACTTCCCGTAAAACTTCCTGATATAGATAATTTTGAACCCGGAAAAAATGGAGAAAGTCCACTAGCAAGCATACCTTCTTTTGTTAATTGTAAGTGTCCAAAGTGTAATAGAGATGCCAAAAGAGAAACAGATACAATGCCACAATGGGCTGGTTCATCTTGGTATTATTTAAGATATATTGATCCAAATAACGATAAAGTTCTTGCAGATTTTTCTAAACTTAATTACTGGCTAAAAGTAGATTGTTATAATGGAGGAATGGAACATGTAACGCGCCACTTAATATATTCTAGATTTTGGCATAGGTTTTTATATGATATAGGTGTTGTTTCAACAAAAGAGCCTTATAAAAAAAGAACTAACCAAGGATTAATACTAGGATCTGATGGGGAAAAAATGAGTAAATCTAGAGGAAATGTTGTGGATCCAATGGAGATAATAGATGGCTATGGGGCGGATACATTAAGATTGTTCCTATTGTTCCTAGGAGAATACTCTGTTGAATCAAGTTGGAATGATGATTCAATTAAAGGAATAAGCAGATTCTTAGATAAAGTTTACAACTTAAAGGATAAAGTAAATAATGATGTTGAGTATTCAAGTGATTTAGAAATTAAGATTAACAAGACAATTAAAAAAGTTTCTGAAGATATTGAAGCTATGAAATATAATACAGCAATATCAGAATTAATGATTCTTTCAAATGAATATTCTAACAAAAATAATATTACTAAAAAAGATTATGTAACATTGTTAAAATTACTTAATCCATTTGCACCTCATATTACTGAAGAACTAAATGAAATAATTGGTAACGAAGAACTTGCATATTCTAAATGGCCATTAGCTGATAACTCAAAACTAAGTGATGAAACTTACGAAATGATTATTCAAATAAATGGAAAAGTTAGAGGTAAAGAAATAGTAAAATTAAATACAAGTAAAGAAGATATGGAAGCAATTGCAAAAGAAAAAGAAAATATAAAAAAATATATAAACGATAAAAAAATAGTAAAAATCATTATTATACAAAATAAAATTGTTAACATAGTAATTTCGGAATAAGAGATAAACATGAAAAAATATATACTATTTGCAATTGTAATATTGTTAATATCTTCTATTTTAATATTAATAAGTAGTGATAAAAAATATATAGAAGGAAGAATAATAGACATCTATGATGATAAGAATATACTTATATTAATAAATGATGATCCTTTTTCGGTCAGTTTTAGAAAAAAGTTTGATAGTATTAAATTAAATGATATTGTAAAAATTAAAACTGATGGTATTGTAAGAGAAAGTTTTCCCGCTCAAATAACAGGGCTTTCTATTAAGAAAATAAAAAATAATTATAAAAAAATTCCATTAGATATAGACAATATTATATTTAACACACATTATTATGATGAAGTTCTATCATATAAAAGTAAATTTAGTACAATTGTATTTAAAATCAAAGAGGATTTGCTAGAATATGGAAAAAAATCTGGCATTACATTACCTAAAGACATTGATACTTTATATGAAAACAAATTTGCAGTATTATCAAATACATCTATGACAAGTAGTGGAAAAATAAATATTGAAGGTATATATGAAAATAACAAAAATATATCTATAAATTTAACAGTCGCTATAGGTGAAGCATACACAACTGATATAATAACAAGAGGATCAATAATTTTTTTAGATAAAAAATATATTGATTACAACATTACTACAACTTCTTTGACAATAAACAAAAGATGAATAATACTTAGTTATTCATCTTTTCTATATATTCGCTATATTTTAACATCTTATCTATGTATTTTCCATCTTCTTTAAATTCAATTATTCTATTTGCTGATGTTTCAATAAATTCATGATCATGTGTTCTAAGTAAAACTGCCCCTTTGAATTCAATTATTCCTTCATTTAAAGATGTTATTGTCTCAATATCTAAATGGTTTGTAGGCTCATCAAGTATTAATACATTGCTTGATTCCAACATAATTTTAGATAACATGCATCTTACTTTTTCGCCACCACTTAATACTTTTACTTTCTTCAAAGATTCTTCACCAGAAAAAAGCATTCTTCCTAGAAAACCTCTTACGAATTGTTCATCTTTTTCTTTTGAAAAGTCTTGTAGCCATTCTACAATGTTTTTTTCTCCCACAAAATATTGGTCGTGATTTTTAGGGAAATACGAAGTTGATGTGCTTGAACCCCAAACTATATCTCCTTCATATTCAATTTCTCCGTTTAGAGCTTTAAATAAAGATGTTATAGCAAGTTCATTATTTCCAATAAATGCAATCTTATCCGTATTATTTACTGTTAAATTTAAGTTATTAATAATCTTTTTTCCATCAACGGTAATAGAAAGATTTTTTGTTGTTACAACATCTTTTCCTAACGGTTTTTCAACCTTAAAATTATTGTAAGGATATTTTCTACTAGATGATTTTATATCATCTAATATTATTTTATCTAATGTTTTTTTCCTAGAAGTTGCTTGTTTTGATTTTGAAGCATTAGCAGAAAATCTTGCAATAAAATCTTGTAATTCTTTGATTTGCTTTTCTTTTTTTTGATTAGAATCCTTCATTTGTTTTTGAATAAGTTCGCTTGATTGTCTCCAAAAGTCATAATTTCCAACAAACATTGTTAACTTCTCATAATCAATATCCACTATATGAGTACAAACTTTATTTAAAAAATGTCTGTCATGAGATACTACAATAACAGTATTTTTAAATTCTATTAAAAATTCCTCTAACCATAGTTTTGCTTCTATATCTAAACCATTAGTAGGTTCATCTAATATTAAAATATCTGGTTCTCCAAATAAAGCTTGAGCTAATAATACTTTTATTCTATTTGGAGTATCTATTTCTTCCATTTTTAGTTCATACAGCTCATTTGGAATACCTAAACCGTTTAAAAGTATTGAGGCATCACTCTCTGCTTGCCAACCATTTAACTCAGCAAATTCAGCCTCTAAATCACCCAATTTAATACCGTCACTATCAGTAAAGTTATCTTTAGAGTATAAAACTTCTTTTTCTTTAGTAATTTCATACAGTCTCTTATTTCCCATTATTACAACATCTAAAACTCTAACATCAGAATATAAGTTGTGATCTTGTTTAAGAGTAGATAATCTTTCTTTATTTCCAATTATTACCTCACCCCTTGTAGGTTCAATTTCGCCAGACAACACCTTTAAAAAAGTGGATTTACCACTTCCGTTAGCTCCTATTAATCCATAACAGTTTCCTTCAGTAAATTTTATATTAACATTTTCAAATAAAATTCTACCGCCAAATCTTAATGTAACTTCTTTTGTACTAATCATAAACACCTCTTTAAACATTATATAGTATAAAGTATATCTAGTTAAAAGTAAACCACAATTGCTATCTTATCTATTTTTAAAAAGCATATAGAATTATTTATTTTAGTAAGCATGTTATTTAAAAAAAAATACAATAATTATTAATTTAAACGTTATTATTCAAATAAAAATATTGACATAAGATTAAAAAATGATATAATTATTTTACTTGCAGATGTAGTTCAATGGTAGAATTTCAGCCTTCCAAGCTGATTACGTGGGTTCGATTCCCATCATCTGCTCCAAAAGATAAAATCGTCGCACCAGTGCGATGTTAATTGATTAAATCAAT
>CAYXGK010000073.1:0-4398 GCA_964464565.1 uncultured Muribaculaceae bacterium | reverse complement strand
TGTTATTAATGACAAAATAATAATCAAATAATTTACAAAAGTAGTTATTTTTTATATACTTTAATTGGGGGATATGTATGAAAAAATTAAAAGCAAAATATACTTATAGGCAAGCGCTGGATTTATGTTGTTTTATGGATGGAATTGATGATTTAAAAATTGGAATATATAGGGATAGACCATCTATAATAATAAGTGACCAAGATGATTTAGAAAACTTTAGAGAATTAGAAGATAATGTATTTCCAATGTATTATAGTGTGTTTATCAAGAATTTAAATGATAGTGTTAAAATGTTAGATGAAATTATGGAATTTTTATTTAATAATCATAATTTAGTGGTATATGATACATTAAGAATAAGCCCAAAAGTTGATCAAGATGAAAACCAAAGAGAAAGTTGTATAAGATTTCCAATTGAGAACGAATCGGGTAAAGAATTTGTTTTATTTAGTCCAAGTATAAATAGAGTGTTAAGAAAGAGAAAAAATAAAGGGAATATAAAATAAAAGGTATATTGATGTTTATATGAAAATATAGAAGAATATGTATTATATTTGATTTCTATGCAAACACTTAAAAAATAAGAAAAGAATGAATATTCTTTTTTTTAATCAAAAAATATATGATATTGTATATATTTGTTAATAAGAAATAATTGACAAATATATAAATGTGTATATAATAAATCAATACACAAAAGGGGGATATATGCTTGATTTTTATATGCAATCATTACCGGAAGATTACACATTTGGAGTGGAAATTGAATGTATAGGTGACAAAGCTACTGAAATAATTAATTATAATCCAACCGATTTTAAAGTTGAAAGAGATGGGTCTCTAGATGATGAAAAAGGTATAGAATTTATTTCTCCAAAACTAGGATTCAACTATGAAGATTTAAAAAGATTAGAGTATATTTATGATTTTATTAAGTCAAATGGTTTTTATGTTGATGAAACGTGTGGTGCTCACATTCATAGTGGAGCCCATTATTATAAAACTATTGGCGGACTATTAAATCGATGTATAATACAAGAATATTTTCAAAAAGAGTTATATGCTATATTTAATGCTCCGAAAGATAGAATAAGAAAGGGATGTGTGGATCACGCTACATCTACTAATGATATTGTATATGAATTGGAATTAACTGCTAAAATATATAAATTAAAAGCAATGCAACCAATTAGTGAATACTCAGATCTTAGTGGTGTATCTAAAAAATTTAAATCATACGGACTTAATATAAGAAACCTTGGGGTTGAAGAAAAAAATACAACAGAAGATAGAATTCCAAACGGAACATTAGATGTAGAAATCGCAAAAGAAAATATTTCACTAGCAGCATCTTTAGTAATGGCATCGGTAAAGATATTAGAGTTTTATGAATATCAACTTCAAGTAAATGAACTTTTAAGCAAAAAAAGAACAAGTTATAAAAAAATTGAACTTTTAATGAATTTATTATTTGAGGACAAAGAATATATGAAAGAGATATATTATGAAAGATATGAAGCAAATATTAAAGATCCAATGTTAAATAATTTAGGGATAGAAGAAAGAACCTTAAATCACTACCCAAATATTAGAAAAGCATTAGAATCAACAAAAGGTAGATAAGTAATTATCTATCTTTTTTTATTTTTTAAAAAGATGTTATAATCTATTTAGGAGGATATATGAAAGTATTAGTAATTGGGGGAGCTGGCTATATAGGGAGTCATGCTGTGTATGAACTTATAAGAGATAATAACGAAGTAATAGTTATGGATAATTTATCAACTGGTAAAAAAGATATGATACATAAATATGCTAAATTCTATTTTGGAGATATTACTAAGAAAGAAGATTTAGAAAATGTATTTAGTAATGAACCCAATATTGATGTCGTAATGCATTTTGCAGCTAAATTAATAGTTCCAGAGTCGATTAATATGCCATTAGAGTATTATTATAACAATGTTGAGGGTGTAAGACTAATGCTTGAAGCAATGACCAAATATAGGGTTAAGAACGTAGTATTTAGTAGTACTGCTGCTGTATATGGAGAACCTATTAAACCAATATGTGAAGAAGAAGACGTAACTATACCAATAAATCCATATGGAGCATCTAAATTAGCAACAGAATCATTAATTAAATGGGTATGTAATGCATATAATATGAACTATTGTATATTTAGATATTTTAATGTTGCTGGAGCAGATAGTTCACTAGAAATAGGTTTAGATAAAGAAAACCTAACTCATCTTATTCCTATTGTTACTCAAACTATATTGGGCTTAAGAGATAAAATGAAAGTATTTGGTGATGATTACGATACAGAAGATGGTACTTGTATTAGAGATTATATACATGTAAGTGATCTTGCAAAAGCCCATATACTAGGTGCTAAATACATATTAAATAACAATAAATCAATACTTCTTAACTTAGGATCAAATAATGGATACTCAGTTAAAGAAGTAATAGATATAGCATCTAAATTTGGTAAAGTTAATTATGATATAGAACAAAGAAGACCAGGAGATCCTGCAAAATTAATAGCATCAAATAATAAAGCTAAAGAAATACTAGGATGGATTCCTAAATATACTTTAGAAGATATGATTAAAACTGATTTAGATTATAGAAAAAAAATAAGCAATATATAAAAAACCTTTAAAAATATATTTAATTGTGCTATTCTTATAATTAGGAGGATTTATGAAAAAAATATTGCTTTTAGTATTTGGAATTCTACTACTAAGTGGATGCCAAAACAAAGAAATGCTTACTTTTTATGAAAACACAAAAGTTGGAGACAAGACAGAGAGTTATCAATTAGATCTTAGAATATATGGTAACTATGATTCTAAAACTTATAACGAAATAGTTAAAATTGATAATTATAAAGAAACTCAATATAAAATTGATTATATTAGTAACCAAAAAGAAGAAATAATTGAAGAAACAAATGAAGAAACAAATGAACTTGAAATGCCTTTAAGAGTTGATAATGCTTCATATAGAATTGATCAAAAAAATTATGAACAAAAAGATGGAGTATTTGTTGAAGTTGAATCTCTAATGTATACAAACCCAAATGCATATTTAGAAGTTTTATCAAAAGCTAGTAATGTTGAAACATTAAAAGAAGAAAAAATAGGATTAGACAGTTATAAAACATATAGTTTTAAAGTTAATAAAAAAGATATGGAAGCAATACTTAAAGACGGTGCATTAAAAGATTTAAAATTAAAATCAGATGTTTCTGCTAAAGTATGGATAGATAAAGATAATAGAGTATATAAAGTTATTTATTATCTAATTGAAGGAAAAGATAAAGTAGAAATAAATGCTAGTTTCTTTAGATTCAATATAATAAAAGATATGAAAAACAATTTAAGATAGATAAAATCTATCTTTTTTATTAGGACTATAAATGAATAGTGTAATACCTATTTTTTTATTTATGTGATATAATTTTATACTAGGAGGGCATATGAAAAAATACAAAACAATGGATGGAAATGAGGCTTGCGCTCATATAGCATATATGTTTAGTGAAGTCTCTGGAATATATCCTATTACTCCCTCATCAGTAATGGCAGAACATATTGATGAATGGTCTGGAATGGGAAGAAAGAATATATTTGGAAGTGAAGTAAGAGTCGTACAAATGCAAAGTGAAGCAGGAGCCGCTGGTATGATGCATGGGTCTTTGCAAAGTGGAGCACTAACTTCTACTTTTACCGCTAGTCAAGGATTATTATTAATGTTACCAAATATGTATAAAATGGCAGGAGAAATGTTACCGGGTGTAATGCATGTTGCAGCTCGTAGTTTATCAACTCATGCACTTAGTATACTTGGAGATCATCAAGATATTTATGCAGCTAGAATGACAGGATTTGGAATGATTTCAAATAGTAGCGTTCAACAGGTAATGGATTTATCTGCAGTAAGTCATTTATCTGCTATTAAATCTAGTCTTCCTTTTATGAACTTTTTTGATGGTTTTAGAACTAGTCATGAACTACAGAAAATAGAAGTATTAGAAGAAGAAGATTTAATTCATTTATTAGATAAAGAAGCATTAAATAAATTTAGATCTAAAGCAATTAATAACAATAAAGTAGTAAGAGGAACTGCTGCATCTGAAGATATATATTTTCAAATGGCAGAAGTAAGAAATAAAGATTATGGTAATTTACCTGATATAGTAAATAACTATATGATAGAAATATCAAATATTACAGGAAGAAAATATGCTCCTTTTGTATATTATGGTAATGAGAACGCAAAGAATATAATAGTGGCTATGGGGTCTGTTTGTGAAACTATTAAAGAAACAATAGATTATTTAAATGGAGAATATGGTTTAATTGAAGTTCATTTATATAGACCATT
>CAYXGK010000072.1:0-4501 GCA_964464565.1 uncultured Muribaculaceae bacterium | reverse complement strand
TACCTTGAAATATAAACCCATATTGCTTACAATAATTTACCATTTCTTCCATATTAATCCTCCGTAATATCTTTAATTTTCTTTATAAATTCTTTACTATTTAAATATAATCCAGTATATCTATCATAATAATTATTCAAATATTTATCAATTTCTTCCTTTACCTTTTTATCTACTTCAATTTTAGATATTTTATTTATATCAAGATATGAATACATTCTAATATGTTTAATAGAATCTAAACTATATATTGATTCATTGGTTCTACAATTCTTACATATTAATCCATGTTTTTCTATAGATAATGTAACTATATTATCTTTAGATCCACATATAGAACAATAATCTATTGTAGGAGAAACACCTAAATACTCTAGTAATTTAAGTTCTAAAATATTTGTTAAAACTGTAGGATCTAAATTATTATTAATCTTTAATACAGTAGAAATAAATATATCATATAATTCTTCATAATCTTCTATTTGTTTGACTACTTGAAATATTAATTCCATAAGATAAGTAACATAACTTATTTTTAATATATCTTTCTTTATTGTATTTAAATTATTAATTAAATCAATATCAACAAGTGTAGAAAGTTTTCCTTCTTTATAATATATATTTAAATTTCCATATATCATCTTTGAAGACAAACTACATAAATGACTTTTTGGCTTTTTACATCCCTTAGAAATTACAGATATAATACCATATTTCTTAGTAAACACATCTAAGATCTTACTAGATTCTAAATAATCTCTTTCTTTTAAAATAAAACCTTCTACTATTTCTTGCATTATTTCTCCTTAAGCCCAAGTTCTATTAAATATTTTTCCTTATCTCTCCAATCCTTTAATACTTTAACATTTAATTCTAAAAAGACTTGTTTCTTATAATATTCTTCAATATCCACTCTTGCTCTAGTACCAATTTCTTTAATCATAGATCCATTCTTTCCAATTATTATTTTCTTTAAATTTTCTCTATCTACAATTATAGAAACACCCATATTTATTATATTCTTTTTATCTTCTAAATATTCCACCATACAAGTAACAGTGTGAGGAACTTCATCTTTAGTTAATTCTAATACTTTTTCTCTAACTAATTCGCTAATCATAAAGGTATCACTAGATTCATCAAAATATATTTCTTCATCACCATTAACATATTTTTTTATTACTTTAATTAGTTCATTAATATTTTCTTTTTTATAAGCACTTATTGGTACGATATCACAAAAATCATATAATTTTGAGTATTCCTCTATTTTAGGTAATAGTAAATCTTTTTTAATCTTATCTATTTTATTTAATACTAAAATAGTTTTATTATCATTTAGCCTATTTATTAAATATTTATCTCCCTTACCTATCTTTTCACTTGCATCTACTACCAAAATTAACACATCAACTTCATCCATTGACATATAAGCTTTAGAGTTTAATATATTTCCTAACTTATGTATTGGTTTATGTATTCCAGGAGTATCTACGAATACTATTTCGTGAGTTTCATCCTTATATATACCTTCAATATTATTTCTAGTAGTTTGAGGCTTATCAGATATAATTGATACTTTTTTATTTAACATTGAATTTATTAATGTAGATTTTCCTACATTTGGTCTTCCTATTATACTTGTTATACCATATTTCATAATGATTCCTCATCAAATCTATAAGGCACTAATTCTTCTAAATTATATATTTTATCTAATGCATTTAAAGAATATGAATATATCTTTGTATTTAAATTTAGATAATCAACTAGTGCTGCTCTACAAACAAAACAAGGTGTTACAGGTTTTGATGCCATGATGTGTAATTCTTTAAAATCTTCCTTGTTATATCCATTTGACAAAGCATTATATAGTGCATTTCTTTCAGCACATATTCCTGCTCCTTGAGTAGAAGTTTCTATATTAACACCATAAAACTTAGTTCCATCATTAGTAACTAGAATAGATGCTACATTAAAATTATAATATTTGCTTTTTGAATTTTTTATTAATTTATTTAATTCTTCTATCATATTTACCCCTTTAAAATTAATTTAATTATTTGTGGAAGAAATACATATGCTCCAACTATAGTAGCTAGTAATGATGCCATAAAAGCTGCAGCTGAACCACAATCTTTTGCTACTTTTGCTAAAGGATTATATTCTTCAGTAATCAAATCGACAGTTGCTTCAATTGCTGTATTTAATAATTCTGCAACTATTATTACAACCATAACTAAAAACAACAATATCCACTGAGTCCCTGTTATTTTAAAAACAATACCACACACTATTGCTATTAAACTAAAGAATATATGTAACAATAAACTTTGTTCGTGAGTATATGCATATTTTAAACCTTCTAACGAGTTTTTAACACTATTATAAAATCTTTTTATTCCATAACACTTTGTTTTAACTTCCTTATTATTTTTTTTATTACCTTTTGATACCGTACCCATTTAATATTTCCTCCTGTTTTTTAAACATTATTTTCTCATCTTCTTTTTTCATGTGATCATATCCCAATAAGTGCAACAATCCATGTATTACTAAAAATGATAGTTCTCTTTCGTACGAATGATTATACTCTATAGATTGTTCCTCTACTTTATCTAATGATATATATATATCACCCAGTATTCTTCTTCCTTCAAATAGTGATTTATCTATATCCTCTAATGCAAAACTTATTACATCAGTATGATTATCAATTTTTCTATACTCTTTATTTAGAGCTCTTATTTTGTTATTATCTACTAATATTATATTAAATTCTACATTATCTATTTTCTCTTTATTTAAAGCAAAATTAACCAAAGAAATTAAGTCATATTTTATAGTAGTGGTTGTTTCATTAAATATATTTATTTCATTCATTATGCCCCCAATAAAACTTTATACCAGCTTGTAATATATAGCATAAATAACATAAACACAAGTATTATTACTAAATTTAAGAACCATGTTTTTTGCAATATTTTAGGTAATCTTACCTTTATTTTATATAAAAATATGTATACTAAATATCCAAGTATCCCACCTATTATATTTAATATTATATCATCAATATCAAACACTCTACCTATATATGATTGAATCAATTCAATTGCTAAAGATATTATAATAGATAATAATAAAGCGGGATATATTTTTTTTGTTCTTGTATAATATGTTATATACCAACCAAGTGGAATAAATAATATAACATTTCCTATTACGTTTTTAAAGAACAATCTAGAATTTATATCATATCTAAATATTTCCTTAAATGGTATAAAATTTGATACTCCAAAGTTATTATCTTGAAAAGTAACAATATAGAATAGAAATAGTACATATATTATAAACAGTAAAGTAGTAAGTTCTTTATAAAATATAAAACTTTCGTTTCTATTAAATATAAAATATGCTATTCTAATTGAAGCTAAAACAACAACAAATATTGTTATCATTGGCCATATGTCATTTAATACACTTAATATAGCAGATTTTATCATATAAACTCCTACAAGTATTATATCACAATAAAAAAACAAATTATTGTAATTTGTTCTTTATTATTTCAGATACTTCTTTTGAATCAGCCTTGCCTTTTATCTTTGGAACTACTATTTTCATAACATTTCCAAAATCTTTACTAGATGTAGCATTTATTTCTTTAATTGCTTCATCTATTAAAATTAATAATTCATTAGTACTTAGTTGTTCTGGAAGATAATCGTATAAAATATCAAGTTCTTTATTTAACTTATCAACTGCATCTAATCTATTAGCTTTTTCAAACTCAATTATGCTTTCTTTTCTAAGTTTAACTTGTTTACTTATTATATCTAATATTTCACTATCCTCTAAAGATTTCTTAATTTTTTTTTCTTCTATTTCAATAGCACCTTTTAAAAGTCTTATTGTAGATAATCTTAATTCTTCTTTAGATTTCATAGCTTCAATTAAATCTAATTTAATTCTTTCATTCATTAATTATCTCTACTTCTTTCATTTCTACTTTTCTTTTTTGAATTCTTAATAGCGTTTTTAATTGCTTCTCTTCTAGCTACACCTGGTTTAGTGTAGTGTTCCCTCTTTTTATACTCTGAGAGGGTACCGTTCTTAGCTTGATCATTTTTAAACTTTTTAAAAGCTCCTTCAAAATTACCATTTTTAACTACAACCTTTGTCATTTCTATCCCTCCCTTCCGTTTTAATATCAACAAGATTATATCAAAGATTTATATATTTTTCAACATAAAAAAAGATATTATTCTTTATCTTTCTTTGTTTTCTTGTTTATAACTTGTTTACCTTTGTAAAAACCGCATGATGTACATACTCTATGTGGCTTTAATGACTCACCACAATTAGAACACTTAGTTACTTCCGGTCCTTCTATCTTGTAATGAGTACGACGCATTCTCTTTCTAGTTTTACTTACTCTTCTAAAAGGAACTGCCATAATATCCCTCCTTAATTTTTAATTTTCTTCCTTTAAAGTCCATCC
>CAYXGK010000071.1:0-4519 GCA_964464565.1 uncultured Muribaculaceae bacterium | reverse complement strand
TTCCATATTTTAGTTTGTTTAAATTCTCTAAATTCTAATGCATCTGGTACTAAAGCATTTTTTTCAATTTCTATTTTATTTTTTTGAAAGGAATATTTTTTTTAAATGTTTTCTGATGTTGTAAGGTATTAGAGTTCTTCGTAGTTTTTGAAAGAAGGTTTCTTTTACTGTTAACAGCTTTTCTAGGTCTTTGTTTTGACCATTTTTTATAAATTCAAAAGAGATTTCTTTTCCTTCTATTATATTTTTAAGTATGGATAGTAACTCATCATCAAATAGCAACTGATATATGTTATTGGTATATTCTTTGTTTTGTTTAATAATCTGTAATCCTATGTATGCATCTTGTAAACCATGAGTTCTCATAAAATAAATAAAGGCTAGAATAAACTTTTCTGTTTTTTCATTGTTCTTTGCCGAGGAAAATTTTAAGGATTCTAAATATTTATCATAAATAAGTAGTAGCTCTATCTTCATTCGAAAAGAATTAGTTGTAGTCTCATTTAATCCATGCCATCTATAGAAAGTAAGTTTTTCTTTGTATACCCCAATTTTAATGTGAGCAATCATTTTAAGCCATAATTCAAGATCGTAGGAAGTTATTAAATTAGTGTTGAATTTCCCATATTTTTGGAAAAGGTTTTTTCGCATCATTAATGCTGATTTACACAAATAATTTCCATTAAAGAAATTGTATTCAATATTTTCCCCAAATACCTTGTTAGGATTATATGTATTCCACCAGAAATCAAAAAATTTATCATTAGAAGGAAGTCCATCTTTATCAACGGCAGATACATGAGAGGTTACGATATCATACCCTGATTCTATTAGTGATAACTGTTTTTCCAGTTTTTCAGGGTGATAAAAATCATCGGCATCTAAAAAGCAGATATACTCTCCTTTTGACAAATCAAAGGCCTTGTTAAGAGTTTTAGACACTCCTTTATTCTCTTGAGTATATAGTCGTATCCTTTTGTCTTTATATTTTTTGATGACTTTTATAGAATCATCTTTTGAGCCATCATCTATAATTATTAGTTCCCAATTCTGGTATGTTTGTTTTATTACAGACTCTATTGCTATAGTTATATAAGCTTGGTAATTATATGATGGCAATAAAATACTAATCTTTGGTTTCATATAGTATAATCGAGAACTTAAATGGTAGATTATATATACTATTAAAGAGAAGCACAATTTAATGTGTAGGATATTTTAATATTATGCTTAAAGAAGAACAAAAAGAGAAAAATAAACAGTTTGTTTATCAAAATATAAACAGAGGGTTAGTAAATATATATTGTAGAAGAAATCACAGAATGATTTTAAATAAACCTCCTAAATTAGTTTCTGTGATTATGTTAAGTTTTAACAGAGTAGAGGATACAATACTTTCTCTTAAAGCACTATATAAACACACAAAATTACCATTTGAAGTAATCTTGTTTGATAATAATTCCGATTTAGACCAGTTGATACAACTGAGAAGGCATATAAAAAAGTATAAAAATATCAAATTAATTGAATCTAAAGAGAATCTAGGATGTGCAAAAGGGAGAGTAGAAGCAACAAAGATAGCAAAAGGAGAATACTACTTGTTTTTAGATAACGATATAGTTGTTACTCCATATTATTTGGAAAATTTAATTAAAATTTTAGAAAAGAAAAGAGAAATAGTAGCTGTTTGTATGAAAGTCATATTTCCAGACATGAGGATTCAATTTAATGGAGGGATATTGCTAGAGGATGAATATTTTTATAGATTCGATCTTCTTGATAGTTTTAAACTTTTCTGGGATCAAACAACGACGAATAATTTTAAGTTTTGCCCATGGATTCCGGGAGGGGCTACTTTATGGAAGGCAAAACATTATAAAAAGTTTCCAATTGATTCTAATATGCAGGGAAGCTTTGAAGATAATGAAGTTTCTCTTCGTATAAGTAAGGCTGGGTATAAATTAAGTAATTGTCCAACATCTATAGCAATTCACTATCATGTTAATTTTAAGGATATCCAGTTTAAATCACGGGAAAAAAAATATATGGCGGGCAGGTATAATAATGAAAGAACAATAAAAGCATTGCGGTATTTTTGGAGAATCCACAAAAAAGCATTTGTGTTTGATAATGAAGAGGCCACATATGGTTTCTTAAAAAACTACAAAAAGAATAATATTATGGAATTTTTAAGTAAAGATGATTATAAGTAAGCTTAGGAATTTAAGAAATAGAATAAAAGAAAAAGGATTCCTAGGAGCATTGAGTTTTTATTTAAATAGAGTGCTTTTTGGAGAGCAAATAGAATTTAATACTTATAAATTACTAATATTTTTATTAATTGATAGTGTAAATAAAAAACGAATGAATAAAAATAAGAGGAAATTATTATTTTTATTATTCTTGGGTTTTCTTTTTCTATTTACTCTGATTGCTGTTAGAGCTTATCCTTTGTTTAGGTTTTTTATTCTGATCCCTTTATGTTTATCCTCAGGTCTTCTCTATACTGTTTTTTTAAAAGATGTTGTACCTGTTAAAAATATATTTACTTTTTTGTCATTATCTTTGTTTTTTGGCTTGTTTTTTAACAGTTTTATTATTTTTATAATGGGAATGTTCGGAGTAGTAATAAGTGGTGTCTTCTTGACTTACTATATTGTAATTATGGTGGTAATCAATGTTCTGTGTTTTTTGATTTTTATGGATGAAGAGACATTTAGCAAATATTTCAATGATTTTAAACCTGAATTTATAGATGTAATTTGGTTTCTAATTTATACGTTTTTCCTTTTTGTTTTTATTAAGATGTGTATGGAGATGTTTTTTCCCTATTGGGATAATTTTACATACTGGTCTATAGATGCTGCATATATATTTGAGCAAGGATTACTTAATGGGAAATCCGCATTGGATATTATTTCTAAATTTTATCTTCCATTTTTTCCATTACAATTAAGCTATGTTTACTTTCTTTATGGTGAGATAGTAGAACAATTTTCTAGCCTTATCTCTGTAATTTATGGGTTTATAGGAGTTTTTCTTTTAGGAAGTTATATTCTTGATCTGAAAAATAATAGGATTTTAAAAAATATTCTATATTTCTTTGTCCTTTGTGGAGTGCTTGCCTTGTTTTCATCTTTGAATGTATTGGTAACACAGTATGCTGATGCCTTTTGTTCTGTTCTTATTTTGTTTTATGGAATAGTACTTTTTAGTACGAAGCCTAAAAAATCAAATTATTTCAAAAGATTTTTATTAATACTAATTTTTTCATTAGGAATCTATTTAACAAAACTAGCTTATGCGCCAATAACATTATTTTTATTGTTGTTATATGTATATTATGATTTTGCTTTTATAAAAAAAGGTCTTAAAAACTTTTTTAATAAAAGAAGAAAACCTTATTTGATAGGATTCGTACTCTTGGCAATATTGGCAGTACTAGTTTTGTTTCAGAGAAACACAGAATTTTTAAGTCAAATAAATCAATATATGGATATCATTCGTATTACTAATTTATTTACGAAAGAAGGTTTTTTGTATTCAGTTAATGTTTACTACTATCTAATCCAAAGGATTTTTAAAATTCTTATTTTACTAGCGTTTCTGCTCGGAGTTTATATTTTTATGGGAAAGGACTCGAGGAAAATAGATAACAAAAAGATTTTATTGGTGTTAATGATATTTTTATTTCCGATAGGATTCTACATATTGATACAAAAAGATTTGGCTAATGCTAGCCTTTTAAGATATCTTAGTTTGACTTTCTATTTACTTCCTTTCCTTTTTATTAATATTTTAGAAAATTTAAACTTCAAAACAAAAAATGTCTTAGTCGGTCTTTTCTTGTGTCTTTGGGTTATCTTTCTTTTTCTCCAAATTAGCTCTGAATATAATCTTAAATTTGAATTTTCACCACACTCAGGTAGTTATAAGGAATCAGAATTATTAAAAGAACATTATATATTTGCTGATAAAATTTTATCCCTTGTCTCTCAAGAATCTACTATAATGATTGTAAGAGAAGAATACGAGAAGTATTTGGGAAATATTGATGAGCCAGCATTATACTTAGGATATTACTTAGCAAATCATAGTGTCGGAGGACAGTATAGAGTTGATAAAGAGAAGTGGTTGGCATATATGTTAGAATTTAAACCTAATTATTTGTTAATCCTTTCTTACAGTGCTTATTGGGAAGAATGTAACGATATATTACCGATGGGTAATGATTATTTAATTGAAATGAATTATCCGATAGAAGAGAATGGGTGTTTCATAGGGGAAGGGGAAATTATTCCTTTGTAATTTCTTGCTAAAAATCTTTATTTTTGCAACTATTTATCAAAAACTTTTTTAATATTATATTTTAATTGTCTCCATATAATAAGCATTTTCCATAGAAGTCCCTTCTTAAAAGAGTCAAATTCTTGAACTTGTATTACAAGTTTTTTGTTTTCTTTTTCTAAGAGGGTATACTTTTTCTCTAATTCACCATGCTTTTTCTCTAATTCACCAT
>CAYXGK010000070.1:0-4695 GCA_964464565.1 uncultured Muribaculaceae bacterium | reverse complement strand
AAATACATTTTTTATTATTTTATTAAGTTCAAATACGCTTAAATATTTTTTATCCATATTCATTCACCTATAAAAATTATAGCATAAATGTTATTCATTATCTATTTATTTGGTTTTATTAGGTTGATTTGATAATTCTAATAAATTTCCATTTGTTAATTGACTTACTCTATATTTTTCAAGTATTCTTCTTTTTTCTTCTCTTAAACTAGTATTTTCTATCTTTTTATCCAAAAAACCATCTATAAGATGTTGTAAATAATCCGCTGATTTTATACCACTTCCATAGGAAATATCAATATGTAATTCATCAAAACAATCAAAAAAACTATCTACTTTGTCAGGTTCATTACCAAGTCTTTTTAATTCTTCCTTTAATGGTTCGATACCTTTATTGTTAAAGTAAGCATCATCCATTATATCTTTTCCAATTATGATAGATAATTGTGCTACAAAAGTATGATAAATATTTCTATATTCAAAGTTTTTATCACTAATAGGTATAGCAAGTAAATCTGAATATCCTTCAGTAAGATTAGTATGAATATCACTATATTTTTTCTCTTTTGAATTTAAAAATATTCTATTAAATCCAGAATATACTATATTTTTTTTTGAATCATATTTAGTACTAAAAGCATGATACATTTCATGTTTAATTATAAATGTGCCAAAATTCGGCATATCATTGTTGGCAGATAATATACGATCTACGTTTAATTCTATTCTATTATCTTTATATGGATAATAACCTAAATGATTTAATTTGTTTGATTTATATGCGCATAGATCATCTATATTACCATAAAAACTAGAAGCACAAGATTCTGGAATTCTGCTTTTTACTTCTCTAATTATTCTATTAAATTCTTTTATTTCTTTAACAAACACACTCATAAAATACCTCCAAACTTTTTACTATATTACAACAAAATATAAAAAAATGAAACATTAATTTTCATTTTTTATAAAGCTTTCTTAACTAAACGAGAACTAGAGTCAGAAGTACTTGAAGTTGATGTATATGATGTCTCAAAAGAATAGATGCCTACTGAAGAATAGATCCTATTATTGCCTCCAAACAGAACTATTCTATCCCCTGAAAATAGTCCATAAGAATCTTCATACAAAGCGGTTCCAGATGATGATGTTGTCGAAATAGGAAGATTTGCAAATGGATAGTTACTATCATAACCCATTTGCTTAATAAATCCACTAGACGAAGAATTTATATAACTTAATACTTTATAATCCCCACTAAATGTACTTGATTGATATGTATTTGGATTTAAATTTACATATGCTTGATAATTATTTATATTTATTCCATCTACCATTTGATATATATTTCCATACAAATTTTCTATTCCTCTATATTTCATTGGATATTCTCCATTTGAATTTGATACTAGCGATCCACTTAATGAAGGAACAGAATCTGTTTTACCGTTCTTATATGCCAAATTAACTAATCCTAATCCTGCTGTAATTGCTCCGGTTGGAGTTCCGCTATATGTTATTTCATTTCCATTAATTTCCGTTATTTCTAAATATGCTGCTCTATTAGTTGCCCCTAGAAAGGATCCAACTCCAATGTATTGTCCTACTACAAACCAAGAAGCGCTACTTAAAATAGTTATTTTATTTCCTGTTGATGAAACAACCTCATTATTCCAAGATGAATTTCCTTCAGAAAAGCCTTTCATTATTGATTGACTATTTAATGTTGCAAACTCGATTGTAAATAGGGTCTGTAATAAATCAATTACATGTATATCAATTAACTGATATCCTTTTAAATCTCCAACATTATTATTTCTAGCATATGTTCTAAATTGACTTATATTTTTTGATATTGCTGGAAATGTATTAGTTTTTGATTCTAACTTGTCTCCATTTAAATTTGAAACATATTTTCCTACCAATATATATGGCAATTCTTTGTTATTTTCATAATCATAAAAACATGCTGGTAAATAATAATCTTCATCATATTTAATGTTAGATATTTGCCATGTCCATGCATTTCCATTTACAGTTTTTTTAATATAAAACTTTGGTATGCTCACAAATTGATTTCCATAAGTATCTGTTACTTCTTTTATATCTTTATATATTTCGGCATTATCAAAATCACTTGTTATTGTAGAGGTATTTTTTGTAAATGTCATACCTACAGCATCATCTGTTCTAACCATACTACTCATACCACCTGCCCATGATACTCCATATACTTTAGCTTCAAATGTGGATGCTGTATGAACACCATTTCCTAGAGTTACTTGTACCTCTCCATTAACCATAAATGCTTTAAATTCTGTATACTGTGCTTTTACACCATAGTCTTTCAAATCATCAACAGTTAAACTACTTAAATCTATAGGGTCATTTGCTACTTTCTTTTGTAGTTCTCTTGCTACAATTTTTGCATCAATTTCTACTGCATTAATTTTTGATTCTTGTACAACATTTAGTATTCTTGGTACTGCTATTACTAATATTATGGCTAGTATTACTATTACTGCTAATAGTTCAATTAAAGTAAATCCCTTGTTTGTTTTTATCATTATTTCTCCCCTTCTATTTTAATTGCTTACAAATCTTTTTTTATAAAGCTTTCTTAACTAAACGAGAACTAGAATTAATAGTAGAAATAGTTGGACCTGTTGTTAAGTGCCAATAGTGTGTGCCTGCATAAGATCCCTCTACTGGTCTACCTCCAAATAAAGCTATTTTATCTCCTGAGGATACCCAATAATAGTCTTTATAAAAAGAATTTATATTTGATGATTCACCCGAAATAGGAAAAGTTGCAAATGGATAGTTACTATCATAACCCTCTTTAATTATATATACATTAGAAGATGAATTAACATAATTTAAGGCTTTATAGTCCCCGCTAAAAGTACTCTCCTGATATGTATTTGGATTTAAATTTACATATGCTTGATAATTATTAAAATTTACTCCATCTACCATTTGAAATATATTTCCATATAAATTTTCTATTCCTCTATATTTCATTGGATATTCTCCATTTGAATTTGATACTAGTGATCCACTTAATGAAGGAACAGAATCTGTTTTACCATTCTTATATGCCATATTAAATAATCCTAGTCCAGGTGTTATTTCTCCAGTTGGAGTTCCGCTATACGTTATTTCATTTCCATTTATTTCAGTTATTTCTAAATATGCCGCTCTTTGAACATTGCCCAGCGAGGTACCTAATCCTATGTATTGACCTACTACAAACAAAGAAGCACTACTTGCCACAGTTACTTTATTTCCTGTTGATGATACAACCTCATGATTCCACATTGAATGTCCTTCAGAAAAACCTTTCATTATTGATTGACTATTTAATGTTGCAAACTCGATTGTAAATAGGGTCTGTAATAAATCAATTACATGTATATCAATTAACTGATATCCTTTTAAATCTCCAACATTATTATTTCTAGCATATGTTCTAAATTGACTTATATTTTTTGATATTGCTGGAAATGTATTAGTTTTTGATTCTAACTTGTCTCCATTTAAATTTGAAACATATTTTCCTACCAATATATATGGCAATTCTTTGTTATTTTCATAATCATAAAAACATGCTGGTAAATAATAATCTTCATCATATTTAATGTTAGATATTTGCCATGTCCATGCATTTCCATTTACAGTTTTTTTAATATAAAACTTTGGTATGCTCACAAATTGATTTCCATAAGTATCTGTTACTTCTTTTATATCTTTATATATTTCGGCATTATCAAAATCACTTGTTATTGTAGAGGTATTTTTTGTAAATGTCATACCTACAGCATCATCTGTTCTAACCATACTACTCATACCACCTGCCCATGATACTCCATATACTTTAGCTTCAAATGTGGATGCTGTATGAACACCATTTCCTAGAGTTACTTGTACCTCTCCATTAACCATAAATGCTTTAAATTCTGTATACTGTGCTTTTACACCATAGTCTTTCAAATCATCAACAGTTAAACTACTTAAATCTATAGGGTCATTTGCTACTTTCTTTTGTAGTTCTCTTGCTACAATTTTTGCATCAATTTCTACTGCATTAATTTTTGATTCTTGTACAACATTTAGTATTCTTGGTACTGCTATTACTAATATTATGGCTAGTATTACTATTACTGCTAATAGTTCAATTAAAGTAAATCCCTTGTTTGTTTTTATCATTATTTCTCCCCTTCTATTTTAATTGCTTACAAATCTTTTTTTATAAAGCTTTCTTAACTAAACGAGAACTAGAATTAATAGTAGAAATAGTTGGACCTGTTGTTAAGTGCCAATAGTGTGTGCCTGCATAAGATCCCTCTACTGGTCTACCTCCAAATAAAGCTATTTTATCTCCTGAGGATACCCAATAATAGTCTTTATAAAAAGAATTTATATTTGATGATTCACCCGAAATAGGAAAAGTTGCAAATGGATAGTTACTATCATAACCCTCTTTAATTATATATACATTAGAAGATGAATTAACATAATTTAAGGCTTTATAGTCCCCGCTAAAAGTACTCTCCTGATATGTATTTGGATTTAAATTTACATATGCTTGATAATTATTAAAATTTACTCCATCTACCATTTGAAATATATTTCCATATAAATTTTCTATTCCTCTATATTTCATTGGATATTCTCCATTTGAATTTGATACTA
>CAYXGK010000069.1:0-4975 GCA_964464565.1 uncultured Muribaculaceae bacterium | reverse complement strand
CTACTGCTTATGTTCCTTTTTGTTTTTGAACAGTATCTAAATTTCTAAAAAATTCAACAGTATATTCCCACATTTTATCATACCAGTATGCTTCATCTTTTTTATCACACAAAACAACCATTTCTTGTTTTTCAAATTGATGAAGTCTATATAAACCGCGCTCTTCTATACCGTGTGCCCCTACTTCTTTTCTAAAACAAGGTGAATATGAAGTGAATCTTATAGGAAGTTCGTTTTCTTTTACTATTTGATCTTTAAACTTACCTATTAAAGAGTGTTCAGATGTTCCTATTAAATATAAATCTTCATCTTCTATTTTATACATCATATTATTCATCTCTTCAAAACTCATTACGCCTTTTACAACATCACTTCTTATCATAAATGGAGGTATACAATACTTAAAACCTTTATCTATCATAAAGTCTCTTGCATAACTAAGCATCGCAGAGTGAAGTCTTGCTACATCTCCAAGCAAATAATAAAATCCACTTCCGCTTGTTCTTCCTGAACTTTCTTTATCTAATCCACCTAAGTTATATAATATGTCTGCATGGTATGGTATTTCATATTTAGGTACAAATGGTTCTCCAAATCTTTCGTTTTCTACATTTTCACTACTATCTTTTCCAATTGGAACACTTTCATCAATTATTTGAGGAATATTCATCATTTTTTCATTTATTTTTATTTTTAGTTCTTCTTCTTTTTTTTCTAAATCTATTAGTCTATTATTAATTTCATTTACTTCTTCTTTTATTTTCATAGCCTCATCATTTTTTTTGTCTCTCATTAAAGAACCTATCATATCACTTAGACTATTTCTTTTTGCTCTTAATTCATCTATTTCAAATTTATGTTTTCTAAATTCCTCATCAAAAACTTTTACTTCATCAACTAAACTAACCTTTACATCTTGAAATTTCTTTCTTATGTTTTCTTTTACCAATTCACTATTTTCCCTTATCAATTTTATATCTATCATAAATCCTCCTAAAATATAAAAAAGAATGGTTAAGGAGTGCTTAAGCACGGTACCATCCTTTATTTTACTCATAATTATAACGTAATTAACGGAAATGTTTTCATTTCACTAAAAGAGTAGATTCATAAACATTCATATATTAATTTTCACCAACCATTAATTCTCTACATTATAAATTATTTACTACTATTCTCTTCTTTTGTTTGTTAATATATTAACACATTAATATTAATAAAACAACTTCAATATTTCAAATGCACTCATTCCAATATAATGAATTAAAAGTGCTCCAATACAAAGATATGGTCCAAAAGGAAGCATATGCTCTTTATCTTTGTAATAATAAAATAAAGATATTGGAAAGGCTATAAATGTGCCAATAAATATGGATATTATACCATTTGCATACCCTAATATTAATCCAATTATCAACATCAGCTTTATGTCTCCACCACCCATTGTTTCTTTTTTAAATACTTTATCCCCAAATAATTTTATTAAATATAAAAATATAAATGGAAATATAGAATCAACTAATAATAATGGTATATCATTGAAATTATTCAATATCAATTTTACAATAAAAATCATCAAATAAAATACTATTATTATTTCATTTGGAATTATCATATATCTAATATCTGATACTATTACAATAATACATAAAGATACAAACAGTAACGATATTAATAATTCTAAACTAATGCCAAATATAAAATATGAAATAAAAAACAATAATCCTGTTAGTAATTCAATAAATGGATATATTATACTTATCTCTGTTTTACATTTTTTACATTTTCCATTTAAAAAAATATATGAAAATATAGGTATTAACTCCAAAGGTCCTAATCTTTTTTTACATTTTGTACAATGAGATGGTGGAAAGGAAATAGATTCCTTTTTAGGAAGTCTATAACCCACCACATTGAAAAATGATCCAAAAATAGTACCTGTAAAGAAGAATAATATAGAATAAATTGTTGTAAACATATTAATCACCCCAAAACGCCTGAATACATATTAAACATTGGTAGAAGTACTGACATAAGTATAAATCCAACCATTACAGTTAAGAATACTATCATTATCGGTTCTATAAATGTTTTTATTTGATTTACTGAGTTCTTGTGTTGCATTTGATAATAGTTTGATACTTTAACCATCATATCACCCAGTTCTCCGGTTCTCTCACCCGTTAATAACATCTCATAAGCAATTATTGGGAAAGACCACTGATTCTTAAATGCACTTGATATTGGACTACCTTTAGCTAGGTTAGTAATAGTGTCAAATATAAGCATTTTATAAATTTCATTATTTGTTATCTTACTTAATACTTCCATACTTTCAGTTATAAATACATTATGATTAAGTAATGATCCAAAAGTTTTTGTAAACATTGTAACTTCATTATATATCATAATATTTCCAAATACTGGCAGATGCATCATCATCCATTGTATCATAGTTCTAAATAACTTAATCGATTTATACATTGACTTTATTATAAATATCAATGCAATTATTCCTAATATTAAATATATTATATTTTGTTGTAAAAATTCACTTAAACCAATTACAGTTTTTGTTATTGAAGGTAATTCTGTATCCATATCCGCATATATTCCAACAAATTCTGGTATTACAAATATCATTATAAATATGATTACTACTGTAGCAAATACAAATATTACAGCAGGATATGTCATTGCTGATTTCATTTGTTTTCTAGTTTTTTCCATTTCATCATAATATACTGCCATATCATCTAATATTTCGGGTAAATTGCCTGCTAATTCTGCTGATCTTATCATATTAACTAACAACTTAGGAAAAGATTCTCCTTGTTTTTCTAGTGATTCACTAAAGTTTTCACCCATAGTTAATTCATAAGATATTGATTTATATAAGTTCTTTTGAGCTTTGTCTTTAGTTTGCTTTTCTAATATCTTGATTGAATCCAATAATGGTAATCCAGATTTTAAAAATGTAGATAATTGGGTTAAGAAGAATATTAGGTCAGATTTTTTCATCTTCTTTTTTGTTAATCTAGATAAAACTCCTATACTATAATTCTTTTGGGGTGTTATTTCGTAAACCTCATAACCTTCGGCAAGCAAGAATGAATGAACATCTAATTTAGAAAATGCTGGGAATGTCCCCTTTTCTACTTCGCTAGTTTCTATTTTTTTAGCAACATACTTATAGTAAATTTTTTGTTCACTTCGAACTGCATCTTCTCCCTCAAAATTAATAAGGAGAACTTGTCTTTCCATTTCAGCTTTATTTTCTCTATATTTTACAAAAGATAAATTTTTATACCAAGCTTTAATTCTTTCTTCGAAAGATAATTTTTCTGCTGATTTCTTTTTTTCTAAGGCCTCTAGTTTAGCTTGCTTTATTTTTGCAACATTTTCTTTTCTTCTTTTTAAAGCTTCTTGCTTTTCTCTTCTAAGCCTATCTTCTTGTTCAATACGTTCAATTAATTTTTTTTCTTTTGCTTTTTGCTTTTCAGCTCTAGCAATAATTTTTGCTTCTTGTTTTTTAATTTTTTCAGATATTTTCTTTTCTTGAAGTTGTAATCTTTTTTGTTTTCTTATCGATAATTCCTGTAGTTTTGCTTGTTTTTTTAATCTTGCTTTTTCTTTTTTTTCTTGTTTTTCCTTTTTATTAAGTCTTTTTTGCTCTATTTTTAATCGCTTAGCATCTCTTTTTAGAGTCTTGTCATAAGATATATATATATCCTCTACCTTTTCATTTTTTATGTTTTTTGCTTTCTTATTAAGTCTTTCATGTTCTTTTTTTAATCGTTTAGCATCCCTTTTTAAAGCTTTATCATAAAAAATATATTTATCGTTCACTTTTTCAATTTTTTTGTTATTACCTTTTTTACTTTTTCTTAAAAATGAAAGAGTTAGAATAGATATAATAAAACTTATTATGGCTTCAACACCATAATAAAAATACTTAAATATATTAACAATAAAAACAATACTTCTTCTTATTACAGAAGCATTTTTCGTAGATGGAGACGATGATAAATTTTGCTTTTTCTTTACCATTTAGTAACACACCTCCACTAAACCCCTCTATTATTGTTTAATTATATCATAGAAAATATATTTTTAACACATATATTGTTAAAAAAACTCAAGAAAATTTCTTGAGTTTTTATTTAATTATATACTACTCTGCTTTCACATTGTAATGTGCCTGATGCTGTACAAGCTGTTGTTGTCCAAGATCCAAAACTGTTCCATGTTGCACAACTTCCTTGAGCATATGTTTCGCATCCACAAGTCTCTGCACGACACGAATTATATGTTTCACATCCACATCCTGATGTTGCACACGTTTTATATCCACAAGCTGATGCATTCGCACACGAATTGTATGATGTACAACTTCCTGTTACTACTGCTTCTCTTTTTCCTATTGTTACTTTTGGATCTGTTACTACTTTACTAAATGTTATATTTAGCGTTACTATCTCTCCATTTTTTGCATACTTATTATTATGTATATTATTTGATGTTACTACTGCTGTATTTACTACTGGGTGTGTACTATCTACTACTACCACTGTTCTTATTTCTTCCTCGGTATTTCCTAAATCATCTGTTAGTCTATATGTTAGTTGATAATTCCCTATTGTTGTTGTATTTACTGTTCCACTTACCACTACTTTATCTGTTACTATTTTCCCATTCTTATCATATGCGATATATCCCGGTTCCAAATATGGTGTTCCTTGTTTTACATGCAGTGGATTATTCCCTATTAATACTAACTGAATTGCATTACTTTGTGCCAAAGAACTATCGTATACTATTGAATATACTATGCTGTTATCTTCTGTTAGGGTTAACAAAACTCTAGCGTCTTCACCTAGTTTATCTATGTCTTCTTGTTCTATTAATCCCATATTCATTAATGTGGGAAGCGTTATTACACTTGTATCCCCAACCACTTTTAAATTTGAAGTTA
>CAYXGK010000068.1:0-5131 GCA_964464565.1 uncultured Muribaculaceae bacterium | reverse complement strand
ATTTATCTCAAATGTCAAATAGTGATATTGAAAAGGTATGCCTAATAGATTATTTCGATAGTAGTGAAATAGCTGAATTGACTAGAAAAAGAATTAGAGATAATTATCATAAAGATGCATGTAAATAAGTAAGTAAAAATAAACAAAGAAAAATGCTAGTAAATGTATTTTAGCATTTCCCCTAAATAGGGCTCTTATTTTCTCCGAAGAGGGGATAAGTATTAAATTTTAAATGTTGAGATTGCTTTAAAAGATATAATAAAGAAATAAAAGAGAGGTGCTTTATTTGGAATTAGATTTTAAGAAAGTTTGTATGAATGATGATATTGTAAAACAAATATCATTATGGAAGTATGAGGATGATTATGTTAGTTATAATTTACCTTCATATGAAGAAATGAAAGAACACAACTACGGAATGGTAAATCCTGAAAAATCAAATAATTATATTTGCTATATCATTGATGAAGAAGTTATTGCTTATACTAATATGAAAGAAATGGTAAATAATAAAATATTTTTTGGTATTGGTTTAAGACCAGATTTCTGTGGTAAAGGAATTGGCAATATAATTCTATTGGATAGTTTAAAAGAAATTAAAAAAAGATATCCAAACTTCATTATTTTTTTAGAAGTAAGATCATGGAACAAAAGAGCTATTAGAGCATATGAAAAAGTAGGTTTTAATGTTACTAATAATATTACAAAAAAAGATCGTTTAGGAAATGATTGTGAATTTACTGAAATGGAATATCAAAAATATTAATTCATTATTAAAAAAGTGGAACATTTAATCTTTAATTTATTATTGTCATGATATTGCTAGAAATAAAAAATCCTTGCAATATGTTTGGAGGGATAAAATGAAAAATAAAAAATTTATTTCTTTATTACCTTTAGAAACAGAGAGGTTAATTATAAAGCCAACTTCGACAAAGGATATAGATATGATATTAAAAATGGATAAGCAAGAAGAAACTCAAAAATTTCTCGGTGGTATAAAAAATAAAGCGTATGAAGAAAGGATTAAGTTCTTAGAGAAGAAAGCTAGTAAATTTGAAACAGGATATGCGGGGTCATTGACCGTATATTTAAAAGATGGAACACCAATTGGTTTTACAGGTCTTAGTATTGATGAGAATAACAATAATGCTGAAATAGCATATATATTTGATTTGGATTATTGTAATAAGGGTTATTGTACTGAAGCTTGTAAAAAATTAATCGAAATAGGATTTAATAATTTAGATTTAAATAAAATATATGCTGATTCAATTGAAGGAAATGAATCATCTAAAAGAGTACTTGAAAGGTTGAGTTTTAAACGCGAAGGTACAAGAAGGGAACATGCTTATATAAAAGAATTAGATAAATATTGTGATTTTTAAGATTATAGTATTTTAAGAAGCGAGTATAAATAGAGGATGAGAATTATCTGGATTGGTTAGAAGATGAGACAAAAACTGATTTACTTGCATTAGGAACTGGTGCTGCTAATGGAGAAAAAATTAAAAAGAAAGAATTAATAAGAAGATAGTATTTAATTTTAATTGCTTATTCAAAAAGGAGTTTAGAGGCTCTTTTTTATATTAAAATTATTTTTAATTATTTAAAATATGTCATATATCTGTAAAAACAATGTATATCTATTTTAATTAAAATATAAATTATGATATAATTTATATAGTAGGAGGAATATAAGATGTGGATCTATATAATTATTGTGATTGTCGCTTTATTATTTATCTATATATTTGTTGTTTATAATAGTTTAGTAAAATTAAGCAATATGGTTAAAGAAGCATTTGCAACAATGGATGTTTATTTAAAGAAAAGATGGGATTTAATTCCTAATATTGTTGAAACTGTAAAAGGTTATGCAAAACATGAAAAAGAAACTTTGGAGAGTATTATTAATTTGAGAAATGGTACTTATGAAGAAATGAGTACAATTGATAAAATTGATAAAAATGAACAGTTAACAGCTGGTATTTCAAAGTTAATGATGTTAGCTGAAAATTATCCGGAATTAAAAGCAAATCAAAACTTTTTAGATTTGAGTTCACAACTATCTAAAGTAGAAGAAGATATAGCAAATTCGAGAAAATACTATAATGCAGTTGTTAGAAATATGAATGATTTAGTACAAATGTTTCCAAGTAATATTTTTGCTGGTTTATTTGGTTTTAAAGAAAATAAATTTTTTGAAGCAACTAATTCTGAAAGAGAAAATGTTAAGGTAGAATTATAATGAATAAGTATAAGTTATTTCTAACCAGTATATTTCTTTTCATCGCTATTTTACCAATTAAGGTAGGAGCTTTAAGTCACAAAAACGATTTAGTTGATTTAAAAAGTAATGTTGCTTTTGAGACCAATGAAATAGAATTAACTAATGAGAATGGTAGTGACTATAATATTAATAGTTTTATGGATACTTATGGAAATGGTCAATATGCATTAACAAAATATAAGATAGATATTAAAGTAAATGAAAATAATACATTTAATATATCTGAGTATATAACAGCATATTTTAATATAAATAAGCATGGAATTTTTAGAAAAATACCATTGAGAAACGAAGTTGTTAGATTAGATGGTAAAAAAAGTAATAATCGAGCAAAAATAAGTGACATAACAGTAAATGAAAAATATTCTACTTATAATGAATCGGGCTATAAAGTAATTAAAATTGGTGATCCTAATTATACTTTAACTGGTAGTAAAGACTATATAATCAATTATTTATACAATATTGGAAAAGATACGGTTAAAGATTATGATGAATTCTATTTTAATTTAATAGGTAATGAATGGGATACAACAATTAATAATGTAGAATTTACTATAACAATGCCAAAGGAGTTTGATAAGACAAAATTAGGTTTTTCTAGTGGTATTGTTGATTCAACAGACAGTAGTAATATTGAATATAATATTGATGGTAATGTAATAAGTGGTAGCTATAATGGTGTTTTGGGTGTTGGTGAAGCGTTAACCGTAAGACTAGAACTTCCAGAAGGCTACTTTGTTGATGCTAGTGATAATTTTAATTTTTTGATTATAATCTTGTTTGTTTTGCCAATCGCATTTGCCATCATTTCGTTCTTATTATGGGCTAAATATGGAAAAGATGAAAAATTAATTGAAACGGTAGAATTTTATCCTCCAGAAGGTTTTAATAGTGCGGAAGTAGGTTTCTTATATAAAGGACGTGCTGATACGAATGATGTAGTCTCACTATTAATATATTTAGCAAACAAGGGATATGTGAGAATAGAAGAATCAGAAGAAAAAGCGTTATTTTCTACAAAAAAAGGATTTAAGATAGTAAAAATAAAAGAGTATGATGGGAATAACATAAATGAAAAAGTGTTTTTAAATGGTTTATTCAAATCAAAATCAAGTAATATTAACTCAGTATTAAAATTAATGAAATATATGAAAAATCAACAAACAGAAGGTTTGGAAGAAGATAATTCACAAACTAAATTACATGAAGTAACAGCTACTGATTTGTATAATAGTTTTTATATTACTTTAAATGCTATTGTTCTAAATCTAAACGATAAAGAAAACAGACGTAAAATATTTGAAAAATCTACATCTGGAAAATCTTTAGCAGTTATTTTAATGATAATTGTTTCTGTAGTTACTATTATTAGTATTCCAACTTTAGAATATGCTGGTATTGGTGAATTAGGATTTACATTATTTTTGACATTATTTTATATTCCGTTTTATGCTGTTGCTTTTGCGAAAAAAATACCATCAGCATTTAGATTAATTTGGGGTGGATTTACTTTTGTCCATTCTATGATTTTCTTAAGTGTTATGCCAATAAAAGATGCTATATTGGGTGAGCCTATTTTATTATCAGGTTTTTTAAGTGGTTTAGTTTGTATAGTTGCAATGGTCTATTGTTTTAAAGCAATGCCAAAAAGAACTCCTTATGGAAATGAATTGTTAGGTAAAATAAAAGGGTTTAGAAACTTCTTAGATACAGCAGAAAAACCTAAACTTGAAGAATTAGTAATGCAAAATCCAACATATTTTTACAACATATTACCATTTACTTATGTACTAGGTGTGTCTGATAAATGGATTAAAAAATTTGAAACAATAAGCTTGCAAGCGCCAGATTGGTATGGTGGAAGTACTGCATTTAATATGACTTCATTTGGAAGTTTTATGAGCTCAACAATGTCATCAGCTTCAAGTGCAATGTCATCTAGTCCTTCTAGTAGTAGTGGGGGAAGTTCCGGCGGAGGATCATCGGGTGGTGGTTCTGGCGGTGGCGGAGGAGGCTCTTGGTAAAATTCAATCTTCTCTTAAGAACATATTGTTAACTAGATCTATTGTAAAATAAATTGGAATTTTTTTTGGTCAAATTATATGGTATGTGATTATAACAGATTACATATCTTTTTGTTACTTTTTATTTCAAGTAATTATAGAATGTATTTTAAAATTTTTTTTTAACAATAAAATAATGTTATAATGTATTTGACAAATTAAGGAGTTACTATGAATGGAATAAAAGTTGAGTCAAAAACTAGAATGCTTGAAGGAGTGCCTGCAGCAAGTTTGGAATACTGTAAGAGTGATAAAAAAACTAATTGTTTATATATACCACAAAATTTAATTGAAAAAATGTCAATTAGCAATTTATATTTTGATGAAGAATATGACTGTTTTGTAAATCCAAATTTTGGTGCTTGGATGTCAAACTGTGATTCCGATATTGGAACTGTAGAAAAATTACTAACTCATTTTCCAGAAAAATATGAAGAAGTTGTTCAAAATGGATATGAAATTGCTATTGGAATAGGAATGCCAGCGCCATTAATGTACAATTTCCATCCAAAACATCTTATTTTACCTGGTAAAGGTAATGGAGTATATTTAAAAAATTATAGAGAATTAATGGATATACAAAAAAACAATGAAAAAGAAGGAATTATTATTAAGTAAAGATGAAAAAATAATCAATTTTTTTTGTTATTAATGTAAATAAATTAATATAATTTTTGTAATACTTTACACGCGAATAACAATGATGTATAATGAAGACATAAAATAATAAGGAGAACAATATGAAAAATAAAGCTTTCACCTTAGTTGAACT
>CAYXGK010000067.1:3950-5138 GCA_964464565.1 uncultured Muribaculaceae bacterium | reverse complement strand
AGAAATCATATTAAAATTCGACGTCTATATCACTATTATCGTGTATTTTATCCTTTGTATCTTCATCAATTTTACCTTGTACACTCATATTTCTAGGTGCACACAAGAAAATCCCACCACCTATTTTTTGAAAATCTCCACCAATTGCATATATAGTACCTGTTAAAAAATCTACTATTCTTTTTGCTTGATCTGTAGTTACTCTTTTTAAGTTAACTATTACTGTATGTCTATTTTTTAAATGATCTGCAATTTGTTGAGATTCTGAATATGACCTTGGTTCAAGAAGTATTAATTTTGTACCTTCAGCAGTCAAATCTTTAAGCGCATCAGCTGTAGACATAGTATAAAATTCATCTTCAACAGGATTACTTTTGTTTTCGTCCCATAATTTTTTAAATTTAAATGCCATTTTATCCTCCTAACACTACTATTTCAATAGTATTATATCATATAATTTTTAAAAATATATCGTAAGTTTTAAAACATTCCTTCAATAATATATTTATTATCAATTTCATCTATTTTCATTTTAGTTGCAACCGGTTCTTTTGGTAAACCTGGCATTGTCATTATTTTACCAGCAATACAAACAATAAACCCTGCTCCACTTGATATTCGAATTTCTCTTATTGTAATATTAAAATTATTTGGTGCTCCGATTAGAGAATCATCATCGGAAAACGAATATTGAGTTTTGGCTATACATACTGGTAAATGTTCTAAATTTAATTCTTTAATCTTCTTTAATGTTTCTATTGCTTCATGAGTAAATATAACGTTATTTCCTCTATATATTTCTTTTACAATTGAACTTATTTTATCTTCAATAGATAGATCATCACTATATAGCAATTTAAAATTGTTATCTTTTATGTTATCTAATACTTTATTTGCAAGTTCTAACGCTCCATAACCACCTTTTGCAAATGCTTCAGATATTTCAATATCTATATTTTTACTTTTAAAATAATTTAATACATAATCTATTTCGCTATCGGTATCTGTATAAAATCTATTTAATGCTATAACTACTGGTACATTATATTTTCCTATATTTTCTATATGTCTTTCTAAATTTGGTATTCCTTTATTTATTGCATCAATATTTTCGTTATTTAAATCTTCTTTTAATACTCCACCATGCGTTTTAAGTGCTCTAATAGTAGAAACAACTACTGCTACTGA
>CAYXGK010000067.1:0-3940 GCA_964464565.1 uncultured Muribaculaceae bacterium | reverse complement strand
TGTTTTAGTTGCAATTAAACTGTTACATCCATGAGCAATATTTGCAAATGGTCCACCATGAATAATGGTTGGAGTATGTTCTAGTGTTTGAACTAAGTTTGGTTTAATAGCGTCTTTTAAAATTATAGTCATTGCTTCTTCTATTTTTAATTCTCTTGCTTTTACTACATTATTATCGTATGTATAACAAACTATAATATTTTTAATTCTTTCTTTTAAATCCATCAAATCTTTAGATAAACAAAGTATTGCCATTATTTCAGATGCTACTGTTATATCAAAACCTGTAGTTCTAGTAATTCCATTTTTATCTCCTTTTGCAACATCAACTTCTCTAAGTGCTCTATCGTTTAAATCTAATACTCTTTTCCATACTATTTTATTTGGATCTAAATTTAATGGATTACCTTGAAATATAGAATTATCTATCATAGCTGATAACAAGTTATGGGCAGTAGTAATTGCGTGAATATCGCCTGTAAAATGCATATTAATATCTTCCATAGGAACTACTTGAGCATATCCGCCACCACAAGCACCACCCTTCATTCCAAATGTAGGGCCAAGAGATGGTTCTCTTAGTGCTAAGACAGTATTTTTATTTAATTTAGTTAGTGCATCAGCTAAACCAATACTAGTAGTAGTTTTTCCTTCACCTGATTTTGTTGGTGACATTGCAGTTACTAATATTAACTTACCGTTTTTATTTTCTTTAATATTTTTAAAATTTATTTTTGCTTTATATTTACCATAAAGTTCTATATCATCGTCTGTTAAATTTATATTTTTTGCTATATCTATTATTGGTTTTAAAATAGAAGATTGAGCTATTTCTATATCTGTTTTCATGTTTCCTCCTTAAGAGTTATATTTTTGATATATGATTTCTATTTAATATTGGTGCTACTGATTGTTTGTTATTTAATGTTTCAATTATTTCTGCTAAATAATAAGTACAATCTACTGGTGCAATCCATGGTTGTTCTTTAATTTCATCACATATATATGATAAATTTGTTGTATATATTTTTTCAAACATTTTTTCTTTTTTTGCATCTACAAATTCTTTAATACCATTAGTAAACAAAGAATATGTTGCAAAGAAAAATACTTTTTTTACTTCTTTTTCTTTTAATTGTCTAGCAACATCTAGCATAGATTCACCTGATGAAATCATATCATCTACTACTATTGCTGTTTTTCCCTTTGGATCTGGTCCAATATATATATGGTCAATTATAGGATTTTTACCATCTACTATTTTAGAAAAATCTCTTCTTTTATAAAACAATCCTATTCCGTTATCTAAATTAAATGTATCTGCAAAGAATCTTGCTCTATCCATTGCTCCTGTATCTGGGCTTACTATTATTAAATCATCAATTTTAACTTTTTCATCTTTAATAAATTGTTCTATCATTACGCTTGTTGCAAAAAAGTTTGTAAATGGATGGTTTGGGATAGCATTTTGAATATCAGGATCATGTGCATCAAAGGTTATTATTTCATCTACTCCAATATTAACCATTTCTTGTAGCATAACTGCACAATCAAGTGATTCTCTTCCTTTTCTTCTGTGTTGTCTACTTTGATATAAAAGTGGCATTATAAGTGTTATTCTCTTTGCGTGACCAGATACTGCACTTATTGACCTTTTTATATCTTGAATGTGATCATCTGGGCTCATATGATTAGTATGCGAACCTATATTATAAGTAATACCGCTATTACTTACATCAGATAAAATATAAACATCCTTATCTCTAATTGTGTCTTTAATAGAAAGTTTAGCTTCACCATTAGAGAATCTTACTTGTTTAATATTAACCATAAATGAATTGCTAGTATTTCTTTTTTCTTTTAATATTTCATCTACTTTTTGACCAAATTCTAAAAAACTATTTAATACAATCAATCTTAAATTATTGTCCATATATTCCTCCAATTATATTTTATCATAAAAAAAAAGAGATTGCTCTCTTTTATATTAAGAACCTCTATTTTGAGTTCTTTTATTAGTGTTACTTATTTGTATTTTGTTTCTTTTAGTATTTGATTGCTTTACATTACTTTGTTTATATCCTCTATTAAGTTTGTTCTTTAATGCATCAGCAATTTTATTTTTTGGTTTTTCCTCCATATAAACCTCCTTATCTCATAGATTCTTCTATGGCAACGGAAACTGATACTGTAGCTCCAACCATTGGATTGTTACCCATACCAATATATCCCATCATTTCTACATGTGCTGGTACAGATGATGAACCCGCGAATTGAGCATCTGAATGCATTCTTCCAAGTGTATCTGTAAATCCATATGATGCAGGACCTGCAGCCATGTTATCCGGATGTAATGTTCTACCAGTTCCACCACCAGATGCAACTGAGAAATATTTTTTATTAACTTCATTACATTCTTTTTTATATGTTCCTGCAACAGGATGTTGAAATCTTGTTGGGTTAGTAGAGTTACCAGTAATGGATACATCTACACCTTCTTTATGCATAATTGCAACGCCTTCTCTAACATCATTACATCCATAACATCTAACCTTTGCTTTTTCTCCATCAGAATATCTTATTTCTTCTACTACATTTAATTTTGATTCATAATAATCATATTCTGTTTTAACATAAGTAAATCCATTTATTCTAGATATAATTAATGCTGCATCTTTACCTAAACCATTGAGAATAACTCTTAAAGGTTCTTTTCTTACCTTATTTGCAGAATTTGCTATACCAATTGCTCCTTCAGCAGCAGCGAATGATTCATGACCAGCTAAGAATGCAAAACATTTAGTTTCTTCACTAAGTAACATAGCCGCTAAATTACCATGTCCATATCCAACTTTTCTATCCTCAGCTACAGAACCATGTAAACAAAATGATTGTAAACCTTCTCCTAAATAAACCGCAGCTTCTTTAGCAGTTTTAACTCCTTGTTTTAAAGCTATCGCACATCCAACTACATATGCCCAACCAGCATCATCAAATGATATTGTTTGAACTCCTTTTACTATAGATAATACATCGATATTTTTTGAATCACATATTTGTTTTGCTTCTTCAATCGATGATATTCCATATTTATTTAAAGTAGCAGTGATTTTTTCAATTCTATCATCATATCTTTCAAAATTTATCATATACTACTCCTTCCTCGGATCAATTTTTTTAACAGCTTCATTAAATCTTCCATAAGTTCCACTTGCTTTTTCTATTGCTTCTAGTGGGTTCATATTTGATTTGATGTAGTCCATCATTTTACCCAAATTAACATATTTATATCCAATTATAGAGTCATCGCTACCTAAACCTATTTCCAAAATATAACCTTCAGCTAAATCTAAGTATCTAGGTCCTTTTTCTTTTGTTGAATAAATAGTCGCTACTTGACTTCTATGACCTTTACCTAAATCTTCTAATCCAGATCCTATTGGAAGGCCGTTTTCTGAAAATGCAGATTGACTTCTACCATATACTATTTGTAAAAACAACTCTCTCATTGCTGTATTTATAGCATCACAAACTAAGTCTGTATTTAGTGCTTCAAGTATCGTTTTACCTACTAGTATTTCTCCTGCCATTGCTGCAGAATGAGTCATACCAGAGCATCCAATAACCTCTACTAAAGCCTCTTCTATTATCCCACCTTTTATGTTTAAAGTTAATTTGCAAGCCCCTTGTTGAGGTGCACACCAACCCACTCCGTGTGTTAGTCCCGAAATGTCCTTTATTTCCTTTGCTTTTATCCATTTTCCTTCTTCAGGAATTGGAGCAGGACCGTGATTTGCATCGTTTTTTACACAATACATTTCATTTACTTCTTTTGTATTCATTTTATCACCTACCCTACAAATAATTATAACAAAATTAGAGCAAATAGTAAATAAAGAAGATTGTAATTAATCTTCTTTATTGTAAAAACTTCAAATTT
>CAYXGK010000066.1:0-5185 GCA_964464565.1 uncultured Muribaculaceae bacterium | reverse complement strand
GATATTAATGTCCATATTTGGACTTTTTATGATATTTAGTGCATCTTATGTTAGAGCTAGTTTAGTAGATAACAATACATATAAATACTTATTTAAACAAGGAATAATTTTATTTATTTCTTTTTCGGCATTTTTCTTTTTAATTAACTTTCCAACATCAAAATTTAAGAAATTAATATATCTTATTTTGGGAGGTATATTTGTATTACTGTTTTATGTATTGATATATGGTGAGGTTACAAAGGGCGTTAGAAGTTGGATTGACTTACCATTTTTTAACTTACAACCAAGTGAATTTGCGAAGACAGTTATTATTTTATATATGGCAATATATTATAATTTTAATTTGCATAAAATAGAGAATTATTCAAAATTATTACAACCCGTAATAGTAGCAGCTGGTATTTGTTTTTTAGTATTTTTACAGCCAGATTTAGGAACTGCAATAATAATATTTTTAATTACTGCATTAACATTTTTATCAGTTCCAATAAAACAATCGTTTAAATCAAATTTAAAAAAAATATTTATAAGTACCATTGTTTTAATATCAGTGATAATAACAATATCATTACTTATGGGAAATAGCATATTGACTAATGCTCAAGAAAAAAGATTAAACTTTTTAAACCCTTGTGATAGATACACAGAATCTGGAACTGGATATCAAGTATGCAATGGATATATTGCAATAAATAGAGGTGGGTTATTTGGAGTTGGGATTGGAAATAGTACTCAAAAATATTTATATTTACCAGAAGCTCATACAGATTTCATATTTCCAATAATTATAGAAGAACTTGGTGTTATAGTAGGTTTAATAATAATATTAATATATATGGTAATTATTTATAGAATATTTTTAATTTCAAAAACATCTAATAATTTATCAGGAAGCATTATTTGTTATGGAGTTGCAGTATATATATTCTCACACATATTTATTAATATGGTAGGTATTCTTGGACTGCTTCCACTTACAGGAGTGCCACTTCCATTTTTAAGTTATGGAGGATCATTTGCTCTAAACTTAATTATATGTTTAGGACTGGTACAAAGAGTAGCTATAGAAAACAAAATATATAAAAAAGAAGAAGCGATTAGAAACAAAATAAGGGAAAAATAAAAAATTAGAAAAATAACCTAGTAAAGGAGGTTGTTTTTTTATGATAAAAAAAATTATTATTGGAATAATTATAGTATCAATTGTTGGTATATCATTATTATTATATAAAGATACACCAAAAGAAACCGTTAAAGAGTCAATTGAAAAAGAAATAAAAAAAGAGATTGTAAATGAAGAAATAGTTGAAAAATGTTATGTGGATGTAAAGGGGGAAGTTGTAAATAAGGGCGTATATGAATGTGTAAAAAATGATAAAGTAATTGATGTTATAAACAAGGCGGGAGGATTAACGAAAAATGCAGACACAAATTTATTGAATTTGAGCAAAGAAGTTAAAAATGAAATGATTATAATAGTCTATAGCAAGAAACAAATTGAAGATGCTAAGAAAAGATTGAATGAACCTACTGTAATAGAGATTATAAAGGAAATAGAAAAAGAATGTGAGTGTCCAGATGTTGTAAACGATGCTTGCGAAAAAATGCCAATTGACAGCGAAGATGAAAACGTAAATAATGCTTCTGCAAAAATTAACATAAACACTGCATCCTTAGATCAATTGATGGAACTTCCTAAAATAGGCGAAGCAAAGGCAAAGGCAATAGTAGAATTTAGAACAAATGAAAAATTTAATTCAATTGAAGACATAAAGAATGTCTCTGGAATAGGGGATGCTTTATTTAATGACATTAAAGATCTTATTGAAGTATAAATGCTTTATAATAATGTTTATTTCTGTAATAATTGCATATTTTATAACAACCATAAATATAGAATCGAAATATAGTGGAATAGAGACTATAATTACCGGATATATACACGGTTATAAAATAGATTCTAATAAACTAACAATTGAAGTAATTGGTAAAGAAAAGATAATTGGTAATTATTATTTTAAAAAAATTGAAGAAATAAACTTTAAGACAGGAGATTATATTGAAATTAATTGTACTTTATTAAAACCAAAAAACAGTGGTTTATTTAATCAATTTAGTTATAAAGAATATTTAAAACAAAATGGTATTAACTTTACAATGAAGATTAATTCGATAAAAAAAACAAAAGATAATGATAAAATACGATATCATATTAAAAATACTATTATAGATAGAATAGAATCAATTTCTTTATCAAAAAAATATTTATATGCATTTATTATTGGAGAAGAATATTATATAGAATCAAATGTTAAGGAAAGTTATCAAATAAATGGAATAAGTCATCTTTTTGCAGTAACTGGATCAAATATAACCTTTGTTGTATTAATATTTTTAAAGTTAATTGATAAATTTAAATACAAGTATATATTAGTGTTTGGATATGTATTGTTATATATGTTCTTAACAGACTTTACTGCATCTATAGTTAGATCTGGAATATTTTACGTATTAATAACGCTTAATAAAATATGTAAAAAAAACATTAATATAAAAGATATTATGGCCTTAACATTAATAATCTCATTAATATATAATCCATATTTGATATATGATGTTGGGTATCAATTTTCTTTTATAATTAGTTTATATTTAATATGTTTTCAAAATTTAATAAGCAAATTCAAATCATACTTAGGAGTCTCATTTATTGTTGCAATAATTGCATTTTTATCTAGTTTACCAATTGTATTAAATAATTTCTATGAAATTAATCTATTAAGTATTGTTTTTAATTTAATATATGTACCATTCGTATCTTTTATATTATTTCCATTTTCTTTGATCACTTTTTTATTTCCAATATTCGACAAAATTTTTTACTCATTAACACTTCTTCTAGAAAATACTTCAATATTGTTATCTCAAATTAGTGCATTTAAAATAATACTTGGAAAACCAACTTTTTTCTTGATAATCATATATTATGTAGTTATTACTTTAATATTAATAAAACATAAATATGCTTATTTACTTATAATAGTTATTCTAATTAACAAATTTTTATATATACAAACAAATCCATATGTAGAATTAATTGATGTAGGACAAGGTGATTCAATTCTAATGAATATTGCTGGTAAACAAATTCTAATAGATACTGGTGGTATAATGAAATATGATGATATTGTAAGAATAAATGAATTTGATATCGGAAGTGATTTATTATTACCATATATTAAATCTAAAGGTATAAATAAAATAAATTATTTAATTATTACTCATGGAGATTATGATCATATGGGAGGATCTTTTGGTATCGTAAATCGGTTTAAAGTAGATAATGTTATATTTAATTGTGGGGAATATAATGATTTAGAAAAAGAACTAATTAAAGTGTTAAATACAAAACATATTAAGTATTATTCTTGTATTAATGAATTAAGCTTAGATAAGTATAATTTTAAGTTTTTAAATAATAAAGAATATAATAATGAGAATGATAATTCAATTGTGATTTATACGAAAATTAATAATTATAAATTTCTATTTATGGGAGATGCAAGTGTTAAAGTTGAAAAAGAACTAATAAATAAATATAATATTAGTGATATAGATTTTCTTAAAGTAGGACATCATGGTTCATATACTTCGTCTAGTGAAGAATTTATAGATAAAATTAAGCCTAAATATAGCTTGATTAGTGTAGGAGCAAATAACAAATTTGGTCATCCAAAGAAATCGGTTTTAGATATACTGAGTAATAGTAACATTTATAGAACTGATCTAAATGGAAGTATAGAGATTAAATTTACTGAAAAAGAATACAAGATCAAGACTTGTAGTCCATAGGATGAGTAATACAAATTTGTATGATATAATTGTTTTAAATAGAAATCTAATTTAATGAGGAGATGTTTATTTTATGTTAGATATAAATATACTGTATAACATTCTAATGCACGAAAATGTTTGTGATTATGAAAAAGAACTTTTTGAATTGATACCTGAATTAATGTATGAAAAGGGATTTGATCAAAGAAGCGAATGGCATATATTTGACGTTTGGAATCACACTTTAGCTACAATAAATGCATGTGATATGAATTATGAGGATAGATTAGTAATGCTATTACATGATATTGGTAAACCGTTTTCATATCAGGATGATGGCGATATTAGACATTTTAAAGACCATGCAAAAAAATCGGCTATAATAGCAAAAAAAGTTTTAGATAGATTTAATATAGATGAATTAAAAAAAGTAGTAATATTAAAATTAATAGAATTACATGCTAGTAAAATAAACACTAATGAAATAAATTTAGATAATATTGATTTTTATAAAAGATTACTGAAAATTCAAACATGTGATGCAAAAGGTTATGAAGAAGAACACTCAAAACAAATATTAAATCAACTTAATGTTATAAAAAAACATATAAATTTGTAAGTATTATTTATTGTAATAAATAATTAGTGATTAGAATTACATATTTGTAGTTTTTTTTGATTTAAAATAGGTATAAGATTAGAAGTTGTAGTTTATAGGAATAAGTATTATCAACTAGTGTGATATACTAATTCTAGAGGCGATTGTATGTTAGTTGTTGAACTTGGATTTAAATTAGATAAGTCATATATATATTATGAAAATATTTTAAAGAAAAATGGATTAAAGTGTATATTTGAATGTGCTACTCATGATATATACTTTACTAGTAATGATTTTTCTAATATTGATAACATGTCAGAAAAACAAATAAAAGAATCGTGTATTAGGATAAGACAAGTTAATGACGGAAATTTTGAAGTGCAAAATAATTTAATAGATAAATTAAAAATAAAAAGCATTAAATCCAATAAATATTTAGAATTTGAAAATAAATTAAAAAAATATGGATATAGAAAAGTTTTTGATACGTTAAAGTTTGATTATCAATGGTTTAAAGATGATATGACAGCAAGAGTACAATTACAAGAAATAAAAGATATTGGATTATTGGTATACTTAGATAACGAAGCATATTATGAATTAGCATTTGAAGAGCAAAGAAAAAAGTTAATTGATGAACTTAATAGTTATGGTTTTTCTTTTAAATATGATGACCTAGGTTTAGATAAATTATGAAGTGAACCCCAAATAGTTCACAATAATAAAAAACGCATTTTTAAAGAAGTG
>CAYXGK010000065.1:4067-5212 GCA_964464565.1 uncultured Muribaculaceae bacterium | reverse complement strand
CACTTCTTTAAAAATGCGTTTTTTATTATTGTGAACTATTTGGGGTTCACTTCATTACATTCCTTTTTATCTTATTATATGTCTAATTCCTTCCATATTTTTATTTGCAATACTTAAAAGTTCCTTAGATTTTGTTCCAATATGATTTTTTCTAATAAATTCATTAATAGAATCAAAATTAATATCTATATCATTATTTAATAACATACATGACGCTAAAGTATTGGATAGTATATTTTTAGTGTACTTTTCTTTTTCTTTTACTCTTCTATTTGCTTTATCTTCTGTAATATTTCTTACCATAATATAACTAAGTTCATTTTCACTTCTCATATCTTCTATTGATTCTTCTTTTGATTTAGTTTGATAAAAATCTAACATTGAATATTCTAAATATTTAGGAAAAGCATCTTCAAATATTAATGATTCTGGTGAATATCCTAATTCATTGTGTTCTAATTGATATGCCCTAGCAAATTGATTTATCAATACTCCCGCTTCGCTTTTTATAAAAGTACTTTCTATATTAATAAATGAAACATTATTTATAGTATCAACAAAAATTTCTCCATTTGTATTACAATCTTTTTTATCTAAACTTATTAATCCATCTTTTACCATTTTAATAAAACTATTATAAAAATCTATATTAAAGCTATGTAAAAAATACGCAACATCATAAATGGTTAAATATTCATTAGCGTCTTTTCTTTGCATAATAAATGATCTATCCATATCTAAAATATCATCAACAAGAGGACAATTTAAAAAATGCTGTTGATAACATTCATCAGTAATATCTCCTAATTTTTCGTTTACTTTTTTATATGACGAAAGAGAAAATACAATTTTATTTAAATCATAAGTGCTTTTTTTCATTGTAATAATTTTCTTTAATAATCTAATATTTTTATCTATTGTGTTTCTATTCCATAAATACATGTTTATCCCTCTGTTTCCGAAATATATAATACTATAATTTAAGAATTTGTCAATAATTTACAAAATAATGGCTTTATGTTATCATTTATCATGTGGTGTTGTATCCTAGTAGGCTATTTAATTTGAAAAATGGGGTTCATTTAGACCTATTTTAGAGCATATCTATGAAACTTCTTGTGGATGCCCAAGTACGCCCAGTTTTG
>CAYXGK010000065.1:0-4057 GCA_964464565.1 uncultured Muribaculaceae bacterium | reverse complement strand
AAGGGCCATCGTAATGGCATATGTATAAGGACCCTTTTTCCTTGGAGACTCAACCTTGTGTCTAGAAAGACTAGATACGACTTGAGATTGAACCTATTTTGCGATTAAAAGTTGTGAATAGTGTAGCTTGCCTTGAGCGAGTGTATGGGATTATAGATAGACAGTTTAGATTTGGCCAAGTTTATTCTGTTATTACTATATGAAATTATACTTGCAACAAAGACTAAAATTAAAAGCCTCTGAAGAAAATTCCTAGGGCAAATATCTATATAAGATTAAAGTGTGTACTAAGTGGCAATCAAGTCATATACGTAGTGATACTATATCTGTTAGTTTAAAGGGGAACCGCATTTTGGTAACAAAATGTAATAATAGGGGAAAACCTACTTGACCTAAGACGCAATATTTCTTATACTGATTACCATATAAAAAAAGTCTTCAAAGACTTTTTTTATTTTCTTTTTACCAATTTTTTAATGGTTTGTATATTGTTTAAAGATATTATATCATTGTTACCATTATTAGTATTAACTACTATATCGCGAATGGTATTTGCTTTAATTTCTTCTCTTACTAGTCTAACTAATTCATCAAAAGGATTATAGGTTTTATTATATATGTCTATAGCTTTATATTCGGAAAATAAATATCCAAAAGATGGTAGCGTATTTAATATTACTCCATACTCATTATTTAATCTTCTAAGCTCTCTAATTACATAATCTTTATCATCTCTTTTTGTATAAACATTAAAAAATGTTTTTAATGTATCAGTATTCATATTAACGTCTTCTACAAATCTTCTTTGTAATATAGGATATACATCTATATGTATTCCATTTGCCTTTAAAAAATCAGTAAAATATAATTCTAAAAGAATAGGCACTGTTTCTTTTGGAAATCCAATTACGGAAGAAAAATTATTATATAATGAATGACCAAATTCGTGTATTAAAATATATGCCATATCAGCTTTATTAGGTGATTTTACATTAATAAATGACTCATTAAATATTTCATCTCTAAAAAACATACCATTTGAAATATTATTTTTTTCCAATTGAACATTAGAACTACTAGTCATACTGTCAAATCTAAATCCTAAATAATTATTAATACTATATGTGAATGCTCTTACTAATTCAACAACATCTTTTTCCTCAAAATTAAAATCTTTATAAGTGGATTCTACTTTAACATCTATTTTATCTTGATTAATCATTTTATAAAGTAAATGAATACTAAATAATTCTGAAGATAAAATTTTTCCCTCTGATGTAGCAATTCTTAATAATAAATCATCATTAAAAATCCTATTTACTTTACTCATTAATTTAGAATTAGAAAAAAGAACATTGTAGCTACTTGCAATGTTACTATTATTTCTAATGTGGTATTCATAATATGATTCCATTTTATCTTTATTCCATTTGTACATAGCTTTCTCCAAATTAGTGAATATACTAACATATTACTTTAATTTTTACAATATTTATGCTAATATCTAACTTGAGGTTTTTATGAAAAAAAGATACAATTGGATACTTACTGTTACTATAATTTCGTTTATTATAACTATAATATTTTCTATATTATCAGATTATATATTATCTAAAACAGGGCTAATTTTAGGAATAATAACTATATTTGTATTTATATTCATAGGAGTATTATTTGATATTATTGGTATTGCTGTTGCATCCGCAACCGATAGATCATTTCATGCTATGGCATCCAAGAAAGTAAAAAGTACTAATACAGCTAAAAAACTAATTAAGAATTCATCTAAAGTATCATCTATTTGTAATGATGTAATAGGTGATATATGCAATATAATGAGTGGTACAGCAACAGTAATAGTAGCGAGTAATATTTCATCTAATTTTGGATATAATCATACTATTACACTATTATTAATTACAAGTATTGTTGCATCTTTTACAATTGGATTAAAAGCATATGGGAAAGATATAGCGCTAAAAAACAAAGATTTTATTATAATGAAAGTATCAAAAATATTAAACAAGAACTAATCTTGTTTTTTTCACATTAATTTCACCATGATATAATATATTTAGTTAGGTGATATTATGAATATATTAATTGTCGATGATGATTTTAAAATTAGAGAAATAGTAAAAGAATATGCATCAATTGATGGATACTCTATTTTTGAAGCATCTAATGGTAAAGAAACATTTGATATTATAAGCAAAATAAAATTAGATATAATTATACTTGATGTTATGTTACCAGATATGACTGGTTTTGAAATAGTAAAAAAAATTAAAGATATTCCAGTACTGATGCTTTCAGCAAAAAGTGAGGAAGTAGATAAACTTACCGGATTTGAAAACGGAGCAATAGACTACATAACCAAACCGTTTAGTCCAAAAGAACTAATGGCAAGAATTAAAGTAATCAGTCATAAAAAGAATGAAAATATTTATAAATTTGATGGAGTAACAATAGACAAAAACTCTAAAAAAATATATGTAGATGATAAAGAAGTAAAAATAACCCTAAAAGAATATGAATTACTTGATTATTTCATAAAAAACAAAAACATACTTCTTTCAAGAGAATCTATTTTATATAATGTATGGAATATAGATTTTAATGGAACAGATAGAACAATAGATACCCATGTTAAGATGTTAAGAAAACATTTAAATAAATATGGCAATCACATTGTAACAGTTAGAGGAGGAGGTTATCGCTTTGAGTAATCTAAATAATAAGCTAATAAAAAACTTCATATTTTTAATACTACTTCTTATACTTATGATTTGGTTTTTTCAAGTATTTTTGTTAAATACAAGTTATGAAACGTTTAGAAAAAACGATATTAAAAAGGCATTTAGTAGTATTAAGAATTTAGAAGATCCCAACTATTTAGAAAATATATCTAACAAGTTTGAATCCAATATTTTAATATATGATTTAAATGGAAATATAATATATGGAAATAATAACTCTATCCCTAAAGGTCTAGAAAGAGAAATAAATGCAAACTTTATTACTTCAAGCTATAAACCTATTAACAAAGATATTACACTGCCTAGGTTAGATAACAAATATAATCTATATGGAAATAAGGTTAATAATAATTATTTACTCCTAATATCAAGATTAGATCCGATTAATTCAACTACATCTATAATAGTTAAACAATTAGTATATGTATCTATAATATCTATTATAATATCAATAATAATTGCTATTACACTATCTAAAAAAATATCTAAACCTATAAAAAATATAAATGATAAAGCTAAAGAGTTAGGTAGTAATTTTGATATAGAATTTAATGAATCAGATTATATAGAGGTAAGTGAGTTATCAAAAACATTAAATGATACTACTTTAAAATTAAAAGAAAAATATAATTTACAAAAAGATATTATTTCTAATATAAGTCATGATTTAAAAACACCACTTACTATTATTAAAGGATATGCTGAGGTAATTAGAGATACTAAATCTAAAAAGAAAAATATATATTTAGAAGATATAATAAATGAAGTGGATAATTTAAATAATATGATTAACAATATAATTGAAACATCTAAAATAGAAGCTAATTCTTATATAGATAAAGAAGAAATAGATATATGTTTAATAATGGATAAAGTGTTAATTAGATTAGAAAAAATAATTAATGATAAAAATGTAATTATTAAATACAATAAATCAAAATTAATATCAAATGTAGATAGCAAAAAAATAGAGCAAGTTTTTTATAATTTATTAGTTAATGCGATAGATCATGTTGGAAATGATAATACTATAGAAATAAATATAAATAATATCGTAGAGATTATAGACCATGGAAAAGGCATAGATGATACTACTCATATATTTGATAAATACTATACAACTCATAACAGTAAAACATCAAGTGGTTTAGGTTTATATATAGTAAAAACTATATTAGAACAACACAATATTAAATATGGAGTAGAATCTATTAAAAATAAATATACAAAGTTTTATATAAATTTTTAATATTTCATATTATTATCACATTTCAATATTATATTATTATTGAAAGGAG
>CAYXGK010000064.1:3666-5411 GCA_964464565.1 uncultured Muribaculaceae bacterium | reverse complement strand
GGTGGAATAATGAAAAATAGTAAAGGTTTTCCAACAAATGCCCTATATGGTTTTACTAACATGATAAATAAAATATTAGGAGAAGAAAAACCAGATTATATGCTAGTTGCTTTAGATAAAGGAAAAACTTTTAGACACGATAATTACGTTGGATATAAAGCGGGTAGACAAGAAATGCCTGAAGAACTAGGTATTCAAATTGAATACTCAAAAAAACTATTAGATGCTTTAGGAATAGTTTACAAAGAAGCCCCAGGTTATGAAGCTGATGACATAATTGGGACTGTATCAAGCAATGTTGACGATGATAAAGAAGTATTAATAATAAGTAGTGATAGAGATTTACTTCAACTTATTAACGATAAAGTAAAGGTTAAATTATTAAAGAGTAAAGATTATATTTTGTTAGGTGAGGATAACTTTAAAGATGAATATGGAATAGATCCTATTAAGATAATAGATCTAAAAGGACTACAAGGAGATGCATCTGATAATATACCGGGTGTTAAAGGTATTGGAGAAAAAACAGCATTAAAATTATTAAATGAATATAAAAGTATAGAAAATATATATGTAAATATAGAAAATATAAAAGGCAAATTAAAAGATACATTGATTGAATATAAAGATGATGCTTTTATGTCTAAACAATTAGCTACTATTTTTAAAGAAGTTCCTTTAGATATAACGTTAAAGGATATTAAATATAACGGTAGCAAGAGTAAAGAATTAAAATCTATTTATGAAGAACTAGAGTTTTATTCTTTTTTAAGAAACATAAAAGAGGTAAATGAAAGTGTTATAAATAATAATAATATTGTAGATACCACAAGCAGCATATCAAATGAAAACTATGCAATATATATTGAGTTAGATTCTACTAATATTCACACATCAAATATATTAGGTATTGGACTATATAACGAAAAAGAGAGTATATTTATACCAAAAGAAAAAATTACTCAGAATATATTTAAAGACAATATTATATATACATACGATTTAAAAAAATTAGTCGTTTCATTAAAAAAATTAGGTATAGAAATAAAATCTATTAATTTTGATACTATGATTGCTGCTTATTTACTTAATTATAACGTAAAAGATGACATATCTCACCTTGCAAATCAAATGGGCTATGATATGCCGTTTTTTGAAGTAATAAGTAAATCAAAAAATATAGATATGAATTTAGTTAAAAATTTATGTATAAATAAAGCAAAATTCATTTATGAAACATACTCTATATTTCAAAATAAATTAAAAGCTGAAAACTACGTTGATATATTTTATAACATTGAAATGCCACTTATTAATATATTAGCCAATATGGAATATAATGGTATAAAAGTTGATCCTAAAGTATTAGAAGATATGGAAGCTGAAGTAAAAATTAAAATAGAAATACTATCAAATTCTATCTATAATTTAGCAGGTGAAGAATTTAATATTAATTCATATAAACAATTGGGTAATGTATTATTTGATAAACTAAAAATACCTGCTAACAAAAAGAGAAGTACAGACAGAGAATATTTAGTTAGGTATAAAGATAAATATCAAATAATTGAAAAGATCTTAGAATATAAGATGTTAAATAAAATATATACTACCTATGTAGTTGGACTTCAAAGTTATATTGGAGATGATAATAAAATACATACAACTTACAATCAAACACTAACTAGAACAGGAAGATTATCATCTATAGAGCCTAATTTACAAAATATACCAATTAGATATGA
>CAYXGK010000064.1:0-3656 GCA_964464565.1 uncultured Muribaculaceae bacterium | reverse complement strand
AGTTAGAAAAGCATTTGTTCCAACTAATGATTTATTTATGTCTGTAGATTATTCCCAAATTGAATTGAGAATATTTGCTCACTTTTCAAAAGAAAAAAACTTAATAGATGCATTTAATAATAATATGGATATACATACAAAAACGGCAATGGATATATTTCAAGTTAGCGAATCAGAAGTAACAAACAATATGAGACGTCAAGCAAAGGCAGTAAATTTTGGAATATTATATGGAATAAGTGGGTTTGGATTATCTGAGAACTTAGATGTTGATATAAGTGAAGCAAAAAACTTTATAGACAAATACTTAGAAACATTTCCTGGTATAAAAAAATTTATGGATGATACAAAAGAACATGCTAAAGAACTTGGGTATGTTGAGACTATAACAGGCCGAAAAAGAGTGATAGACGAGTTGTTTAATAAGAATGTTGCTATTAGAAAAAGTGGCGAGAGAATAGCTTTAAATACCCCAATACAAGGCAGTAGTGCAGAAATATTAAAAATGGCTATGATTTCAATAGATAAAAAATTCAAAGAACATAACATAAAAAGTAAAATGATTCTTCAAATACACGATGAATTAGTATTCGATATTTTATTAAAAGAAAAACAATTAGTAGAAGATATAGTAACTTCTACAATGGAAAATATAATAAAATTAAGTGTACCTTTAAAAGTATCTGTTTCTTATGGAAAAAATTGGTACGAAACTAAATAAGGAGAAATTATGGCTATAACAAAAACTAAATTTATTAATTATTCTAGATGCCCTAGATATGTAGCTTTAGATGAGATAAAAAAAGATAGATTGGATGCTGATATTTCTTATCAAGATTATTTGGATGAAGAATTAGAACTTAGAAAAAAAGAATTATTATCAAACATGTACGATGAAGATGAAGATAATGAGGAAGAGGATTTAATTGAAGTAGAAGATCCTCAACTAGAAGTAATGTTACCTTATTATAAAAAAATAGAAGAATTAGCGGGCAAAAAAGTTGAAGAAATATTTGGAGGAAAATCCATATATGCTTTAGAAACACATAATCAAAAATCATTTGATTTTATGGAAAATGGAATTAAATACTTATGTTATTTAGATATATATAACGAGTCAAATGAAATAAATGTAATAGAAGTAAAAGCAACTACCTCTAAAAAATTTATAGAAAAATTAAAAGGTGGCAAAAGAGGCGAAGAAAAATTCTCTATTTTTTATAAAGATAAAAGGGGAATATTTCATTTAAAAGAAGAATTAGAAGGACACGATATTACCTTAGAAATGCCCGTTTTTGAATATACTAAAAAAAGAAACAAATTAAAAGAAAAAAGAAAATATGGAAAATACATTTACGATTTAGCTGTTCAAAGAATGTTTATAGAAAAAAATACAAATCAGAGAATTAATTATTATCTTGCTGTTTTAAATCACGAATATGTTTTTGACGGTATGTATGAAGACGGCGAACCAAAATATACTACAGATATTATATCTATATTTGATATGACAAAAATAACTGAAGAACTACAAGATGAAGTATTGAAAGATAAAGAACTAATAGAAAGTTATATTAAAGAAATGAATGCTTCTCCAACATTATTGGGCGATTTTTGTGAATTTAAATCAAAAACAAAGTGTAAATATACAAAAATTTGTTATGATTTTATACCAAAATCAAATTCAGTATTATCGTATATAGGTGGTTTTAAGATAAAAGATGCTCTAGGAAATATAAAAAATGGAATAGACTTAATAAATGATGGATATATAAATATGTTAGATATTCCAGAAGAGTGGATTACTAGAAAAAATCACTTTATACAAAGAGATTGTCTATCGTTTCATAAAGAATACATAGATAAGACAAAAATAAAACTAGGAATTAATGAATTAAAATATCCAATATATCACTTAGACTTTGAAACATTTCCTTGTCCATTACCAAGATTTAAAGGAGAAAGATGTTACGAACAATCTCCATTTCAATTTTCTCTTCATATAGAACAATCTCCAGGGTTATGTGACAAAGAAAAAGACCATTTAGAATTTCTATCTACTGATCCAACAATAGATGATAGATTAAACCTTACTAAAGCATTATGTGACTATATAGGTGATACAGGCACTGTATTTGCACAAAATGTTGGATTTGAAAAAAGCGTTATAAAAAAATTAGCAATTAATTATCCAGAGTTTAAGGATAATTTAAATAAAATGTTAGATAATGCATCCGATTTACTATATATAGTAAGAAATAACGTAAGTTTTTATGAATCACTTGGAGTAGAAAATGCGGATGTAATAAATTATTACCACGAAAAATTAAGCGGCTCATATTCAATAAAGAAAACGCTACCAGTCTTAAGTGACTTAAAATATGATGACTTAAACATAAAAAACGGAACAGAAGCCTTAGTAACTTATGCCAAATTTAAATATATGAATAAAAAAGATAAAGAAGATAACATAAAATCTTTAATAGAATATTGCAAACAAGATACTTGGGCAATGGTATTAATATTAGATAGACTAAGAGAACTGTCAAATTAGTCAAATGCCGTAAACTGATATTGAACTATTTACATGTTTAATTTATTATTAAACTAAGGAGTGTGATAAAATGATTTACCCTTCTATTGATAAAATATTAAATTTAATAGATTCAAAGTACATATTAGTTCATGTAGTATCAAAAAGAGCAAAAGAAATGCTTGAGACAGATCATACCCAACTAAAAGAGTATAAATCCGAAAAATCAATAGGTAGAGCATTAGAAGAAATTGCTGAAGGTTTAATACATGTTAAAGAGTATTAAACTTTTTTTATAAAGGAGAAACAATTATGTTAATAAAAAGTATTAAAAAATTGACAAAAGGTAGATATAAAATAATAATTGATGATAATGAATTAATACTATATGAACAAATTTTAATTAAATATTCGATATTAAAGGCAAAAGAAATAGATCCAAAATTAATAAAAGAAATAGAAAAAGAAAATCAAAATATAGAAATGTATGAAACGTCACTGAGGTATCTAGATACCAAAATGAGAACAGAAAAAGAAGTAATAAAATACTTAACTGATAAATATAATTATAAAGACGTAGAGAATTTATTAATTAGATTAAAAAAAGAAGGATTAATTGATGATTCAAAATATGTAAAAAGTTTTATAAATGATAAAATTAATCTATCTAATGATGGACCTTACAAAATAAAAAGAGATTTAATTCAAAAAAGGATTATAGAAGATTTAATAGAAATAGACATAGATAACAATATACTATTAGATAAATTAAGAAGAATAATGCCAAGATATATTAACTTATATAAGAAAAATAGTAAAAATATGATTAAAAATAAAACTGTGAATTATTTTTTAAATTTAGGTTATGACAAAGAAATAATCGAAGAAGTATTTGATTCGTTAGATGTTAAAGGAGACAATACTAAAATAAAAAAAGATTATGAAAAGTTAATAAAAAAATATAAAGCAAAGTATAGTGGATACAAACTAGAATCTACAATAAAACAAAAACTATTTCAAAAAGGTTACTCAATTGATGAAATAAATGAAATAGAAAAAGGAACTATTTGAAGTAGTCAAGAAAAAGTAGACACATTTAAAAAGATACTTTAAAACCCTGATT
>CAYXGK010000063.1:0-5536 GCA_964464565.1 uncultured Muribaculaceae bacterium | reverse complement strand
TTTTTTCTTAATTGTAACCATTGCTCCAATGAGCCATCATTACCTTACTGTCATAAGTAGGTACATTTACTTTTGCTCTTTTTGTAGCTAATTTCTTCATGATTGCATCATATTTTTTGTCCTTAGTCATTATTTTTCACCTCCTTTAAAAATTTGTTATAATATCACTTTCGTAATATCTCATAACACTATCTATCATATATGTTATAAGCTTAAAATGGTAGTCACAATATATACTTTTATCTTTCAAATTATTTCTTTGATTAGTAACAAAACCACAACATCCACCACCACCACATAATTTTTTATATGGACACTCATTACATATAGGAATTGAATCAATATTTCTTTTGGAAATTTTTACTTCTTTACTTAAAATTTCATTAATTGAATTTTCAAATATATTGCCCATGTAGTTATCCTTTTCTGTTTTTGAAATCAAAACATTGCAAGCCCATACATCCCCTTTGTAGTCTACTGCAACTGTTTCTTTTCCTGCACCACATGGACTATTCATACACATATATTCATCTATAAATCCATATATTACTTTTCTAAATAACAATCTGATGTCTCGTTCAGAAAACGCAAAATTTTCTCCATCATAATTTTCCATCATTAAATCAAGAATATATCTCATGTTATCAAATAATGAATCATCTAAAACACAATTGTCAAAATTTTCTGGTTCAAACAATAAGTTACATACGAGTCCATCGAAATCATTATTTTTAAAAAAGTTTACTATTTCTTTTATATTGTTAATATTTTTTTTATGTACTACAATAAGAGGCTTTACAAATGATTTATTATTTTTTAGAATTTCCAAATTTTTATTTGTATAATCTTTTATCTTTCCGTCTATATTTCTTAGTGAATTGTTTTCATCACTGATTCCATCTATACTTAACCCTATTAAAAATTTATTTTTTTTGAAAAAAATTAATTTTTCCTGAGTTAGTAAAGTTCCGTTCGTTTGTAAAGAGTAAACGACATTTTTAATATGTTTAAGATTCTCTACTGCTTCTTTAATTTTTTCAAAAGCAAGCAAAGGCTCTCCACCATGAAAAATAACAGTTAAATTATTTGGATATATTCTTTCAGAAAATTTTTCTACGGCTTTAATTATGGTTTCAGAATCAATCATTTTAATTTTATTTTCATTGTTAGCATAACAATATTGGCATTTTAAATTACAGCTATCAGTAACATTTATAACTAAGCAATTCATTTGATGACAAAACTTGTCTTCAATTTTTTCTGACATTTCAATTCTTTTGCTCCATAAATATGTACCAAATTTGTTCCCGAATTTATCTATTAATAATTCTCGGCTGATTTTTTTTATAATTTTTAAATCTTGTTCTTCATTATTTTTTATAGCTATCCATTTCCCTGTGTTTTTATTAATCAAAATGTCTATTCCTTTTTCTACTATAAGTGATAAATCCATAATAAAATCTCCTTACTAATCTTCAAAATCAAACGTTTTAAAAGTTCTAAAATATTTATGTATACATAATATTGCTGTTGTTGTTGGTAAAAATCTAGCTTTTTCTAATTCATCTAATTCATCTTTCAATATATTTAAAATTTCATTAATATTGTAATTTAAATTAGCGTTTTTATCAAGCCAACCTGCTATTTTAATCAATTCAGTTACCGATATTTTTCTTTTTGATAATTTGTCCTCAATATTAATATTATATTCTTCAAGCATATATTTATCTATTTCGTTAAAAATATCTTTATATATATCTATTATTCCATAATTAAAATTCATTTTTTTTATTATTTTGTTTGTAGTTATAAATACCTTTATATTTTTGTGTTTATTAGTTTGCAAATAATATAATATTTCATCATTATAATATTCATCAAAATAAATCGTAATATTTTTTTCTTTATTTTTGATTAGACAACTTTCAATTTCTGCTAATATTTCATCATTAATTAAAGACATGTTTTTAGGATCACATCCAGTTATAAATAATTTTATTTCTTCATGATTCATATCAAATAATTTTTTTAATATTGTTGATTTTCCTGTTTGAGGTATAGATTTTATAAAAATTATTTTGTTGTTGTTTTTTAACAAGTTGTTAATTATGTTAGTTTGATTTTTCATTATTCTTCTAATTACTGTAGTTTTCATTTTATACTAATTCCTTTATTGATGGGTTTTCGATCATTAAATTTTCAATATATGGTACTATTAATTTATAAAATTCACAAATTGGATCCACTTCATAGATTGTCCCATTTTCATAAAATTTTCTCGAAGCACATCCAGCACCACATTTATTTTTAATTTTACAATCACAACATTTAGGAATATTTTCATAAGAACAATAATTAAAAAAATTAATTACATCGTTATCTTTTAATATATCTTTAATATCTCCATCAAAAATATTACCTATTTTAAATTGCTCAACAGAACTTAAATCATCGCAGGGATATATATCACCATTTGGTGTATATCCTAATAAATGGTTCCCAGCACCACACGGGCTATTCATACACATATAGCCTTTTTTTTCTGTAAATATGTTCCTTAAAAGATGAGAAATATTTCTTTCAACTACTTTTATGTTTTTTTCGTGATAGCTCAAAATCTTTGATATTACATTCTTTGTTACTTCATATAACTCTACAGGGCTTAAAGCGAGATCACTGTTTTCATTCCCTCTTCCTCCTTTTATAAAATAATTTAAAGAAAAATTAAATATTTTATTATTTATTAAAAAATCTATAAAATCTTCTATTTCGTTCTTATTTTTCTTATTTAATACTGCTAAAACAGTTGTATTATAATTCATACTTTTTAATAAATCAATTCGATTTTTCAACATTTTTAAACTTGATTGCCCAGCAGGATAAATTCTGCATTGATTACTTGTTTCAGTATGTCCATCAATACTCAAACAGATTTCTACGTTTTCATCTATCAAATACTTGGCTTTTTCTGCAGTTAATAACACTCCATTAGTCTGTATATAATATCTTATTTCTTTACTTTTCAGATTGTTTTTACAATAATCTATGACCTCTTTGATTACATCAAAGACCAATAACGGTTCTCCTCCATGAAATAACAATTCAATTGTATTGTTGTATTTTGCTACTTGTCTTATTATTTCTATCGCACATTCAGATGTCATATATTCTTTAAATGTCCCAGCCGAAGCGTAACAATATTTACATCTTAAATTGCAGTCAGATGTGAGATTTAAAACAATTAGTGACGGCACTCTTTCCATACTATCTTCTCCTTTTTGTTAATATTCTTGCTCGTTCATCATTTAGAGTTTTTAAATTATCAGGAACAAATTCTCCGTTTTCTCGAATTAAAATATCATCAAAGAAAATCTTGCCTGTATCAAAATCATCTCTTTGAATATTTATTAAATCCCAATGCACATTTGAGTCATTTCCATTATAAGCATTTCTATATGCTTGACCTAATGCTAAATGAAAACTTCCATAAATTTTTTCATCATGCAATGTATTAATTATTGGATATAATATAAGTGGATGGACTCCTAATGCAAACTCACCTATAAATCTACTTCCTTTATCTATATCCAATATATTTCTTAATTCATTAGGGTCACTACAATCAAAATCTACGACTTTCCCATTTTTAAATTCTAATAATATACTTTCAAATATATTGCCCATATATTTAGTAGCAACATTAAACCTTATAGTTCCATTTACACTATCTTTTATAGGAGATGTATAAACTTCTCCATCGGGGATATTTACTTCTCCAGATAAAATAATAGATGGAATATCTTTTTTTGAAAAAGTTAAGTCTGTATCTTTACCTATTATTGCTACTTGAGATGTTTTATCCATCATTTCTTTTAAATGCTCCATCTTTACTTTTAAACTTTTATAATCATAATTCATAATCGAAAATGCATATTTTTTATAATCTTCGGTAGTCATTTTTGCTTTATGTGCATCTAATGGAGACGGATAAAATACACTAACACTTTTTTTGCTTCTTACAATTTTGTTATATTCAGTTAAATAACTAATCAACAATCTAAAAGCAGGATTTTCATTATTTCTTGAAAAATCATAATCATTTTCACTATAACCTATAGATATATATGAACTATAAAAATCTGCTTCTTTGGTAATTATTTCAGCTAACTGTTGCATAGCTGCACTATCATAGGTTTCCCTTGCGACTCTTTCTAAGTCTAAATCTTGTAATCTGGGAATAGCTACCGCTCCTCGATTTTGTATTTCTCTGATTAATTGGACTACTAAAGGATTACATTCTGTGCTTTTATATCTTATTTGAATTATTTGATCTTTTTCAACTGAAATAGAATGATCTACTATGTTTTCTGCAAGCATTTCTTCATCTGTTTTTATTACATGACCTGAATTCATTTGGCGAAGATAATTGATTATCCCCTTATAGTCTTTTTTAAACAATAGCTCTAGTCTCTTTTTTCTGTATTTATCAAATGATAATTTTATGTATTTATTGTAATACCAATTAGGATATTTATCTTCGACATATGATAACATTTTAATAACATCATATTCTCCAAAATCTGAAAGCTGACTAATTTGTTTCATTGCTCTAATTAAAACTTCTTTTATATTCAAGAATTCAAAGTTTTCTTTTAAACTTTCATACTTATTGTTTATTTTTGCACTATCTTCTATATTTGAAATAACTTGAAAAATTTGATAAATAGTATCTTTTTCGGTATAACTTCTTGTTAAAGAATCTTCTCTAAAATAACACAAATATAAATAATCATTTGCTATAGAAAACTTATCATTTATCATTAAAAGTCTGCCCCAGAAGTCTATGTCTTCAGCATAATATAAACTTTTAAATCTTAAATTTTTTTCTCTTATTAATTCAAAATTAAATAGTTTATTACAAGATATAGGTACTTTAAAATTTCTTGTTTCAGTTTCATTTGTTAAAAATGATTTTTGAAATGTACCATCAGGAAAAATCATATATCCACCAGTTAATGCAAAACTATCATTTTCTTGTATTGTGTTAGATAAAATTTCAAAAAAGTTTTCTCTTATTTCATCATCACTATCAATAAACGAAATATATTTTCCAGTTCCTTTTTCTATTCCGACATTTCTCGCTACACCAGGTCCTTGATTTTCTTGATAAAAATATTTTATTCTAGAATCTTTTTGCTGAAATTCCTCTACTATACTTTTACTTTTATCTTGGCTTCCGTCATCAATAACTATTATTTCTAAATTTTTATAAGTTTGATTACAAATCGAGTTTAAACAACGTTCTATATAATCTTTACTATTATACATTGGTATTACTACTGTAATTTTTTCTTGTTCCATAAATTCCCCCTATAAATTTATAAACTTATATATTTTATCTTTTTTTTAAAAAAGGAGATTCTAAAATTAGAATCCCCAATAACTTCTTGTTGTATCATTAGATTTGGGGACAACTCCCAAATTTAGTGATATGATAACTGTTTTTTGGATATTTGTCAATACTCTTTATACAGTT
>CAYXGK010000062.1:0-5637 GCA_964464565.1 uncultured Muribaculaceae bacterium | reverse complement strand
TAAGAAATTATCTAAAATAATTCTCAAATCTTCATTTGTTGTTTGTGAAGAAATAATTTCACAATTTGCCAAATTATTAATTAACGATCTAATTTTTTTATCAATTAATTCCGGATTTTTTTCTTTAAACAATAAATAATATTCAGTATCTACAACGTTATTATTTATAAAAAATTGTCCTTTTTCCATATCTTCTAAAATCATTTTTCTTATTTGAGGTTTTGTAATATCATTATATAATAGTTGAAGATGACTTAAATATAATGTAATATCTACTGGTCTATCTGCAATTATTAACCAAAATTCAAAGTCAATACTATTATAGAAAGTTTTTAAATTTTCTATTATTCTATATTGTGAATCTTCGTCTAATATAAAGATATTTTTTGGATTTATTTTTATCCCAGTTACTTTTTCATTATTATCTAAAATAATAGCGCCATTACTGATTGCTTTTATTGGAACAAAAGCTTCGGTACTTCTATTTGGTGTATTATTTTTCTTTTGTGAACTCATAAAATCCCCATCCTTTCCACAAGAACTTTCTTTGATTTGTAAAAAAACCCAACATTGACATAAAAAACGAAATAACATTATGATAATTTGGTATAGGCATTACTAATAATGCTGTAAATAATGCGGGAATTAATACAATTATTGTACTAAATATTGTTGCTGTTCCTATTACCAGTAGAAAAATAAATGATGTAAATAGACCGGTTCCAAATATAGCTAAATCAATTGGTCTAAAAACATTAAATATTAACTGCCCCCTTTTTGTATTTGCAGGTATTAAATATATATCCCTTTTCATTTCTTTTCTCCTTACAAAATTGCAGATCTTGATATTCCAGAATCAATTTTGGCATCCCTAGAATATTCTGGTTCTTTTTGCATTGATTCAAGTAATTTCTTATTTTTATCATCTTTAGCTGTAGCTATTTCAAGTCCGGATTGAGCACTTGCTAAATCAGATATTGAAGTTTTCCAAGCAGCATCGTATGTAGCTTCGTCTGTAATTGCGGTAGTTAAATCGCCATTAATTGTTGTAATACTAGTATTTATATCAATTAAATCGTTATCTAAAGAAGCCTTTTTGGCAGAAGCAACACTTCGTTGTTCAGCAGATAATGTCATATCGCCCATTATTCTTATTTGAGTATCTCTTTCAGAAATAATTCTACTATGAGTAGCATTTGCACTATTTAAACTAGCTTCCAATTGAGATCTTCTTGCTGCACTGCTATTCTTCAAGTCTTCTGCTCTCTTAGAATCCAATTCTATTCCTCTTACTTTATTCGCAGCAGATTTTTTTGCAAATCCAGTATCACCAGCAGCATTTTTTGCAGCCGCATATTTTGGACTAAACGTTGCATTATTTGCTGCTTTTTCTGCTTCATTCTTTCTAAATGCGGTTTTCATAGCCGCAGCATTATATCCAGTAATTGCGGTGTAATTAGCAACTGTTGCAGCATCAGCAGCTGCTAAGAATTCTGCTTCTTCCTGTGCTTCATTTCCAGTGCCAAACCACTTAGGAGTAGCGTTTTCATAGTCTCTTCCCTGACCAATAGCTTTATTTTTTCCTTTAGCCTGCATGAGCGCTTTATAATCTTCAGTACCTTGAAATCCTTTTTTTGTAGCCGCATATGCTGCACCCAGCCCTTTTCCATGCCCTGCTGAGGCACCAGACATCCCACCTTTTGCTGCTCCTTTTGCTGCTCCTTTTAATCCGGAAGTAATTTTTCTAAATCCCGTTTGTTGACTTGAAGCTGCTCTTGCATCTTGTATTCCTCTGTATGCAGCACCAACTCCAAATCCAAGTGCTCCATTAACAATTCCTTTAATTGCCTTAGAATCTTCACCAGGTTTATAACCAAATAATTCTTCTAACATTTTTGGTGCACTTTGCATAAATGCAAGTAAAGCAAGAATTAAAATAATTGATGGTAAAGTACCAAGCCCATTTCCAAAATCTTCTATATTTATTTCAGATAGTAATAAAGTTATAAAATATATCATTCCTAATCTTAAAAATAAAGATAAGTATGTTTTTATTGCCAAAGATGACCACTTTGCAAATAAACCTTTTGTTGCAGAAGCGGGATCCAAATAAGATATTACCGCAATAGGAGAAATTATTTCTAATACCAAAAGTTTTAATGAACGAAGAGCAATTTCTACACCTATTTTTAAGAATGATATAACCATCATAACACCAACAATAGTAGAAATTACCATCATATAAGAAATATCATATATACCTTTAGTATCTCTTGTCATTGCATCATGTGTGTTTAATACACCTACATCAACTCTATCTGTTGGTTTTTCAAATAAATTAATTGCATTTTGTGTTGTTCCGTTATCGTTAATTGGATTTATAAAAATTCTAAATACTTTTTTTCCTAATTCAACACCCTCATTGCCTGTTGCCATTTTACCATCATGTGTTGTTCCAAATATTCCTCTTAAATAACCACCGTTAATAACAGTGTCTTGTAATCCGTATGCCATTCTAAATATACTTGGCATTATTACTAACAATATTAAAGTAATAATTACATTAGTAACTATTTTACTTAGCCCTTTTTGCTTATCGTTTACCATATCAGGATTTGCTATCATAGAAATAATAGAAAAAGCAAGTTTAAAGAACATAAATAGTCCTAAAAATATATATATTCTACTTGTAATTATTTCAACCAATTGATCTTGTTGTAGAACCCCTCTAATATCAGCCAAATTAAGCGCAGCCGCATACAAAGGCTGTATTAAATTATATATTAGCCCATCTAAAAACAAGAATAAATATCTTAATAAATCCGTTAAAAAAGAAAGTTTATAGGAAAAAACATCAATTAATACATTCATAAACACACTACCTATATCTCTAATATTATACATATAGTATATCATAATATATTAAATTTATATATAAAAAAAACAATTATATAATTGTTTTTATCTGTCGTTGTCTCCACTATCTGGTACTTGTTCTTGTTGATTACCACCCGTACTAGCTGTATTAGCAGCATCCCAACATGTAGTCCATTCAGTTCCGCCAACTATTCTTGTTATTAATCTTATTATAATAAATAATAAGAATACTGCCACCGCTGCTCCCGCTCTTTTTCCAAGCATTCCTGTTGCAGCCTTTATTGCTTTTTCATCCCCAGAAGTTACTGCCTTTAATAAATCCAGTGTACCCATTATCAATAAAACTATTGGTACAGCAATTTGTAATATTAAGTATACTAATTTAATGTACCCTAATATTGTCAGTAAATCTTGATTGTCGCAAACACCCATATGTCCTCCTTCCACAACCTATAATTACATAATACTTTATTTGATATTGTTTGTCAATATTTATGATTTAAATACCCCTATCATATTGTTCTCTTTTGACACTTGTTTTGAAAAACCAATTTTTCCTAACAAATTATCTAGATTTCTACTAAACATCCTGTCGTTTAACGGGGGAATACTATAATATACTTTTGTTTTTGCTTCGTTTTCTAAATCAGATACATCCTTAGTATTTAATAAACTTTTATTTAATACAATCTTCTTACCGCTCATTTTATTAAAAATGTCTCCATGTCTTCTCATTAGTTTATTAAGTTTAATAATAGAAGGTTCCATTAAATACAATATATCGTTACATAAGCTTTCATCCCCACTAGTATTTAAATCAACCAATATAATGTTATATTTTTGACTGATCTTTTGTATTTCACTAAATAAATCGGAATTAGTTGTAGAGAACATATCGGGATCATTGTAATATATAAAATCCGTTTTATCTACTTCAATTGCCGCAACTTTATAATTCAATGCCAACTGTCTTTTCAACATATACACCAACGATGTTGCTCCTGCATGAATCGTTAAATTCTTTATTCCAAGAACCTTTACTTTGTTTTCAAGAACTTTATGAGTTACTTCTTTTGTTAAAGTATCGATTTGGTGGATATGTGCTACATCTTTATATGTATTAGAATTTGCTAATAAATATTCAATTCCTTCTTTGTTTTTTGTAAAATTGTATATCCCTATAGAAATTAGTTTTGATAAGAATAAAGAAGATGATGTCTGAGGAGTATCATCTAACAGCAATATAATTTTACTCATATCCAAATTTACTGATAATTTTTGCAAATTTCTCAAATCTGAGTAATTATTAATTGCGGTAATATCCAAAATCATTTTATTATAAAAAAAGTTAGAAAACATTTGTATAAGCTCTTCGGCTTCAAACACTCCATTAACTTTTTTAATAACTTCGATGTTTAATGAACTCAATTTTTCATCAAATACATTTGCAATTACTATGTTCATATTCACCTTCTATAAACTGGGTATATTTTCAAAATCTTTTAATACTGGTGTTTGACCTGTAACTGGAGATTGTAATATTCTTCCAATTATTGGGAAATCAAATACTACATATGTTGTTACTATATAATAATAGCCTTCGTCCTCAAACTTTGCTTCTTTTATGCAATAACTTAATGCACTATTTATACAATCCGAATTACTCGTTGTATCAGGCCTTTTTCCACCACCATAATATTTTTCTTGACTTACATAAGCTTCAATATAATCCTTTGCTTTGTCATACGTCTCATATTTTTCTAATATATCTACAATTTGATTCTTAACTCTGAAAGAAGTAGCGTAGTTCATACCAATACCCATTATTCCAACGAATACTAAAATAAACACCATAATTAATTCAAATGATAAAGTCGCTCCAAAAGCTTCCTTCATAGTTAATCATCCTTTCTATCTTTATATTTTTTATGTTGATGGCTCAAGAGTTGGGTTATCCCATTTATTATTAATATCATTTTGTCTACTAGCCCACCAAGTCCCAAAAAATACCAATATTGCTCCAACTGCTACTATTGTAATGATTGTTAAAGTTGTTTCTCCAGTTGCTGCTTTCATTTAAATCCCTCCTTTCTAATATACATAATTATATTATATATAACGAGTCACAATTTTACAAGTATACTTACATTTCGTTTACACATTATAGTTCGCTTACTCTTCCCATTATTGAAGTTTCTCCTTTTACCATAAAGGATAATAATCTTAAATTTTCAAAAATAGGGAAATCAAAACGAACATAAGTGGTAACAACATAATAATAACCGCCTGACGTCAAATCTATTTGTTCTATGCAGTATCCATTTGTATTGTTCATACAATTTATTGATGTAGAATTACTTCCTCCATAATAATTAACTTTACTTAAATATTCAGCTATTTCATCTTTTGCATCATCATATGAATTATTCTTTTCTATTATATTTATTATTTGATTCTTAACTCTAAAAGTAATCGCGTAATTAATTCCTAAAGCCATTATAGCCATATAAATTACAACAAAAGTAATTACTAAATTGAATAGTAATGTTCCACCCATCGCTTCTTTCATAGTTAATCACCTCGTTTTTTTATATTCCCATACCACCAAAATTATTCATCATAGCAAACATTAATACTGCCATAACTCCTAGTCCAACAATTGTCATCATCATCATACCTTTGTTTTCCATTCTATCTAGTCTTTCTTTGTATCTAGTAGTTCTGGATTTATTTTGCAATGATGAAACACTCTTTGAAAAC
>CAYXGK010000061.1:0-5670 GCA_964464565.1 uncultured Muribaculaceae bacterium | reverse complement strand
GATTTAATAATATTAAATACATGTGCTATTAGAGAAAATGTTCACAATAAAGTATTTGGAATGTTAGGTAGAATTAAATATTTAAAAGAAACTAAAAAGGATGTATTAGTTGGTTTATGTGGATGTATGGCTCAAGAAGAAATCGTAGTAGATAAAATTAAAGCAAAGTATAAGTGGTTAAACTTTGTATTTGGAACACATAATATTCATAAACTTCCAGAAATAATAAATAATTCTGTAATAAATAATACACAAGAAATAGAAGTTTGGTCAAAAGAAGGAGACATAGTAGAGGGAATACCTATAAAAAGAGAAAACAAGTATAAAGCTTGGGTAAATATAATATATGGATGTGATAAATTTTGTACTTACTGTATAGTTCCTTTTACAAGAGGAAAAGAAAGAAGTAGAGATAAAGAAGATATACTAAAAGAAATAAGTGAATTAGTAAAAAACGGTTATAAAGAAGTAACTTTACTTGGACAAAATGTTAATGCTTATGGAAAAGATAAATATGATAATTATAATATGGCTAATTTACTTAGAGATGTTTCTAATGCTGGAATAGAAAGAATTAAATTTGTAACAAGTCATCCGTGGGATTTTACTGACGATATGATAGAAGAAATAAAAAATAATAAAAGTTTAATGCCGTATATTCATCTGCCTGTTCAAAGTGGATCAAATAAAATACTTAAACTTATGGGAAGAAGATATACGAAAGAATCATATTTGAAATTAATAAATAAAATTAAGAGTAGTATTCCAAATTGCTCTATAACTACAGATATAATAGTAGGTTTTCCAAATGAGACAGAAGAAGATTTTAATGAAACTCTAGATTTAGTAAATAAATGCAAGTTCGATGCAGCATATACGTTTATTTATTCGAAAAGGGAAGGAACAGCATCCGCAAAACTAAATGATGATGTATCTTTAAAAGAAAAGGAAAATAGATTATACAAATTAAATGAAGTAATTAATAGTTATGCTAAAGAATCTAATGATTTATCGGTTGGAAAAACTTTTAAAGTATTAATCGAATCCGCTTCAAATAAAAAAGATATGTATATGGGATATACTGAAACGGGTAAATTAGTAAATGTTAAGGGTGATGATTCTATTTTAGGGAACATTGTGGATGTAAAAATAACAGGTTCTAGAACATGGAGCCTATATGGAGAGATAAAGGAATAATATTCCCTTTATTTCTTTTTTTTGTTATAATAAAATTGCGAGGTAAATATGAAAAGAACTTATAAAAAGAAACATAATACTCAACTAATTGGAATAATAATTACTCTATTATCCATTATAGGAATAGGTACTCTTGGAATAGTAGGAAAATTTATAATGGGTATATCTGTTTTTTTCTTTGGAGAATTATGGATATTAGGACTTATTATAGTCTCTCTATCTGGTATTTATATGACATTTGTCAATAAAAATTATGGAATAAATATAAAATCAATTGGTTTATGTATGATTTTTTTATCTATATTAGTTCTTTCTCATATTAGATTTATTAGCAATTTAGATATAGAGATATCCTCAACATTTAAATTAGTTTTAGAACAAACATTATCATCATTTAAAGGTGAAAATATTGCAAATGGTGGGGGAATAATTGGAGCATCTGTTCTTTTGTTATTTATTAAATTATTTTCTTTAGTTGGAACAAAGATAATTGCTATAGCTTTTATAGCAGTTGGATTGATATTTCTATTTGATGTAGAAGTTATAGAATTAATTAAGAAAGTTAGTAGTGCAATATACAATGGTTTGAAGAAGGCTTTTGTTAATAGACCGAAGAAAGAAAAGAAAGAAAAAGTTTTAATTGAAGCTGAAGCGGAAGAAGTGGAAAAGAAGGTTGTTTCACTTGATGAATTAAAAGAAACACCTGAAATAGTTGAAAAAACAAAAGAACCTATGATATTACCTGATGATGGTAGTTATGTATTACCAAGTTATGATTTATTAAATGAATCTAATAAGACATCAAAAAACAACGATAAAACATTAATTAAACAAAATGTGGAAAAATTAGAAAAAGTATTTAAAGATTTTGAAATAGATGCAAAAGTTGTTGAAGTAAATGTTGGACCTGCTGTTACTCAATATGAAATGGAGTTAAAATCAGGTACAAAAGTAAGTAGAGTTCTTGGAATAAATAGAGAAATATCTCTTGCTTTAGCTGCAAAAGAAGTTAGAATTCAAGCTCCAATTCCAGGAAGAACTACTATAGGTATTGAATTACCTAATACTATAAATACTGTAGTTTACCTAAAAGAGGTACTTAAAGGATTACCAAAAATAGTCGAAAATAGTAAGTTATGTGTTCCATTAGGAAAGAGTATAATGGGCAAAACAATGTTTATGGAAATAAATAAGACACCACATTTATTAGTTGCTGGTTCAACCGGATCAGGAAAATCATCTTGTATAAATTCAACAATCGTATCAATTTTAATGCGTACTAAACCAAACGAAGTAAAACTTGTGTTGATTGATCCTAAAAAAGTAGAAATGGGTATGTATAATGGGTGTCCACATTTACTTATGCCAGTTGTAACTGATGCAAAAAAAGCTTCAGTTGCTCTTCAAAGAATGGTTGAAGAAATGGAAAGAAGATATGATTTATTTAGTGAAACTGGTACAAAAAATATAGATGATTATAATAGACATGTTCATGAAAAAGGTAACAATAAAGCAATAATACCTTTTATAGTTGTAATAATAGATGAATTAGCAGATCTTATGTTAGTTGCAGCAAAGGAAGTAGAAGATTCTATACTAAGAATTACTCAACTTGCTAGAGCGGCCGGTATACATTTAATTGTTGCTACTCAAAGACCATCTACAGATGTTATAACAGGATTAATAAAAGCAAATTTACCTTCAAGATTGTCTTTTGCTGTATCTTCATCAATAGATTCAAGAACAGTATTAGATATGACTGGAGCAGAAAAGTTACTTGGTAAAGGAGATATGTTGTTTTTGCCTATAGGAGAAAATGCGCCTATTAGAATACAAGGCGCTTATGTAACAGATGATGAAGTAAAAAGAGTAGTAGACTTTACTGTAAGTCAACAAAAAGCAACATTTGATGATAGATATTCTCTAGCAAATGAGAATGCAACTAGAATGCATAACGATAGCGAAGATGAAGAATACGAAGACCCTTTATATAATGAAATAGTAGAGTTCATTGTAATAAGTCAAAAAGCATCTGCATCACTTCTACAAAGAAAGTTTAAATTAGGATATAATAGAGCAGCAAGAGTTATAGACTTACTTGAAGAAAGAGGAATTGTTGGCCCACAAAATGGCTCTAAGCCAAGAGAAGTATTAGTTAAATTGGATGATAAATAGGAGGGTTTATGGCTGTAAAAAAAATATATGGACTTAGAATATACAAGGATGGTAATCCTTGTACAGAACATCTTTATTTTTCTTTAGAACAAATTCATAAAAGAACAATGTTATATAATGATCAAAATGAATTATCTCAAGCGTTGAGCGATTATTTCAAAGAAAAAAACAATATATCTGATGATAAATCTTTTTATAGTGCACAAATCGTATACTACCCAAACAAAGAAGAAACTAAAAGAATTGCAAAAAATTCTGAAGTTGGCAATTTTGAGTCAAACGGAGTATCTAGTGAATATGTTCCTATATTATATAAAAAAGACAAAAAAATATTTGATTTAAAATATATGGAATCAAGATTTTATTCATTACTTACAAGACAAAATCCAAGTTTTAGAGAGAGATTAAAGGAATATTACGATTCTAGTATGAAACCTGATAAAGATAAATATGGTAATGATACTATAAAATCTAGTATCAATATATATCGAGATGTATTAGGCATAATTAGAGCATACAATAATGGGACATCTAAAGAATTAGAATTTAATATAGGAAAATTATATGATAAAGTAATAATTGGAAGTTTAGCAGAAAGAACTAAAATATATACTATTATGGAAAATGAATTTCCTACTATTGAAAAAAAACAACCAGTTGAGTCAAAACCAGTCGAACCAGAAACGATAAATAAACCAGAAATACCTTGGCTTGATTACTGCAAATTAGATCAAAATACTCAAGCTCAATATAGATGTGCTCCGATGCAAGAGGGCGATGCTTTTAGGTTAGCAAGTTATTTTGTAGAAGAAGCAAGAACAATTGGTACTGGAAGCAGTAAAACAAAAAGATAATCAAATGATTATCTTTTTAAAGAGGTATATATGAATTATATTGATGACTTTATTAAATATATAAAATATCAAAGAAACTATAGTGAAAATACTCTAATCAATTATAAGAGTGATTTAGATGAATACTATGGTTATTTAAATATAAATAAATTAGAGCCATTAAATATAACATATAATGATGTAAAACAATATTTATCACATTTATATGATAAAAAATATTCTAAATCATCTTTAAGTAGAAAAATTAGTACATTAAGAAGTTTTTATAAATATTTATATTCTAAAGAATTAATAGATAAAAACCCATATCTTTTTGTTTCACTACCCAAAAAAGATAAAAAGTTACCTAGATTTATTAATTATGAAGATTTAGAATTGATATTGAATATTCCTGATTTAGAAACAATTTTTGGTATAAGAGATAGATTAATATTGGAATTGCTATATGGAACTGGTATAAGAGTTTCAGAGTTATGCAACATAAAAGTAAAAGATATAGATTTTAAAAATAAGAGCATTATAGTAGTTGGTAAAGGAAATAAAAAGAGAATAGTCTTATATGGTGATTATTGTAATGAAATACTAAGTAAATATATCAACATTAGAGATAATAAAAACAATATAGAATACTTAATATTATCCAATAACGGAGTAAAAATAAGCCCTAATTCTGTTCAAAAAATATTAAGAGATATAGTAAATAAAGCTTCAATTAAAAAAAATATTACTCCACATGTATTTAGACATACGTTTGCAACTCATTTATTAAATGAAGGTTGTGATATATTGACTGTAAAAGAATTATTAGGACACTCATCGTTAGATACTACACAGATATATACTCACGTGTCAAACGAAAAGTTAAGAAGTGTTTATTTAGACACTCATCCAAGATCAAAAAAGTAAATAAGAGTAAACAATGTTGTTTACTTTTTTTATTTTTGGTATAATTCTAAGGTATGTGTTTAAAGGAGGAATATGAAAAAATACGTGTATGCCTTTAATGAAGGTAAAAAAGAAATGAAAGACTTACTTGGAGGTAAGGGAGCTAATTTAGCAGAAATGACTAATATAGGACTTCCAGTTCCAAGAGGTTTTATAATATCAACAGAAGCTTGCACAGAATATTATAATAAAGAAGAAAAAATTCCTGATGAAATAATTAATGAAATCTTTTCTAAATTAGAAGAATTAGAAAATATAACAGGTAAAAAAATGGGCGACTTAAGCAATCCGTTATTAGTATCTGTTAGAAGTGGATCACGTGCTAGTATGCCAGGAATGATGGATACAGTACTTAACCTAGGTCTTAATGATGAAGTAGTTAAAGGTTTTTCAGAATCAACTGGAAATCCTAGATTTGCTTATGATTCATATAGAAGATTTATTCAAATGTTTTCAGATGTAGTTAAGGGATATTCTAAAGCATCTTTTGAAAGATATT
>CAYXGK010000060.1:286-5699 GCA_964464565.1 uncultured Muribaculaceae bacterium | reverse complement strand
ATTTATTACTCTCGAAACTATAAAAGTTCGAGTTTCCTATCAATCTGGTGGAGGCGATGGGAATCGAACCCATGTCCGAAAAATACTTTAAAAAAATCTCTACAAGTTTAGTCAAATTTATATTTAATCAATATGTTTAATTTAACAAAATAATATTGACGATTCTAATACATATTCAACAACTAACTTAGAAAATTATTTGTTATATCTTGCTTTATTAGCCCTTGAAAATCCATCACAAGAAAATAGATAGTAAGGGTCTAGCCGCAATTAAGCGAATGCTAGCGATTGATTTCTGTTTCCAGTTATTTTAAGTTTTGGATTTGACGCATACCTTACGACTTGCTAACCTTAGTATCATAAATTCCGTCGAAACCTTAACGCCCCCATGAATTAACATTATATCACATAACATATAATAAAAAAAGATTTGTTAGAATCCTGTTTCAAATCTTTTTAAATTTTTATTAATTTTCTTTAATGATCCTTCAATTATATCCTTATCAGTAAAATCTAGTAATTTTCCTAAATTATGCAAATTAGATAATATTTCTTTTACAAGATCTTTATTTAAACTTGAATCTAGTTGAGATGATAATTTAAATAGTTCTTTAAATTGATATATTATGTTTTTGTTATTTACTTCTATAAAACTCTCATTTAATTCTATATTAGCAATATTGCAAAAACATAATCCCATAATAAAACAATCCGCATACTCTTCTAAAATATCTTCTCTATCACTCGGTTTTTTATTTGACCAATATTTAAAGCATCTAGTCTCATTTGCTAATTCGCCTAATTCCACCAATAATTCTACGATGTTTTTTTCAATTGTTTCTTTAGAGTAGTTATCATATAACTCATTAAATATATCATCAAGTAATTTATTCTGTTTATATAAATAATTAAATTGTTCCATTTTTTCTCATTTCTCTTTCAATATCTTTTTTCTTTATACTTTCTCTTTTGTCGTAGTCTTTTTTTCCTTTTGCAACACCTATTAAAACTTTTGCAAATCCTTTTTTTATATATAATTTCAAAGGAATTAAAGTATAACCTTCAGCATCTAATTTAGATTTTAATTTCAATATTTCACTACTATTTAATAACAGTTTTCTTGTTCTTGTTTCTTCGTGATTAAATATATTCCCTTTTTCATAAGATGCTATATGTGCATTTATCAAAAAAGCTTCATTGTTTTTAATTAAGGCATAACTATCTTTTAGATTACATTTACCTTGTCTAATAGATTTAATTTCTGTCCCTTTTAAAACAATACCTGCTTCATAAGTATCTTCAATAAAATAATCAAATCTTGCCTTTCTATTTTCTATTTCCATAACTACCTACTTTTCTACAACTACACTTGTTTTTGATTTAATTATATTAGCATATTTTTCATAATAATCATTATAGTTTTTTAAAATATTGTCATCTAAAGTAGTATATGGAACCACTTTAAAATTGGTTGAATCTACTTTTGTAGTATAAAGTAATGTTGACTTTATATTTGAATATTTTTTATTGTTTATTTTTGACCCATCGTATTTAAAATCTATGTTAAATATGGTAATCATTGAAATATTACTGTCAATTATTGAATAATTTGATAATAAATTACCGGATGAATAAATTACCAAGGTGTTTTTAATTTTGTCAATTGGTTGAATCGAATACAACCCATTGCCTATTACAATATCAACACCTAATGATGACAAATATTCTACAACTTCTGATTGTTCTAAAAGAAGATCACTATTTTTTAATTCATTCCAAGAAATAGATACAATTAGTAAATCAACACTATCTTTTACTTTGCTTATATCAGTTTTTACTTTTTCTTTGGAATATTTATTAACTAAATATTCATTATTTTTAGGTAAATCAACAAGTGTATCCATGGTATATGATAACATTGTATATTTAATATCGTTTTTTTCTTTTATTACCGAATCTACTTTATTATCTAATTTCTGACCACTATACAAAATGTTTTTAGATTTAAAATGTTCTAAAGATTTTTTTATAGCAGTTTCACCTTTATCAAAAGAGTGAAGATTAGCTAAAGAAACCATATTGAACCCTAAATTAACCATTGTATCTACTATTTCTATAGGAGAATTATATTTGTTGTTTATAGATATCCCCAGACTTGAACCACCTACTATACTTTCTTGATTATAGTATTTGAGATCGGTTTTTGTTTTTATAATTTCTAAATCTTTAAATATATAATCAAAATCATATTTATTTTCTTTTACTAAACCGTCGTTTGTAATTTTATTATCTAGAATTACATTTCCTGCCACCATCATAGATAGAGAAATACTTTTTCCTTTGTCTAGAGTATTTGGCTTTTCACCTTTTTTTAAAAAATTATCTTTAAATATAACAAACAATACAGTTAAAATAATCAATAGTAAAAATATTATTAATATTATTATTGGTTTTTTCTTTAACCTTCTTTTCTTTTTCATGTTATTCTAAGACTAAATCAAAGTCTATTATCCTTTCTTCTTTTGATGCAGCTATTACTTTTATTTTTAGTTTATCTCCAAGTTTATATTTTTTGCCTTTATCTTTCCCAATAAACATATGAAAATTTTCATTTAATATATAATAATCATCTCCAAGTTCAGATACATGAACAAAACCTTCTATAAGGTTATCCAACCTAACAAAAATACCCGAAGGAATAAGACCTGATATCTTACCTAAATATTCCTCTCCAATGTGTTGTTGCATGTATTCTGCCATCTTCATATCATTTACTTCTCTTTCGCACTCAATAGCTCTTCTTTCTGTTAATGAAGATTGTTCTGATATGTAATTTAAATCTCCTAATTTATTAGTAAAATCATTCTTTAAATATCCTTTTAATAGAGTATGTATTGCTAAATCGGGATATCTTCTTATTGGACTTGTAAAATGAGTATATATTTTACTTGCTAAACCAAAGTGACCAATATTTTCTGTAGAATATACTGCTTTTTGCATAGATCTAAGTGCTAATTCCGCAATTATTTCATATTCTTCCTCTTGTTTTAAAGAATCTAGGATTTGTTGTATAAATTTAGGTGTAATATTTTTCACATTACCTTTTGATTTATATCCTAAATTTGATATCATAGATAGAAAGTTATTAATTCTCTCTTCTTTTGGCATTCCGTGTACTCTATATATAAATTGATAATTTAACCAAAATACATAACTAGCAACAGTCTCGTTAGTTATTATCATAAAATCTTCTATTAATTTTTCACCAACTCCACGTTCTCTTACTTTTATATCTATGGGTTTTCCTATTTCATCAACAATTATATATGGTTCGTCAATTTCAAAATCTATGTATCCGTTATTAATTTTATCTTTTCTTATTATTTTGGAAAGTTCGAACATCATGTTAAGCTTTTCAACATACGGTTCATATCCTTCTACTATTTCGTTTGCTTCTATTATTTTATTAACATTTTTATAAGTCATTCTTTTGCTAGATTTAATTACCGATTCATAGATATCGTAATTTACTACTTTTCCATTGTTATCTATTTCCATATCACAACTTAAAGTAAGCCTATCTACACCTTCGTTTAACGAACAAATTCCATTAGATAATTTTTGAGGAAGCATTGGTATAACTCTATCTATTAGATAAACACTTGTACCTCTATTTAATGCCTCATCATTTAATTTTGTTCCTGGTCTTACATAATTACTTACATCAGCAATATGTACTCCAAGTTTATAATTACCGTTATCTAATTTTTCAATAGAAACTGCATCATCAAAGTCTTTAGCGTCATCCCCATCAATTGTAAATATTATTTGATTCCTTAAATCTCTTCTTCCTTCTAAATCTTTTTCTAATACAACTTCTTGAATATTATTTGATTCTTCAATTACTTCTGCACTAAAAATATCATTAATTTCATGCTCATAAACAATTTGAAGTATATCTATTCCCGGATCATTCTTATGTCCCAATATTTTAACTACTTTTCCTTTGTATTTGCTTCCTATAATTTGTTCATATGGCTCAACTAATACAATGTTTCCAGGCATAGCATTAAATCTTTTGTCAGATTCAATTATTATATTAAGTCTTACTTTATCGGTATCTATATTAAGAGAGTATTCATTATTGTCGTATTTAAGCTCTCCTACAACATTTTTTAATTCTCTATTTACTACCTTTACAACTTTTCCTTCTTCTTTATTAATTTTTTCAACAACTACCAAATCATTATGAATTGCATCATTCATGTTTGTTGAATGAATATATATATCTGGTGCATCTTCTAGAATTAAAAAACCAAATCCTTTTCTATGAACCGATAATCTTCCTACAAAAAGATGGGTATATTTGTATAGTGTATATTTTCCACTATTTGTTTTATATATTTCACCATTAAGTTCCAAAGTTCTAATTAAATTACACAACTCTGTAAGAGTACTTATTTCCTTTAGTCCAAGTTTATCAAACAGTTCGTTTTCATTTAATGGTTTTTTTATTTCATCCAATAACTTTATAATGTTTTCTTTCATATTTTCTCCTTATTTTGACTACGAATAACTTATTTTATTTATAGTAAATTTTCAACTAGTCTTTTTTATACTATATTTAGTTACACTATCTTAATTGTATATCACTCCATATACATTATAAAATAAAAAAGAACTAATATCTAGTTCTTTACATTTATTTTTATTGTAATGACATTATTAAACATGTTACAAAGAAAGATACACCAAGAATTAGTGTTAATCTTGTCATAAATAACTCGCTGCCACGTTCTTTTCTATTAGAAAATAAATCTAAGTTACCACCCTGAATAACTTGAGATGCACCTTCTGCTTTAGAACTTTGCAATACTACTAATGTAATAAGTAATATTGATAGAATTAATAATACCGTATCCATAAATACTCCTATTCTGTAAATGGTACTAATGCCATAAAGCGTGATCTTTTAATTTCAGATGCTATTTCTCTTTGATGTTTAGCACAAGCACCTGTTGCTCTTCTAGGTAGTATCTTGCCCTTATCATTAATATATTTTTTTATTATTTCAACATCTTTATAATTAATAGTTTTACCTTGGCATAATTGACACACTTTTTTTCTTTTTTTAAAAAACTCTGCCATTTCTCCTCCTTCTTTAGAATGCTATATCATCATCACTTAGTTCAACTGTTTGTCCAAAGTCAATATATGGTTCATCTCCAACATCCGTTGTAGGAATATCTTCGTTTTGCCCATAATTATTATGGTTGTCATCCATACTTCTTTGCCCCTTAGGTTCTAAAAATTGTACATTATCAGCAACTACTTCAGTGACATAGACTTTTTTTCCCTCTTTATCGTCGTAATTTCTTGTTTGTATTCTTCCTTCAACTGCTACTAAATTTCC
>CAYXGK010000060.1:0-276 GCA_964464565.1 uncultured Muribaculaceae bacterium | reverse complement strand
TTGTTATATATTTTTTAACATTTTCAGCTTGTTTTCTCCATACAATAACATTTATAAAATCAGCTTCTCTAGTTCCATTTTGATTAGAAAATGGTCTATTTACCGCTAGAGTAAAGTTAACAGTAGGTATATTGCTAGTCGTATACCTTAAGTCAGGGTCTTTAGTTAAACGTCCTATTAGTACCACTTTATTTAGCATATTTACCTCCTACTACTTACTTATATTTATTATCATATGACGGATTACATCTTCACTTAAATTAGCAATACGATCAA
>CAYXGK010000059.1:0-5704 GCA_964464565.1 uncultured Muribaculaceae bacterium | reverse complement strand
AAAAAATGTAGACTGTGTCTTTTTTGACTGTCTACATTTAATATATCACTTCAATTTAGTTCCTTTTTGTTCGTTTAAATAATTATCATATCTAATTTTTAATTCTGGATCAAATATTTCTAATTTATATTTTTCTCTTAAACTTTCCATAGCAAATGCTTCGATATTTGTAGTATTTTTTACTTTATCATCAGCAACTGCAGTTTTAATTGAACTCTTTAAATCTTCTAATTTGCCTTTTTCTGCTTGTTTTTCTTTATAAATTATGTGGTATCCAAATTGTGTTTTAACAGGTTCCTTAGTATATTCTCCAACATTTAATTTAATAGCTGCGTCTTCAAACGGTTCAACCATAGTTCCTCTATTAAATGGATTTAATTCACCACCCTTAGATGCAGTTCCGTCTTGAGAATTTTTCTTAGCTAATTCTTTAAAAGTTTCTAATTTATTATCTGCAGAATTTAATTGTTCTATTAACTCTTTAGTTTTCTTTAGTGCAGCTTCTTCTGCTTCTTTAGTTAATTTTGTCTTTTCTTCATCAGACATATTGTCTTTAATATTGCTTGTATCTGGAATAATAAGCATATGATATGCTGTTATATCTCCGATTGATTTTTCATCATAATATTTTTTAATTTCTTCATCTTTAACTATCGATAACGCATAATCATTTATAGCCATTTTTTTCTTTAAATTCATCTCTAATAAATCATATAATTCTTTTTCAGTTGTAACACCATAATAATATTGAATTGCATCTGCGAAATCTGATCCTAGTTGATTTTTAGCAGCTAATATTTCAGATTCAACTTGTTTTTTCAATTCATTAGTTGTTTTATATTGTTGATTTAATAACTTAATATCTATTTCTTTTAACATAAAAGAAAAACCATAATTCATTTTTAAATCTTCATATAATTCATCAGCAGTCATATTTCCGCCATTCATCTCGAAAAGAACTTCTTTTCCATCTTTTAATTTAGGTGCACCGCAACCACTTACTAAAAGTAATACTAAAGTACCAATAAATATTTTTTTAAATTTGTTCATCATTCACCTCAACATATAAAATTATACTAAAAAATCAAGATAATGTAAATGTTTTTAGCTTTTTTGTTTTATCTATTGCCCGTAAAATATAATAGTGGTAAAATGTTTATACAAGGTGAGTTATGAAAATAAATGATATAAACATTAATTATGTACAGTATGGTAATAAAAAGGGAAGAAACATTATTTTGCTTCATGGATGGGGACAAAATACTGCTGTAATGGATATAATAGGTAGAAAATTAGAGAAATATTTTTATATTACAAATATAGATTTTCCTGGATTTGGGAAAAGTGAGGAGCCAAAAAAAGCACTTACTATTTATGAGTATGAAGAAATATTAGAAGAATTATTAAATAGGTTAAATATAGTTAATCCAATTATAATTGGACATTCATTTGGAGGCAGAGTTGCAATTATTTTTGCTTCAAAAAATAAAACAGAAAAATTAATACTTCTTGCTGCTCCATTTAGAAAAAGAATAAAGAAAAACTCTATAAAAGAGAAAATATTAAAAACACTGAAAAAACTACCTATATTGAATAGGTATGAAAATTATTTTAAAACGAAAATGGGATCAACAGACTATAGAAATGCTACTCCTGTAATGAGAGAAGTATTAGTAAATGTAATAAATGCTGATTTAACTGAGAATTTAAAATTAATAGAATCTCCAACATTATTGATATGGGGAACTAATGATACTGCAGTGCCAATACAAGAGGCTATGTTCGCTGAATCTATAATGAAAAATGCAGCATTAATCGAAATTCAAAAGGGAACACATTATGCCTTTATTGAACAATTAGATAGATTAATACCAATATTAGAAAATTTCTTTGAAGTAAATAAAAGTAGGAGGATTAAATGAAAATAAAACTAGGAGTAATATTCGGAGGAGAAAGCGTTGAACATGAAATAAGTGTTATTTCTGCTGTTCAAGCAATGAAAGCACTAAATGAAGAAAAATATGAAATAGTACCCATATATATTTCAAAAGATAAATCTTGGTATACAGGATCATTACTTAGGGATTTGGATCTATATAAAGAATTTGATAATTTAAAAAAGTATGCTAAAGAAGTTGTACTATACAATAAAGGCGGAAGATTTGTTTTGCAGTCAAAAAAAGGATTAAAAAAAATAATTAATGAAATTGATATAGTACTTCCTATAATGCACGGAACAAATGGTGAAGATGGAACAATTCAAGGTTATTTAAATATGGTAGGAGTTCCGTATGCTGAATCAAATATATTTGCGGCAACAATAGGGCAAGATAAAGTATTTCAAAAACAAATATTAGAAGTAGAAAATATACCTGTAACAGAATATACTTGGTTTTTTGATAATGAATATCTAGAAGATTTTAATACAATTAAAACAAACGTTAAAAATATAGGTTATCCTGTAATTGTAAAACCAGCAAGACTAGGTAGTAGCATAGGTATTAAAAAAGCAAATAATGAAGATGAATTAAAACAAGCAATCGACCAAGCAATTAGATATGATGATAAAATATTAGTAGAAAAAGTAGTAAAGAACTTAGTTGAATTAAACTGTGCAGTATTAGGAAACAAAGAATCATCAGAGGCAAGTCAAATTGAAGAAGTAATGGGTACTGATGAATTCCTAAGTTATAATGATAAATATGTTGGAGGTAAAAAATCAAAGGGAATGTTATCTACAAATAGAATAATACCTGCTGATATATCAAAAAAATTAGAAAAAGAAATTAAAGAATTATCAAAAAATGTATTTAGAGTACTAAATTTTAGTGGAGTAGTAAGAATAGACTTTTTAATGGATGATAAAAAAGAAAAAGTATATGTTAACGAAGTAAATACAATTCCTGGCTCACTATCATTCTATTTATTTGATAAAGAAAAAAAGAACTATTCAGAATTATTAGATGAGATAATTAATATAGCAATTAAAGATTATAAAAACAAATCATCAAAAACTCATTCATTTGAAATTAACATACTTAAAAATTACAATGGGTTAAAAGGAAAAAAGGGTAAGTTAAAGTTTTAACTTATTTTTTTAAATATATGTTATAATATTGGATAGGTGATTATATGGGAATATCGTTATATATTGAATATGTTATTATAGTAGCTGTAGTATTATTTATAGCTATAATTGTTATTAAAGGTGGAAAAAAGGACTTTAAAGTCGAAGCTAATAAATTAGTAGAATATCTTGGTGGTAAAGATAATATTTTAAATATGGAAGTAAAATTATCTAGATTTAAAGTAACATTAAAAGACATATCTTTGGCTAATAAAGACGCTATTAAAAAACTAGGTGCTAAAGGAATAGTTGAAATAGATAATCAATTAAAAATAATATTAGATTCAAATGCACATAAATTAAAAAAACAAATCCAAGACTTAAAGAAAAATGATGCACTAAAATAAAACGAACTATCTATCTAGTTCGCTTTTTTTTTAATTCCTTTGATGTTATAACTGGATTATATCCTCTAACAATTCTATTAAAGTATTCTAATTCGTTATTGCCAAATCTTGTAGTTATTGGAATCTCTTCCATTTCTAAATTCTCGTTAAATTCTTCTGCATCGATAGAACCTATAGATATAGTAATATTTTTTTGTAAACTTGTTATTAGTTTCCCACGAAAATATTTATATAAGATAGATTCTAGACTTTTAGGAGGAGCCTCATTGTATGCTCTAAAAGATGATACGCCCCATTCGAGCGAGTTGTTATTTATGTAGTCTCTAAGCAAAAACAAATCTCCTCTAATTACTCCACCTTTTGGTTTGTAATTTATTAGTGCGCTTGGTGATGTGGTAAAATCTGATCTTTCAAATAAGTAATTTTTAATTTTAATTTTATTCATATTGAATGCTTCTGATACGCTAGGATTTTGATTATATAATTTCTCGATTACTCTTTCTTTTTTTTCTAAAAGAACATATAAAGTATCTAGTAAAATAGAATCATTGTTAATACATATTTCTCTATATTCCATATCTAAAACATCTTTAAATTCTGGAAACATACTTAATATACTGTCTCTTTGTTCCTGCCATCTATTGAGTTCTAAACCAAGCAGATGAAAAAAATTACATTCTCCAATAGAAACAAGACTACTATTACCATCGTTTGTGTCAAGTCTAAATATTTTGCTTTTGAACTTCTTATTAAATAGATCTAAATTTCTTTCCATAGTAGCAAAAGTTGCTTCTATTTCTCCTAATGATAAATTCATTAATTCATTATCTACAAGAGCATCATAATTCATGCTGTTTATACATTTAATCTTTCGCCTCGATTGTAATTCAGAAATTATTTGATCTATTTTCGAATAGGAAAGAGATAAATTTTTGTCAAATACTGTTCCGCTTAGTAAATCGAGATCAATACATCTAGCTAATTCTTTAACCTTGTCATAATTTCGATTAGCTAGACAAATTCTTGCTAAATTAATAAGTTTTTCTTGACGTCTATCCATAACACCTCCAATGAAAAAAGTCGCCAAAAGCGACTATTTTAAAACATAAGGATTATTAAATTCCCCATTACCACTTAATATTGCAACATCTGGTTTTAAACTAATTACTGGATAAGCATAATGTTCACTTATTGCTTTTCTTTCTATTAATCCTTCATCAGAATATATTCTGTATACTTTATCTGTAGTTCCCTTTACTGGAGTTTGAGTCCAAAAACTTTTTATTCTTGCCATAAAATTATAATTACTACATGCTCTAATATTATTTGGACAATTTGGATCGTTAGACGTATTTAAAAATTCTACAACAGTAGGAAGACCAATCAATTGATTACCTTGTTTTTTTAAACATTCTAAATGACCATCCAAAGATAAATCATCCACACTTCTTCCGCCAATACACAAATCCATATAAGCTAATTTTGATTTGCTTGAGTTAGAAAATTTCTCACTATCTCCAATATAAGATAATAAATAATCTCTAATTCTACTTACTTGATAATCGTTTATTCCAACCTTAGCATCTTCTGTTGGGTTATATCTATTATCCCAAACCTTTATTTGAGCAGCTTCACCATCATAGAATAATTTAATGTTTCTATCTTCGCCTATTTCCATTATTCTCCATAATTTTCCCGCAAAGGTAACAAAGTTGTTAGGTCTATCTCCTCTAAATATATATTTTCCATTTACTCTAAATAAACCATTTGTTCCGTCTTTGTTTTCATTTTTTGAAATAGATATTAATTTGTCATAAAGCAGTAATGTATCATCACTAGTGCCGCACTTAACAAAAGGATTATAAAAATATTCATTTGCAACCTTGGTTGTAGTTATATAAGATTCACAACTCTTTGGAGCACCATTTATATCTACTGTTTGCTTTAAAAATCCACTATTAATTAACGCATTAGAAGATACAGTATGTGTTTCATATTCATATCTTGGAAGCAAATTACCATGTTCCTTATAATATTTTTGAGCAGCTAATATAAGCTCTCTTTCGCTTGCATTTGTTCCAATTTTAGAATCTTGCACTAATTTTACAACAAATATTATTACTACTATTAAAACAGTGCTTATTATTATTAGCCTAATTAAGTTTTTCATATACACCTCATTGTTTTAATTATATCAAGGAAACAGTAGTAGTTTTTGTAGAATTAAGTT
>CAYXGK010000058.1:0-5852 GCA_964464565.1 uncultured Muribaculaceae bacterium | reverse complement strand
CGCCGCACTATTTGTTTTTACTTCATTTGTTAAAATAGGAGAAATAACGTTACTAATAATTTGTTTTTTAATTATTGCTTTGCCTAAAAAATCAAACATACATTATTCCTCCTATTACGCCATAAGTGTCCAGACGCCACTACTATTCAATATATATAGTGCGCCAGTAGCAATAACGACTGCTTGAGAGCCAAAAGTTACATTTGTTGGTAAATCATTGATATCAGCCGCTGTATCACAAGTAAATTGTGATATAGGAGCGGTAACCACATTCCCATACATTGTCTTTATCCATGCCATAATTTGTTCCCTCCTATATCAGGTTCGTCTAGAATAGTGTAGTTTATTTTCAGCCGCTTGAGAAACCCCTTCGATTCTCCGCGCAGTTATATCTGCTAAAGTAACCGCATCTTCAGTAACATCGTAGGTGTCATAGATAACTATTACAAAGCCTATATCTGTGCCTTCAATATTCTTTACTGTGTGCATATATAATTGTAACATACGATCTTCAATACAAGCTTGGTATAATGCTGGATCATCCTCTTGCAATTTTTCATTCGCTGTTAAATGCAAATTATCATTATTTAATAGTCCGGAATAAATAGAGTAAAAAGAAGTCCTAAACATATTCTGATATTTTGCTTGTATTACAGCATTACTACTACGTGCGACTTCATTCACCGAACTCATTCTTTGAAATGGTACACCAATAAAATCATGTCCACCATTATGATAAGAAATAAATGCTACGCGCGCAGCCTTGCTACTTCGTAAAGTATTCTGTAAAATAGTCATACGCTCACTATTTAACTCATGAGCAATAGTTTCATCTTCTCGTTTCATTACTACTTTTTTTTCATCTGTTTCCAATAGAATACGACGCATAGTCTGTGTTGCTAAATCTTGATATTGTTTTAGCATTTCTGCACGACTACTCATAAATGTATTCATATATTCTTCCATTTTTCTATTCTGTTTAGCTGATTGCCAAACGAAAAATGCGGCCATGACTATTAGCGCGCCAAAATCTGCTAATAGTTTAACTATATCAATTGGACCTGTGGCTACCTGAGTTGTTACTCGTTCTACAGCATTGACTGCTTCTGGTGATAACATATCCCACTCTCCTCTACAATAATGAATTATTGTATATTTTATAACACTAATATAAATTTATCTCATAGCAGCTTCTATAATTCCTAATAATCTATCTATTCTAAATTCCATATCTGGCATACTTAATTTATCATATATGGAGTCACCGGCTTTAATACCATAAGCTAACATCTCATCACCGTATTGCGGAGCGCCAGGCCAGGTATATCTTCCATTATCATAATATTCGTTCGCATTTTGAATATTTTTTTTATCAGTATCGAGCTTGTCTGCATTTGGTAAAACAATTCCTTCTAAATCAAATTTTGGGATATTAAATAAACTATTATTTTTAGAAGTTGTATAATCTTTATTTAAAGCAATTTGTAAATTATCCCTTATATTTGTTAAAATTACTGACATTGGAATTAAATACATACCAGACATTACAAGAAAGCTATTACGTATATCTCCATATGTTTTTAAAATTTCTGCGCTACTATGTGTTAAATTTTTAATAAATTCATTTTGTAAATAAAAATTAATGAGTTCGCCCATAAAAAGATTGAGTAAATCATCATTACTTTCATCTCGGAAAAGATTGTTTACTAATACATAGGCGAAACGTTTTATTTCATCCTCTGTAATTGATATATTTGAAATACTATCAGCAGTACCAGATTGTAAAATATCACCCATAAAGGTATCAATTTTTTTGCCGCCTCTAATTTGTACCGCGCCACCCGCTTTTTCCAATATAACTGATAAATAATTTTTAACAGAAAAAGCATATTTTCTACGACTTTTCCCAATAAACATAATATCTTGAGTTATTTGTCCAGGAGTCCTATCCTTTCCTTCTTTCAATCCTGTTTTATGATTATAAGAAGCCTTAGGGCTAGTTCCACGTTTTTCTCCGACATTACTTTTTGTTATTAGTTTAATTTTCTTTTTTAAAACATTATTATTTTGAATAATAAATTTCTGGTCTGGATTCATAAATAAAGATACACTAAAACTAAACTCGCCTATTGCTCCAGTCATAACACCAGTATTTTTAAATAATTTTTGATATTCGATATTATTAGCCCAATCATCAATAGTGGCAGTAAGTAATTTAATATAAAAATTACTTTGTTTTTTTCTAGAGTTTTCTGTTTTTCCTATCCCACTAGATGCAATAATTTTAGGAATTTCTTCATTTAATAATTTTTTTGCATCTGCGACTCTTTTCCCAATATCCGGTTTTAAAAATTCTTTAATATAATAATTATTTAATTCTTCAGCAATGATTGGATTAATTCTATTATTTTCTAAATTTTTTAACATTACTCTACGTACTAGTCTTTCCGTGCCTTCCATTGCCTTAAAATCACCAGTATATCTAAAATATTTATTTTTGGTTCTAGACGATAAAAAATTTGCTTGCATTACTAACCATAATGCGTCTTTGGCTTTTTCTTGAACCTCTCGAATACTTAAAGTAGAATTAAATTCCTGTAGAACCATAGTTAATATTTTTTTATGGAACTCTGGGTGCTTTTTAAAAATATCTTCTATAATTTCTCTATACTGAGCTTCTTCTAATTTAATATTTAATATATTGGCAAGAGGTACTAATATAAAATATTGTATTTTTTGATAAAAATTACCATCAATTTCTGAAGCTGGTATACCTCCAGGCCGTGCTTTAGCGTATTCTATTAATTTTTGACCCAACATATATTTTTTATTAAAAGCAGTAATATTACCAACATCCATATCATCATAAAAAGCTTGCTCATTACTTTGCATTTTTGTAATAATGTCATCAAAAACCCGGATTCTCTCTACTCTTCCGGCATGAGCGCTTCCTGCAAAAAAAGCTGCTTTATATAGAACTCCATTTTCATCCTCTTTTTTATGTAAATAAGGTCCATTACTATAAAACTGAGATAAGTAATCTCCTAACTGTGCCCTAAACAAAATCACTCACCTCACTATATAAAATTAGTCTTTCTTTTTCCACATATAATAAGCATACCATTGGTTGCTACAAAATAGGTGAAGTCCAGGATATCTCTGTAAGAAAATTTCATCAGTTAGATCCGCTTGTATATGCAATTCAGCATGATTTTCATTGCCTTCCTGTTCCATTTCATATGGTATAGCGACCACTAATAGACCGCAATGTTTCTTAGCGTACTCTATTACCTTCTGCGCATCTTCAATAGAAAGATGTTCTAATACATCCCCAATAATTACTACATCATAATAATCATATTCGAAAAAACGAATATCCTTAATCATCACTTTATTATATAAGGCTCTAGTATATTCATTATCATGAGGAGAATAAATATCTAAACCATCAATAATTAAGTGTTTATTTAGATAATGGGCATAGGTTCCCTGACCACAACCCACGTCAAGTGCGGTCGCGCCGCGCGGAAATTGTGATTTGATATAGGTGGTTACTAATTTTTTAAAAAATGGATACGAGTTGCCGGTTCTCGGTACTTTGAATAAAATATTTTTATTTTTCTCTATTTTACCCAAGGCCTTATACATAGTTTCTAAATACATTTTTTCACATAAACCAAAGGCACTATCTAAGTCTACATCTTTTTTTTGAAATGGTTTCTGAGCCACAAAATGTAAAATAGAAATATCACTAAAATTCACAATATTTTCAAATAAATAGACATTTATTACCACTGGCATAACACTAGTACTTAAAGGCAATTGTTTTTCGGAATTGGTTGCCCAATCACTCCACAATGCTCTTATAATTTCTTGGTCATATCCTCGTATAGTATATAATAATTCAATTGCTTTCTCATATTCAGCAACTGATGGTTCAATAACTAATAAACCAGAGTTGAGTCCGAAATAATAGTCGCGTCCTAAATTAAATTTTAGTAATTCAGAATATTTATCGTATATTGGGCCTAAATCCATTACTGCACTACCATGCGGCCGCTCAAAGAGCCAATCGATATTCTTCATAACCAACATATCACTATCTAAATAAACTATTTTATCATAATTTACCAATCGAAAAATATTTAATTTACTACCGGTATTTACTAATTGTTGTGGCCAAAGATTATCTTTCATATGTTTAATAGTTTCTTCGGGATATTCTAAATTGGGAAATTCATAATATTTAATATCATATTTAGTTAGTTCTTCTTTAGTTTTTGCAGAAATTTTCTCTGTAATAATAACTGCCAATGGATACTTTGACTTTACGTCTCTCAAACTTTGCCATAATGTCAATGTTCCGTATAAAAAATTATCCGTGGATAATAGTGTAACATAAGCATAGTTAGCTTCCTTTGCCTCAAAAATAAGTTTCATTCCTTTGCCTCCAAAATATTATATAATAAAACCGAGGAAACGAATTTCCTCGGTATTATTTGCAATGTTATTTAACTTCTACACCCTGTACCAATAAATGAATATATTAGAAACTGAATTAGGGAGAATGAAACATTCTCCCTAATTCCATTCCCCATATTTATTATATCATAGGCTTATGTATTTTTCTTTACGCTTCTTCTTCTACTACTTGATTACACGTTACTGTTACACTATCGCTAACAGTATCATCAAAATCAGATGTTGCAGTAACAGTAATATCATGCTCTTCTGGCACAAATTCTGCTGCGACGATAGTCAACAGACCATTTTTGTCAATTTTTGTACCTTCTTCGTTACCGGTCACTGACCAAGTAACTGTTTCACCAAATCCACCAGTGCCAGTAACAACAGCAGCAAATTGAATAGTTGTTGCTGCTTTTTGCGCTACAACAGTGTCGGGAGTAATAGCTACCGCAGTAACAACTCCATTACTACCCTCAGTAATTGCCGAATTGATTAGCGGCAGCACCACATTTGGGTTGAGTTTATGTGCAACGACATATGCGTCAAGCGCATCTTTAAAAGGATATCCCATAATCATTCCCCTCCTATACCTATAATATAATTATTTTATAGCCAAATGCGTAATACACGCATTTATTTTTTTGGTATTAAATCCCAAGAATTTGCGATATTTTCTACAATATCAACCCATTCTCTGATTTCACCCTTGTCATTTCTTATGAAGACACTACATTGTTTTAACAACTGTTCAACTGGTTCAAAATTACGTGAGACAACCGCCTGCCGAATTAGTTCCTGAGGACCGTCATTTTTCTTCATATATCTCTCCATTCTATGACCTACATATATTATGTGGTGGCGCAGGGTAATTAATCTATTTTTTTAAACCATGTTATTTTTCATTGGCGCAAATGAAAAATGCATTTTCTAGGCCAAGGTCATAGACTAATCGATTTGAGTCATCTGTCCAAGTTTTTTTACAGGTTATAGTTTTATTATTATCTAGACAGTAATATACCATTTGCATTTCGCAATCTTCGATACTATATAAATGTCTAGCAATAATATGTTCGGTAAAATTACCCTCTATAATTAATGTGTACATTTGCTCCTCCCTCATATATTATTATACCATGAAAGAAGAAAAAGTCAAGCAATAGTTGCTTGCTTGACTTATTTCTTATATATTAAATAATTGCGAGTAGAACAAAATTGAGTATGAATAAAATAGTAGAAATCCACAGAATAGGATGTACTTGTTTTGCCTTACCAGTAAGTACCATTACCAATGTATACACAATAAATGCGGTACCAATACCATAGGAGATACTATAAGACAATGCCATAAATAAATAAGCATTGCAAATCTGTAAGTAAAATCAACT
>CAYXGK010000057.1:0-5856 GCA_964464565.1 uncultured Muribaculaceae bacterium | reverse complement strand
TAACTTAATTTTGTCATATAAAAACCTCATTTCTATGTCCTAGAAATGGGGTTCAGTTCAAAAATCTTGTTTTTTTATAAAAAAAAGTAGATATTTTATCTACTTAATTTCAACTGTCTGTTTAATATTGTTTCCATCAGTTCCTTTAATATCAACATTTTTATATTTAATAGTATATTCAATGTTATATGTTGCTGCTACATTTGTTTTTATAGGGAATGAAACAGTTTCTGATGGACTCTTAATAATCTTATATGTTATTTCTGCTTTATCTGTGATGTCTTCTCCATTATTTAATATTTTTATTAAATCTTTAATATTAATATCTGGATAACCAATAGGCTTAGTTACGTTTTGATTATATACAATAGAAGGAGCTACTATTTCATTTTCAAATGAATATGTTGCGCCACTACTACTTGATGCCTTAAAGATAGAAAAAGCAGTTTTTACTACTATTGTTGTTGTACCATTTACTAATGGTTTATCTATTACAATGTTATTTGATATTGTAGTAGTAATATAATGCTCTATATTATCTGGCCCTTTATAATAAATATCATAACCAATAACTCCCATTTCACTTGCAATTTGTTTCTTATGATTTTCTAAATAATCTTTTGCACTACTTCCGTAATAATCATCGAAGTGTTTTGTCATAAATTTATCAGTATAATATGTTGGAGTTTCAATTAAATCCCATGATAGATTAATTTTGTTTCCATTTGCAGTTGCTGTTAAATTTTTTGGATTTCCCAAATTAACATATCTTTGAGACATTGTTGTTGGTTCTGTGCCTTTACTAAACAACTCAGTTACTCTCATATTTGCTGGTGTGTTTGGACTTGGCAATTGAGCAGGAATAGTATTTAACTCTATAGTAACAGGTATAACACTTTTTGGAATATCAAATGTTTTAGCGCCATCTTGTACTATTTGTTTAAAAATACTGTTATATAAATTATTTTTTCTTCCACTATCTGCCCCCATGTTATACCATTTGTTTTTAGCAGATTCCGAAGTTATTTTGTCATATCCATACCAAAGTGCCATTGTGTAATCTTGTGAATATCCAACTGACCATAAGTCGTTTGTAGCACCATATATTTTCCATCTTTCAATAAAGTCTGCATCATAATTTGATGTACCAGTTTTTAATGCTGTTTCAATTCCTGGAACTTTACCTGATGCTCCACTTATTCCATCGGTAACTGACCATTTTAAAGCATCTGTAATAATGTATGCTGTTGATTCTTTCATTGCTCTATTTTTTACTGGAGTAAATTCATCTACATCTCCGGTTTCTGTATATTCTATTTTAGTTATAGTATAAGGTTCTATGTAATAACCACCATTTGCAAATGCTGAATATGCAGCAGACATTTCAATTGGATTTGTTCCGTTATATGCTCCAAGAGCATGAGCTTCATGTATAAATCCATTCTCTACTTCTGGCTTTAATCCTAATCCTGCAACAAAGTTCAATATTTGTTTATTATCCAAAGATTGAAAAGCTCTAAGTGCTGGAATATTTCTAGATAATCCTAATGCTTTTTTTAATGTAAGAAGTCCCATATATTCATTATTCCAGTTTTTTATTGCTTTACCACTAGTATAACTATGAGGGGTATCTAAGAATGGAGTATAAGTAGACCAATTTTCATATTCTATACCAGGACCATAGTCAAAGAAAGGCTTTGCTGTTGATCCAGGTTGTCTATCCAAATCGATAGCCCTATTAAATCCTCTTTCAACATTAACATTTCTTCCACCACTTACTGCAAGTATTGCTCCTGTTTTAGTGTTAGTAATTGCTATTCCTGTTTGTGTTTTTTCATTTGGCCATACAAATTTATTATCTACAACGTCATTAACTATATCTTGCTTCTTAGTATCTAAAGTAGTGTATATTTTCATAGGAACTTTATTTGGACTAAATCCAGTTTTCTTTTGTACTTCTTTTACTACTATATCTATAAAAGATTGATATTTATGAATTCCTTCACTTCTTTTTTGTTTTAATAAAGATTCTATAGGAATTGCTTTTGCCATTTTTTCTTCTTCTTCTGTAATATAACCATGTCTTTTCATTAAATATAGTACAGTATTTCTTCTACCACTTATTCTTTCGGGTTTAGACCACGCTGCATCACCATAGTAACTTGGAGATTGAAATAAACCTGCAATAAACGCTGCTTCAGATAAATTGATATCTTTTACTTCTTTTCCAAAATAATTCTTTGCAGCTTCTGCTACTCCGTAAGAACCATTTCCTAAATATGGTGCATTAACATAAAATTCAAATATCTGTTCTTTAGAATATTTTCTTTCTAATACAAACATAGACATATATATATCAGTAAACTTTCTAATTACACTTACTTTTGTATCTGTAATATTGTTTTTTACAACTTGCATTGTTATAGTAGAAGCACCACCAGCACCACTATTTCCAATTACTTGCCCTGTAGCTGCTTTTAAAAATCTAGGTAAATCAAAACCATTATGTTGATAATATCTTGAATCTTCTGTAGCTATTATTGCATCAATTAATACTTCTGGTATTTCTTCAAATGTAACCTTTGCTCTAATTTCCAATCCCAACTTAGTTATTTCTTCACCCTTTGAGTCATATATTACGCTTGCTTCTTGCTTATATAAAGAGTCCGGATCAAATTTAGGTGCTGTAAGAGCTATATATGCAATAAAAGTAATTGTTGCAACTATACCTCCAATTACACAAACTAGAAATACATTAAATACTATTCTTCCAGTTTTCTTCTTTTTTCTTCTTGGGTTTGGTTTTCTTTTATTTTTTATAAAATCAATTATTAAAGAACAAACAAATAATACTCCTACAATAATTGATATTTTCTTAAAGCCTATTGCAAAATATCCTAAAACTGCGACTAATATTAAGAAAGGCAACATCGCAACAGTAACTTTTTTATGTGCCAATTTAGAATATTTTCTAAATAATCTTTTTATCTTTTTCATTTTTGTCCTCCAAAATAAATTTCATCTATTATTTTAATATAATTTACTCTAATATTATAATTTTCTTTTATTAAAAAACCACTTTCTATAAAATAATCTAATGGTATATAACTCTTACTATTATTATCTAAATAATTTTTTAATACTACTCCATCTAAATAATAAGTTTCATTTATTGTCTTAAATCTAACAATTATAAAAGATATTCCGCCTTTATTAATAACATTAAATATATGTTCTAATTGATGTTTGTGAATATTTCTAATTGGAAAATTCTTCCCATTTACTTCTTTTGCTTCAAAATCAATATATTTCCCATTATATATTCCATTATAATCAGTAGTAGATTGCTTTTCAAAATAAGCTTCAGTTATCTTGTGATCATTATTTTTATATTCTACATTAACTACTTTAATTGGTGTTGGTTTTTTATGTACAATGGCAATATTTTTTTCCAAATAATAATCATTGGTAGTGTTTAAATCATACTCCAAAGACATTCCTCTGTTGCCAAACTCTGTATTTTTTATATTATTCTTTTTTATTTTGTTTGGATATTTCATCATATCACCAAAATAATTATACTACAAAATTAAAACAAAAACTACCCAAATTATAAAATGATGGTATAATATAATATAAGGTTATATTGGTTGACAGAGATAAGTTTTTTTGATTAAATTATGAAAGAGGTGAACTATGTTAGAAGAAATATCATTATCTCCACAAGATATTTTAGAAAAAGAATTCAAAGTAGATACAAGAGGGTTCAGGCCTCAAGAAGTAGATAGGTTTTTAGATATAATAATTGCTGATTATACAAAATTTATATCAATAATAAAAAAGATTTCTGAAGAAAACAAAGAACTAATCGAAGAAAATATTAATTTAAAGAAAGAACTTAGAAACACAAAAGAAAAATTAGATATTATAAAGAATTCTGACAAAGAAATAACAAACGTAGATTTACTTAGAAGAATATCTCAATTAGAAAAAGTAATATACGGAGATAAAGAGTAATACTATTTGCAAACGCTGCATACTTGTTATGTAGAGGAAAGTCCATGCTCACACTATCCTTATGGGATAGTAGTGTTCGTGCATAGGGAAAAAATAACCTATGATAGTCTTTTTAGACTAATAGCTTCGAAATAATCTAAGTCGAAAGATATGATTAAATTAGATATAAAAGTGCCATAGTGACGATGTTATCTAGAAATGGATAAAGTGGAACGAGGTAAACCTCACGAGTGAGAAACCCAAATTTTGGTAGGGGAATCTTCAATAGGGTAACTTAAAGAAGAATGCATATGCATAGATAAATGTTTGCGGGCTCGAAAGAGTTACAGAACATGGCTTATAAACAGTATTATTTTAAAGAAAGGACGATTGACTTGAAAGAAATAGGAGAATATTTAAAGAGTTCTAGAGAAGAAAAAGGCATTTCCATAGAAGAAGCATCCGAGGATCTAAAACTTGACAAAATAGTTTTAGAACAAATAGAACTTGGAAATAAAGATGTTTTCAAAGACATATATGAACTAAGAAGTTGTATAAACGCATATTCTAAATATCTTTGTTTAGATTGTGAAAAAATAATGGATGAGTTTAATGAATTCTTATTTGAATATACATCTAAAATACCAGTTGGAGAAATTGAGACTGCTACAAACAAAACAGAAACAGAATCAAAAAAAATAATTTCTCCATATACTATGGAAGAAACTTTTAAAAAAGAAAAAAATTTAAAGAGATATATTATATTTGGTATAGTACTTGTATTAGTAGTTATATTATTAATAATATTATTGTGAGGATTATATGAAAATGAATTTACCAAATAAACTAAGTATTTCTAGATTGATTATTGCGTTTTTAATGGCTATTGTATTATTATTTCCTTTTCACTTATTAAACTTTGAAATTCCAAGGATAATAGTAAATGATATTTTGGTAATAGATTTAAGATATATCATTGGCGGAGTTCTATTTATAATTGGATCTATTACAGATCTACTAGATGGTAGAATCGCAAGAAAACATAATTTAGTAACTGACTTTGGGAAATTCATAGATGCTATTGCAGATAAAGTACTTGTTAATACTGCTTTGATTATACTAGCTGCACAAGGATTTATTAGTATATCAATTCCAGTAATTATAATTGCAAGAGACACAATAGTAGATTCTATAAGAATGATTGCTGCTTCTAAAGGTACAGTAATAGCTGCTGGAAAAACAGGAAAAATAAAAACAGTGTTTTTAATGATTAGTATCTCATTAACATTTTTCTACAACCTTCCATTTGAATTATGGAATATAAACATATCAAATGTACTTTTAATAATAGCTGTAGTACTTTGTGTGTATTCTGGAATAGAATACTATTACTTAAATAAAGATAAATTATTCTAAATCTTATTTATATAAAAAAAATAAAACCAAAAAAAGGTAAATTAATATAACCTTTTTTTATTTTAGAAATAATTACTTTACAAAAACACCGAACAAAAGTTCGAAAACGTATTGCTATTTTATTGATCATGTATTATAATTGGTATATAAAATAAATGGAGGAAACAATGACAAAAGAAAAAGACAAAGTATTAGATCAAGTACTGGCTGATATAGAAAAACAATTTGGAAAAGGTTCAATAATGAGGCTTGGAACTGATAATTATAGAGAAATAGATGCTATTTCGAGTGGTTCATTATCATTAGATATAGCACTTGGAATAGGTGGATATCCAAAAGGAAGAATAATAGAAATATATGGTCCAGAATCGAGTGGTAAAACAACATTTGCTCTTCATGCAATTGCTGAAGTTCAAAAAACTGGTGGTAGAGCAGCATTTATAG
>CAYXGK010000056.1:0-6032 GCA_964464565.1 uncultured Muribaculaceae bacterium | reverse complement strand
TGAAGTGAACCCCAAATAGTTCACAATAATAAAAAACGCATTTTTAAAGAAGTGGAGAAATCCATTTCTTATTTTTTTGACTTTAATCTAATGGTATTATAAAATAATATCCATTCTTCAACAAGAATTATATATTCTTGTAAAGATGTGATATTATTATTGTGCAAAGTTTCTTTTTTGAGAATCGAATGAAAAGATTCAATTGGTGAATCATCAATTGGTGTTCCTTTCCTAGACATAGAAATTGTAATATTATTTGATTCACAAATAGCTTTGTATTCGAAAGATGTATATTGAAATCCTTGATCAGAATGGATTATCAAACTAGATACATCTTTTCTTTTGTTTAAAGCTTCATTTAAGGTATCTATTACTAACTTATTATTGTTAAATTTAGATATCTTATAAGCAATAACTTTTCTATCATATAAATCAATTATTGTTGAAAGATATGCTCTTTTGTTATTATAAATAAGATATGTAATATCTGTACACCAAACATTATTTTCTTCAGTAACATTAAATTTTCTATTTAATATATTAGATTTAACATTCTCTTCAATTCTTTTATAAACATTCGGTCTTATTCTCCGTATATATTCGGGTTTTATATGGTATTTGTTCATTATTCTTTTTACTTTTTTATGATTAAATATTACACCATATTTAATCTTTATGCCTTCAGTTATCCTACGATATCCATATGTACTTTTAGAATCTTCGAATATTTCTTTTATTACTAAATAATCGTAATAATCCTTGTCCTCCGCATTCCTATATTTATAATAAGTTCTCTTACTTATTTCCAAAACAGCACACATATTCGAAAGTTTATATTTATTAATATATAAATTTATAAATGTTACTTTCTCTCGCGTTGTGCCTTTAGGAAGGCTTGGTATTTTTTTAATATTTCATATCTCTCTTTATAATCTATATCTTCTTCTTTTTTTCTCCCTCTATTTTTATTAATATCATTTACTAAATTTCCTTGAATTTTAAATTTTCTAATCCAAGTATCAATAGTATTTCTTGAAATATTATACTTTTTACTTATTGATACACTTCCACCTGATTCGCCAGATATATACTCTTTTATTATTTTGTTTTTAAGCTCATCAGTATATTTCTTAAACACTTGTCCTTTTTTCGCCATAAAAAATAACATCTCCTTTCGTTGATGTTATTTTACTATACGTGTGTTTTTTTATAAAGTGTCCAAAATGGGGTTCACTTCATAAATTCCTTTTTTTATATTTTAAAGTTACCATTTTTAAACATTTTCATCATTTTTTTCATTTGTTCAAATTGATTTAATAATTTATTAACATCTTGGACTTCTAATCCAGATCCTTTTGCTATTCTAATTTTTCTAGATGCTTTTATTATATCTGGATTTTTTCTTTCTTTTTTAGTCATTGATTTAATTATAGCTTCTACATGAAGTAGATCTTTTGGATTAATATTAACTTTTTCTAAACCCATTTTAGATGCACCTGGTATCATCTTAATAACACTTTCTAAAGGTCCTAATTTCTTAATATTTTTAAGTTGAGATAAGAAATCTTCTAAATCAAAGTTTCCTTTATTCATTTTTTTTGCTAAATTTTTCGCCTCTTCTTTATCTATTACTTCTTCTGCTTTATCCATTAAAGATAATATATCGCCTTCTTTAAATATTCTAGAAATCATCCTATATGGATCAAATTCCATTATTCCATCTAACTTTTCAGAAACACCTACAAACTTAATTGGAACATCAGTTAAATGTCTAACTGATAAAGCAACTCCACCTTTAGTATCTCCATCAAACTTAGTTAATATTACACCAGTTATACTTAAAGATTCATTAAATCCTTTTATTACATTAATAGAATCTTGTCCTATCATAGAATCTATTATTAATAATATTTCATCTGGATTAACAAAATCATTAATATTTTTTAATTCATCCATTAATTCTGTATCTATGTGAAGTCTACCTGCAGTATCTATAATTACATAATCAAAGTTATTTTCTTTAGCATACTTTAAACCAGATTCCGCTATATCTTTAACATCTTTTGTATTTTTTGTAAACACTTCTATATTTAATTCTTTTCCTATTTGAATTAATTGATCTATTGCAGCAGGTCTATATATATCACATGCTATAAAAAGTGGTTTCTTATTTAATTTCTTTCTTACATAATTACCTAGTTTTCCAACTGTTGTTGTTTTTCCAGAACCTTGTAAACCCACTAACATAACTACATTAAATTTGTTATTTGGTAATGTAGTATTTGCCTCGCCCAATAAAATTAATAATTCATCTTTTAATATCTTTAAAAAAACTTCACTTGGTTTTAAGCTATTTTGAACTTCTTGACCTAAAGCTTTTTCTTTTACTTTACTTGTAAATTCTTTAACTACATTGTAATCCACATCTGCTTCTAATAATACAAGTCTAACTTCTCTTAATATATCGCCTATATTATCTTCAGTTATTTTTCCATGTCCTTTAATATTTTTTATTACATTTTGTAATCTATCGCTCAAATTTTCAAACATAATTACCTACCTAATATCTTATTTAATTTATTTTTTATAGTTTGATCTTCTATTTGATCTAATACCTCATTTAATAAAATATCCTTCTTATTTATTTTTAATATACTTTCATATTCATTTAATTTAGTTTCTACTACTTTTAATTGTTTATGTATAGCATTTCTACTTATATTATACTTTAAACTTATTTCTGATAAGGTTAAATTTTTGAAGTAATAATCTTCAAAATATAATCTTTGTTTACTTGTTAAAAGCATTCCATATATATCATATAACATTATTATTTCAATATTCATTCTATCATTCCTTTAAATAATCCATATATGTATTTTTCTATATCAAATACAGATAAATCATCTATTTTTTCTCCAAGTCCAATAAATTTTACTGGAACATTTAATTCTTCTTTTATAGCAAGAACTATACCACCCTTAGCAGTACCGTCTAATTTAGTTAATACTAAACCAGTTACATTAGTAATTTCTTTAAAACTCTTTACTTGATTAATTCCATTTTGCCCTGTAGTAGCATCTATTACTAGTAGAGTCTCATGAGGAGCATCAGGAATTAATTTCCCTATTACTTTATTCATCTTATCTAATTCATTCATTAAATTAACTTTGTTTTGAAGTCTACCCGCTGTATCAATTAAAACATAATCATATTGTTCTTTTAATGCTATGTCTATTCCTTTATATACAATAGCTGATGGATCCTTGGTAGATTCATCACTTACTACTGTAGTTCCAACTCTACTACCCCACTGTTTTAATTGTTCTACAGCACCTGCTCTAAATGTATCTGCCGCTACTAATAATACTTTATTTCCATCTTTCTTTAATATATTTGCAACTTTAGCTATAGTAGTTGTTTTACCTACTCCATTAACTCCAACAAACAACACTACTGTTGGTCCAGCTTCATTTTTTATTAATTTAGTAGATATAACATCATCTTCAACATATATTATGAATAATTCATCAACAATCAATTCTTGTAATTCATTTAAATCGTTAATATTCTCTTTATTAACTCTACTTCTTAATCTATCCATAAAAGATAATACGGTTTTTACACCAATATCAGCAGTTATAAGTATTTCTTCTAACTCTTCAAAATACTCCTCATTTGGACTCTTATACTTACTTGATAGTTTATTTAAACTAGATACGAATGTATCTCTTGTCTTCTCCAAACCCTTATCATATAGTTGTTCTTCTTTTTTATTAAATACATTTTTTATTTTGTCAAAAAACTTCATATATATCACCTTTACATATTATAACATTAAACTATTATCAAATGAAGTAAATGTGTTATAATGTTTTCAAGGTGAGATTATGAAAAGATTTATTAAATTATTTTTTGTTATTTTTTTGTTTGCTTTATTAAAAGTAGATGTTAAGGCAGTAGAAGCAGTATGTAAGTATGTGTTCAACAATAATAAGAGTGAGATAACAGTTAATTTTACAAATGATAGAGTTTTTTCTACTCTCGTAAATACTGGAACAGGTATTTTTGACATGAAATTTTCAATAAAAAATGAGTATATTGAGAAAGCGGATTTTTATAGAGGTACAGAGATAAAATGTCCTACCATTCTTTATTATGAATGGTTAACAAAAGAATCAGAAAACAGTCCAACAAATCTAATTAATATATCTGCAAAAAAAGAAAATGATATGTATGCAGGATCTGCGGTTTTAGTAGATGAAAAAATTTCTAATAATGCGGAAGGTGAAGAAGGAGAATCTCCAAGCATTATAGGAGTTCCAAGCAATTGTACCCCAACCGGTAAAAAATCAGATGTTTGTAAAAGTAATGAAGTATATGATGCATCTCGGAATTTATGTAAACAAGGCGGAATTATAGAATACACTAATAGAATAAGAAATAATGGAGGATATGACGATTATTTTCTGGATGATTGGGACGATATATATCCCTCTAATGGCCAATGTTTAAAAGGTTATGTATTAGGAAAGAATTCTAATGGTGAAACTACATGCAAGAAAAAAGTGTGTTATGATGGTTATAGGTTGGGTGATACTTGTATTCAATGTAAAGAATTGGCTTCATCTTCAGGCGGTGGAAATAACCTAGGCCCAGATGATGGTCCAAATTTACCTCCTTCGAATGTTCCTACATGCGAAGCAATAAAAGAATTCACTGCTCCTATTTGGTTTTGGCTAAGAATTATAGGTCCTACTTTAGCGTTAGTCCTTGGTGTATTAGATTTACTTAAAGCTGTTGCATCAGGAGATGATAAGAGTGTTAAGAAATCAACTAGTGACTTTGGTATGAGGCTTGGTCTTGCTGCAGCATTGTTGTTATTACCTACTCTATTAGATTTAATAATTGGACTTGTAGGATTTGGTGACATAGGAGCTTGTATGATTAGGTGACATAGGAGCTTGCTTATAACTTTACAAAAGATCAATAATGTTGTATAATGCAATACATATTGATCTTTTATTTTGTACTAAGGAGGAAATAAATGGAATTTATAAACAACAACGAAACTAAAGTTTTTGCTTTAGGTGGTTTAGGTGAAGTAGGAAAAAACATGTACTGTGTTGAACACGGTGATGAAATTGTAGTAATAGATGCTGGGGTAATGTTCCCAGAAGATGAACTCTTAGGAATAGATTATGTTATTCCTGATTTTGATTATTTAAAAAATAATGCAAATAAAATTAAAGCATTATTTATTACTCATGGTCATGAAGACCATATTGGAGGAGTACCGTTTTTACTTCAAACACTTAATATACCTATGATTTATGCTCCAAGACAAGCAGCAGAATTAATAAAATTAAAATTAGAAGATAGGAATATACCTTATAAGAATATAGAAATATATAATGAGAATTCTAAGTATAAATATAAGTATTTAGAAATTGAGTTTATAGCAACTACTCACTCTATTCCAGATTCACATGCAATAGTAATTAATACACCAAATGGATCTATAGTTCATACTGGAGATTTTAAATTTGATTTTACACCAATTGGTCCAATGTCTAACATTCATAAAATGAGTGATATTGGAAAAAGAGGAGTTAAATTATTATTAAGTGATTCAACTAACGCTATGGTACCTGGTTTTTCTAAGAGTGAATCTAAAGTAGATGCTGCTTTAGGTGATATATTTAGAAGACATAAAGGTAGAATAATAATTGCTACATTTGCATCTAATGTATATAGACTAAAACATATAATAGAAACTAGTAAAAAGAATAATAGAAAAGTTGTATTGTTTGGTAGAAGTATGGAAAACAACGTAGAAGTTGCTATACAAAGTGGTTATATAGATGGTAAGGGTGTAATTATTGAATCTGATGAAGCTGTATCAAAACAACCAAACGAAATTACTTTATTATGTACTGGTTCACAAGGTGAGCCATTAGCTGCTTTATCTAGAATCGCAAAAGGTACACATAAACAAATAAAATTAATGAAAGATGATTTAGTAATATTTT
>CAYXGK010000055.1:2397-6114 GCA_964464565.1 uncultured Muribaculaceae bacterium | reverse complement strand
AGAATAAAAGAAAAGCACCATTTAAAGAAACCGAGTATCATAGAGTTGCGAAACACATGAGAAAGGATCATTAAATGATGCCCTTAAATGATACAACGACTTTACACAAAGGACAACACCTAGCCCTTACTGAGCGAATTGAAATTCAAACACTTAAACGTCAAGGTCTCTCGAATCGAAGAATCGCCAAAGAGCTGAATCGAAGTCACAGTACGATTAACGATGAGATTAAACGCGGATGGGCACGACAGAAGAAGATCCTAAACGGTCAAACCATTTATTCAGAAGACTATTATGCAGAAACAGGACAACTGGTGTATGAACGCTCACGACAAGCGTGTTTGCCGAAGTTTAAACTGTTAAAAGTAGATCGATTCATCCAATACGCTAAAGAGCAGATTAAGGACCATAAGTGGTCCCCAGACATTATTGTAGGAAGGGTTATTGAACAAGGGTTATTTGATGCCCATGAACGGGTCTGTGCTAAGACGCTCTATGCGTATATTGATGCAGGCTTAATAGAACTCAATAATATGGATTTATGGCTTAAACTTCAACGTAACACTAAGCCTAAGCGGGTGCGTGAGAATAAACGTAACTTAGGAAAGTCCATTGAAGAACGTCCTTCTGAAATCAATGATCGTACAACATTTGGCCATTGGGAGATTGATACCATCGTTGGTAAAAAGACCAAGGATCAACCCGTCTTATTAACGATGACCGAGCGTTTAACGCGTTATACCCTCGTGATTAAGATTCAGGATAAACATGAAGCAGCGGTGAATGAAACGATTCGCTCACTCTCTCAAGACAATCCCCATTTCCCCCATCTCTTTAAATCCATTACGAGTGATAATGGATCTGAATTTGCAGGGCTATCCGAAACGCTATCTGGATTAAGTGATGTGTATTTCGCTCATCCCTATGCCTCTTGGGAAAGAGGAGCCAATGAGAAACACAATGGAATTTTAAGACGCTTCATTCCTAAGGGGAAATCCCTTAAAGATTATACGGTCCAACAGATCAAACAAATGATGCATTGGATGAATCACTTGCCTCGTAAAATACTCAATTATCAAACACCGACTGAATCCATCTTATTCCACTTTAATCAAATTCAAGGTACAAACGGTTCCTTAGTGACTTCTTAATTCAAAGTGGACGACTTCTCATTGCAATTTACGTTTCTTTAATAATGTATAATATACATAAATTAGAATTATCCGTAATTACCTCATTAAAAGTGCTCTAGATATTTAAGTTTATAGTGAAATTATCGAACAGTAATTAATGAATGAAGTAGAGGAAGTAATGCATCGATTAAGAGGAATTGAAAGTAAAATAGCTAACCTAGAAACTGCGATAGAGTATATGAATCCAAAAGATCATAAATGTCATTCTGCCTTTACTATTTATTGTTTAATTGGAAACGATTGGGCGATTTGATATTTAACACCTGGAAAGACTTCTTAAGTCTATCTAACTATAATTTAATGTGTAGTTCGTCCTTATTATGTTGGTAATTTTCATCGTAAATTCCAAAGTTATATTACGTAAAATGGGTAATTTATGCATAGTCCATTTAACAATAATTTAGTTTTTAGAGTATTCTCTCTTGTTTTTATATAGAAGGTTTTTGTTTTAATTTATTTAAAGAGGTGTGTTATGGGAAAGTATGAACGAGAAAGACTTTACTTATTAATTTCTTTTCTTGAAGAAGTTTTCGAGTATTGTAGAGAAAATAAATTTAGAAAGCCACGTGCGACTGATAGAGAAATTTCATTCTTCATTTTGATAACAGAAATTATTGATGTAGCGAAATCAATTATATATCTTTATGATAATGAGGCTAGGATTGGAGTTGACTCTTTGATAAGAATTGCTTTTGAAAAGAAACTTTTTGTATATTTAATAAATGAAGATTCTAAGTATGCAACTCCATTTCTACTTAGCCTACAAATAAATAATCTTGCATATATTAAAAATATAGAAGATGGGGATGAATTTTCTCAATCATTAGCTAAAAAATTAGGTAAGAGTTTGAATGAGTTACAAGAAAATGCAAAAAGAGTATTTACTAGAGACAACGAAGAAGAGAGAAGAAGTAAGTTAATCGAATCATATAGAAATTGCTTTGAGTTCGATACAAACGAGAGAAAAATATTCAAATTAAAATGGTATAGTTTGGATGATAAAACAAGTAATATTTGTGATCTTGCCAGGAAAATAGGACAAATCGATTTATATAATGTTTTATACAGAACATTCTCATCTGAGGTTCACTCTTTAACTTTAAGTAGTAGTTTTAAATTCTCTGAAATAGATGAAAGTTCTTATATTGGTTACTTAGCAGATGAAAGTTATTCATCATTAGGTTTTAATGATAACTCATTAGCATTTATTATCGATATTTTAGTGGATATTTACAATGTATTAGTAGATAAATTTGAATTAAAAAGCAAATATAGAGCAAAGTATAGCAGTATCATACTTAAAAGTATGGATCCAAATAAACTTCTTTAATAAAATTCAAATGGAGAGAGATGTATGTTTAAAAGTAATATTAAATATTTAAGAATGAAGCACAATTTATCAATTGCTGAACTAGCGACAAAACTTGATGTGAATTCTTTAACGATTCAATGGTGGGAAGAGGATAGAATCAATCCTGACTCAAAAGAATTGGTGTCAATTGCTAAGCTTTTTTCTGTAAGCGTTGATGAGCTTTTAAACTCTGATCTTGAAAAAGAGTCATTACAAGCTAGACAAGATAATAAAATTCATAATAATCCAATAGAACTGAGTCATTATGAAAAACTAGTAAATAAAAGGAAACCTAAATTTTTGAATAAAGAGTTTTTGATAGTTGGTGGGACTCTTATTTCTGTATTTCTTGGCGCACTGATCATATTTCTGATTTGGAATGTACCTGCAAATTTGCCTTTATTTGACCAAGTGGATACAAATGTAATAGTCGAGATTCCTGAGTCAGATGTCGCAACTGGTGAAGAGAGTTTCACTAATGCCATGGTAAGTGCAGGAAGAAACTTCTCAGTATACATGGATGATAATGGAAAGTTGACAGGATATGGAGACAATGAGTATCAACAGTTGAACTTTAGCAATTGGACGGATATCAAGGAAATATCTGCAGGTGGATTCCACACTCTTGGACTAAGGAATGATGGTACGGTTTTAGCAACAGGCTATAATGCATATGGTCAATTGAATGTAAAACAATGGTCTCAAGTTGATCATGTTTCAGCAGGCCGGTATCATTCACTTGGATTACGAGATGACGGAACTGTATTGTGTACGGGTGGAGAAAAAAAGTATGCTCAATGTGACGTCTCGTCTTGGCGAGACATAATTCAAGTTAGTGCAGGTCGATACAACAGTTATGGTCTTAAAAGTAATGGCACTGTAATCACAACGAGTGATAATGGTTATGGTCAAGCAAATATTTCTGGCTGGAACGATATCATTCAAGTTTCATCAGGGACATATCATGTTCTTGGCTTAAAGAGTGATGGAACAGTCGTATGCGCAGGTGGACAGAAAGGTGATGGTGCATGTAACGTAAGCTCTTGGAGTGATATTGTTCAAGTAGTTGGTGCTGGTTATCATTCTATTGGATTGAAAAAAGATGGAACCGTAGTTGCTGTAGGGAACAATGATAAAGGCCAATTAAATGTCTCCGATTGGAATAATGTAATA
>CAYXGK010000055.1:1820-2387 GCA_964464565.1 uncultured Muribaculaceae bacterium | reverse complement strand
ACACGGGCCGATGCGCTGCGGCTCGACTACCGGCAGGGATTGCAGGTCCAGCTCCAGCGGGTGGTAGATATCATACTCTTGGACTAACGGAAGATTTCAAATTTCTTTCCATCGGTCTCGATAATGGTCAATCAGTTAATAACTCGAATACCCAATCAACACTTGCAACTGGAGAAGAAAGTGAAGAATCTAGTACTGATCAGACGGTAATTAAGTTAGGAGAAATTGAATATCGAAATATTGGGGATAATAATAGAATGAGTTATCAGATAGGAGATAATGGGAATTCAATTACGAATGCTAAATTCGATAATATCGAATTTAGGTATACATTTACAAGTGCGAAGGATAATTTCCTAGTAAAAATAAAGACTATCGATGGTCTAGAATATGTGACAAGTTTCGTTTACAGAAATACAGCAGCAAACTCAAAGGGCAGTTATCTTTATGAAGAAATACTAAAGGTGTTACGTGTGGATGATAATGCGAGAATAGATCAAACCTTAAGCTTTAGTGTTGCTGAACGAGTAGATGATAATGATATTTCAAAAGGGTATACAAATTGGA
>CAYXGK010000055.1:0-1810 GCA_964464565.1 uncultured Muribaculaceae bacterium | reverse complement strand
TTGATATTAAAGAGAAATTTGTTGCAAAGTCTGATTTTGAGCGTCTGTTCATGTGGCAAGGCGGAATTGAAATAAAGGATAACGGATATCTGTATGCAATTTATCCCGGAAGATTTGACGTAAGTAGATTTAAGACGGGGTCAGATCTTGATTTGTCGTTTGGTTATGACTATGTATATTTGTTATATAACAATGAAAATTATCAATATGGTGGGGATAAGCTCTATTTAAGTGATGTTATGTCAAGAAGACATAATCTAACCTGGTCATCAAACTTTCCTGATGATTTCGAAGTAAATAAAACGTACTATGCTTGTAACTCAGTACATTCTTTAAAAGAAATAAGTGTTACACCAAATTTGATAACTCATTGTGTACCTTTCTCATTATCACAAGTCAAATTCGGGATAGAACCTTTTGCTTCAGCTATGCCTTATGGTGAGATTAAATTTAGTTACTCTAGAGAATGGATGATAAGTAAAGCTGATAAAACGTTTAAATTATTTATTGAAATACCTGATTTAGGTTATAGTTATGATACTAATTTGGAAGTTGAGCTTTTAAGTGGTTATTTTAACATAAACATTTTGGATGAACTTAAAGGCAAAGTTACTATCTCAGAGTCAACATCAAATGAAGTCAAGGTTATCGTAAAAGTAATCGTTAATGGAGTTGGTAATTATATATCTTCCGATCCACTCGAGTTCGAAATGACTCTAAATAAAGAGGATTTATCTGAGTAAAATCTAAATATTTTATATTTGAATAAGTGTAACAAACTCTCCCTAAACTATTATCTTTTTACGATGAAAGTAGCTATAAGTTACCATAAACGACTAAAAATAGCACGATTTACCTTATTTTGATATGAATAATACGCTATAACTCGGCTCCTGTAGTCGGCACCATTTGACCACAAAGCCTTATAAAGGCTTTGTGGTCAAAAGTGCCAGGTGTAACAAAAGTGTAACACTTTTAAATAAAACTCATTTTTAGATGATGTATTCACACCCATTGTGTACTGTAATAATGAGTCAAAAAGCTTGAATAAATATTAATGAACTGTATCAATCTACTAGCTTTAGTTTGAAATTAATTGATAGTGAGAAGTTGAACCAGAAATTGAGAGTATACAGTTCTATAAAGTAATTTCACAATTAAAACATAAGGGAGAATGTTATGGGGAAGAAACATTATTTTATTGGTCTTAACGGTCTGATACTCATCTATTATTTGAATGAGTTATTAAACCCCTTAGGATCCGATCTTGATCAGAGATTTCAAATGCTAATAAGCATTAAGTGGCCAATCATCTTTTGGGCAATAGGGAATCTACTATACTGGTACCTCTATAAAGAAGACAAAGAAAAGGATAAAAAGTAGGAGCATTTTACTCATTTAATCGCTTAAATTGAGAGTTGTGACAAACAATAGTTATAAAGACATTTCGTGTAAGCATATACGAATGAATGGACGAAGTTCATTGAATTCTATTTTATCTATTAGATGCGATGATCATGTACAAGTTTATTTAATCACGACATAATGTCCATGAATAATAGCAATGGAAGCATCTGATGGAAGGACTCATAATTCTACTTGTCGTTCTTGCTGTCTGGTATTGTCTAGGTCATGTGTCACTGACTCAAATCATACGAAAAGATTCTGGTGATCCGAATGCTACTTGACGACGAAAGAAGTTATCATATGCATGGTGCTGTCATTAGTAGCGGTACATGCAGTCGAAGAGCATATCATAAAATCAAAGAATTGAGGATTCTATATAAAGGAATCCTCCATAACTAAATCT
>CAYXGK010000054.1:0-6302 GCA_964464565.1 uncultured Muribaculaceae bacterium | reverse complement strand
TTAAAATAAAATATAATTTCATTATGTGATGAAAAAATGATTATTGGGTCAATGGTTCCTTTGGCGTAGGAAAAACGACAATTGCTATTAAATTAAAAGAGTTATTGGATAATTCTTTTATATATATAGAAATATAAAGTTGGATAAAAGAATGTGCAAGGAGTCATTGTCAAACCCAATACATAAAATAATATCATTGAAATTGCCACTATCATTAGATTTAATAATGATTCAGAATGATTAGAAAATAATTAATAAATAAAAATATATTCATTATTAAAATAATAAAATTAAGATATGGAATAAAAATGAAATGAGGTATAGTAAATGAAAGAAGAAATGGATACATATTGGAATCATAACACGGTTTATCATAAATGGATTTTATCTCAAGTTAGAAAAAATGATAGAGTTTTAGATGTTGGTTGTGGAGATGGTTTGTTAGTTTATAAATTAGCAAATAAAACAAAAGAAGTACTAGGAATAGATAAACATATTCCTAGTATTGAAAAAGCAAAAAAAAGAATAGAAAACTTAAAAAAAGCTTCTATTATATCAGTAGGATTCGAAGATTTTGATTATGAACCAAATTCTTTTGATGCTATTATATTTGTTGCTTCAATACATCATATGAATTTAGAAACTTGTATAGATAAAGCAATAGAACTACTAAAACCGAATGGAAAACTATTGATAGTAGGATTGGCCAATCCATACAATGTTTTTGACAAAATCATCGAGGTAGGGCGTTTCTTACCTGTAAAAATAGGAGATATATTTCATGAAGTAAAAGGCGATGTTGGAGCACCAATAATGGATTATAAAGGTACTTTGAATGACATAAGGAGTATTGTTAAAACCAAATTACCTAATGCTAAAGTAAAACAAGTCTTGTATTATAGATACCTGTTAAAGTGGGTAAAACCCTAAAAAAACTATTAGTTGTAAATAAGATTGTTTTTTGGATATGATATAATTAATTTTAAGTGAAACATAAAAAAAAATATGAGGTTAAAGATGATGGAAAATGTAAAAAAAGAAGTATCTATACTATTGGAAAAAGATAGTTCTGGCCATGGAATGGATCATATTAATAGGGTAATTGAGTTGTCAAAAAAGTTTGCAAAAAAGGAAAACGCTAATCTTGAAGAAGTTTCTTTAATTGCTTTACTCCACGATGTTGATGACTATAAGTTAGTTGGTAAAGAGCAAGCAGAAAATTTGACTAATGCAAAAAATATAATGCAAAAATGTAATATCAATGAAGAAATGCAGATAAAAGTACTAAAATCTTTAGGTGCTATTGGTTATAGTAAATCCTTAAAAGGTATACGACCAGATTCTATAGAAGGAAAAATTGTTTCTGATGCAGATATGTGTGATGCAATGGGGATAAACGGTATATTGAGATCGCATACTTATAATATGAAACAAGGAAAACCTTTTTTTGATAAGAATATTTATCCAATAGAAAACATCTCAGCAGAACAGTACAAAAATAAAACAGCAGATACTAGTGTTTGCCATATATTTGAAAAAACACTAAAATTAAAAGATTTAATGATGACAAATTCAGGTAAAGAAGAAGGAATAAAAAGACATAAGACCACTATTAATTTTCTATATTCTTTGTTTGAAGAAGAAAATGCAAACGAATGGATAGTTTACTTGAATAACTTTCTTAATAGTTAATGAAAAACAATTTAAAAAGAATTAAAAAAAAACACAAAGAAATATATTTAAAATTTTCTGATGATAAAAAAGAATTAAAAAACATAATAAGATTTTTCAAAAATAAAGGATTTAAAAATTGTAACTTTATTATTTTGATGTATAATTATTAAAAGGAGAATATATGAAAAAATATAAAACGAGTCTAATTATTTTATTAAGTTTAATTGCAACTGTAAGTATAGCTTTATACGGTGTGTATTTATTAAATACTATGTGTATATTTCCGTCTAAAAAAATAAAAACACCAAAAACATACAGTGAACTATATGCTATTATCAAAGAATCTAATGATCAAAATAAAATATACACTACTTATGACGGATTAGGGGATAAGAATATTAATACTTCTAATGAAAATTATTCAAAAACCAATGTGCAAGTTTCTGGAGTAGATGAAGCAGATATAGTTAAAACTGATGGAAAATATATTTATAGTTTATCAAACAATTATTTATATATAACTGAAGTAAATAATGGGGTAATAAACTCAAGTTCTAAGATAAAGTCTAGAGATGAAAATAAAAATTTTAATTCTTATTATCAAGAGATGTATATAAAAGACAACAAATTAATAGTTATTAAAAATACTAATTCATATAGAACTTATGATTTAACTACCGATTCAAATCTTATGCTACCAATTGGAAGTGCAGAAACATCTGTTGTAATTTTTGATATTACTGATAAAACTAAACCAATTAAAATAAATGAATTATCACAAAGCGGATATTATTCGTCATCAAGATTAGTGGATGATTATTTATATATCATTAGTAATCAACATGTTTATGATATAAAAAAAGACAATATTAAATCTTATGTACCAATTTTAAGAGGAGAAAAAGAAATAACTGTTCCTATTGAAGATATTTTAATTGCACCAGAACCAAGTAGCAACTCTTATGTAACAATAACTGGTATAGATATAAATGATTCAAAAAAGCATATATCATCAAAATCAATATTAGGTTCTTCTAGTAATATATATGCCGATTTAAATAACATATATATAGCATCAATAGAGGATTCATATTATACTAATTCAGCTAAAACAAACATAATGAAATTCTCAATGGATAAAGGTATACTCAAATTAGATGTTACTGGCGAAGTAAAAGGTACTATATTAAATCAATTTTCAATGGATGAATATAATGATTATTTTAGAATTGTAACTACTTTCCAAGAATACAATAGGTTTAAAATAGATTCAATATTTTCTCCAGATGAAGATGTTAATAGTACACAAAATAATTTATATGTATTAGATAAAGATTTAAAAGTAGTAGGCAAAATAGAAGGATTAGCACCTAAAGAGAGAGTATACTCTGTTAGATTTGATAAATCTATTGCATATTTTGTAACATTTAAACAAGTAGATCCACTATTTGTTGTAGATATAACAAATCCTACTGTTCCAACTATAAAAAGTGAATTAAAAATCTCGGGATTTTCCGAATATTTACATGTTTTTGATGAAAAATATTTATTTGGATTAGGTAAAGAAGCAGATATGGATGGTAGAGTAAATGGAACTAAAATATCTATGTTTGATATAGAAGATATTAACAATGTAAAAGAAATACATAAAACAATAGTAGGTGATTCAACTTCTTGGACAGAAGCATCGTATAATCATAAAGCTATACTAGTTTCAAAAGATAAAAACATAATTGGTTTCCCATTAAATGATAAATATGTATTATATACATTTAATGATGGCTCCGGGTTTAATTTACTTTCAGAAATAAACATTAATGAAAAATCATATTATAATTTTTACTCAAATAGTAGAGGCCTATATATAGATGATTATGTTTATGTTATAAATAACAACATAATTGGATCATTTAACTTAAATACTCAAGAAATAAATGTATTTAATCTAGAATAATTCAATTGACACAAACAATAGTTTGGGTATATAATTAATCTATCTGTTTAGGAGGATTGTATGAAGAGTATTAAATTAACACTTAGCGACTTTGCAAAAGCGGTAGGTATTAGTACTGAAAAAGTAAGAGATAGCCTTGTAGATGGTTTGGTTCAATCTAGAGATTCATCACCTAAGTCATATGAAGATTGGTCCAGAATTATGTGCACATGTGATGTGTTATATGGATATTCTTGTGGTTTTCATAGAGCAAATTCTAGTAAGTTAAATGAAGAAGATGAAGAAATAGCAAAAAGACTAAGAAAAACAATACAACAATAAAAGTAGAGTAATCTACTTTTTTTATCGAATTTTACAAATTATCAATAAATAAAGGGGAAATAGTATAGTTTTGTCGAATATTAATTAGTGTAAGGGTGTTTTATGGCTATATCTCAAGATAAAATTATTGAAATAAGACAAAAGTCTGACATTGTGGACGTTATTGGAGAATATATTCCTTTAGAACAAAAAGGAAAAAATTATTTTGCAATATGTCCTTTTCATGATGACCATAATCCATCCATGAGTGTCTCTAAAGATAAACAAATATATAAGTGTTTTGTGTGTGGTGCATCTGGAAATGTATTTAATTTTCTTATGGATTATGAAAACATACCTTTTATAGAAGCCGTTAGAATAATTGCAAATAAAGTAAATATACCTATTGAAGTAGATATTTATAAACCAAAAGAAGATCTAAAAAATAAAGATTTATATGAAATATACGATATTGCAAATAAATTTTATCAAAATAATTTAAAGACAAAAGATGGTATTAAAGCAATGGAGTACCTAAAAAAAAGACATATAGATGAAGATATAATAAAAGAATTTGAAATTGGTTTATCAAGTAGTAGCAAACTATATGATTCTTTAAAAAATAAAAACTATGATGAAGATATGCTTATAAGAAGTGGAATTGCTTCTTCTTCAAATAACAATGTATACGATACTTTTTTAAACAGAATAATGTTCCCTTTATATAATTTAGATAACAAAGTTGTAGGATTTTCTGGGCGTATATATGATGATTCATCCCAAGCTAAGTATATTAATTCAAAAGAAAGTGATATTTTTCACAAAGGGGAGATAATATATAACTACAAGACGGCAAAAGAAGAATCAAAAAGAAAGAAAAGTGTAATAATAACCGAAGGATTTATGGATGTAATAGGACTCTATAGATATGGAATAAAAAACGTAATTGCAACTATGGGAACAGCTGTTACAGCTAAGCAAATATCTATTATTAAAAAGATGTCAAATAATATTATATTATGTTTCGATGGAGATAATGCTGGAGAAATTGCAACAATATCATGTGCTAATGAATTTATAAATAGTGGTGTTAAACCAAGTATAATTAGATTACCTGATAATCTAGATCCAGAAGAATACATCGATAAATATGGAGTAGACAAATTTAATGAATTAATCAATAAAGCATATAATTATTTAGATTACAAAATAGATTATTATAAGAAAAATACAAACTTTGATAATACCGAAGAAATATCTAAATATATAAAAGAAGTATTAAAAGAGTTAGAAAACGAAGATGATAAATTGATTAGAGAATTAACTGTTAAAAACTTATCAGTAGATACTGGATTAAGCATTAATACTATTAATAATTTAGTAAAAAAACAAGTTGTTAAACCGCTTCAGATTAAAGTAAAAGAAGAAGTTAAAAAGTTAGATAAATATGCTAAAGCTGAAAGAGAGTTAATTTATTACATGATAAGGTACGAAGAAGTTTTAAAAATATTTGAAAGAAATAGATGCTTCTTTCCTAATCAAGCGTTTAGATTTCTATCTAATGAGCTTATTTACTTTTATAGAAAATATGATAGATTAGACATTGCAGATTTTCTTACATTTATTAATGGAAAAGATGAGCTTATTAGTGCGTTAAGAGAAGTAGAAAATTTAAATATTCCAGAAAAATACAACATAGAAGCAATTCAAAACTATATTGATTTACTAAATGATTATGGTAGAGAAATTGAGATAAAAAGATTAAATAATTTAGTAAAAAACGAATTAAATGAAGATAAAAAATTAGAAATAATAAATCAAATAACAAAGTTGAAAGTGGGAAATTAGAATGAATGAAATTAAAACATTTGAGCAAAGAAAAAAATATTTAATTAAGAAAGGAAAAGATAGAGGTTACATTACTTTTGAAGATTTGGCTGAAGAGTTAAAAGGTCTAGATTTAGATGCTGATAATTTAGATGAATTATATAATTCTCTTCACGATATGGGTATTGAAGTAGTAACTGATGAAGCATCTTCAGACACTACTGAAGAAGATTCTACAGAAAATGGAGATTTATCTGTTCCAAAAACGATAAGCATAAATGATCCAGTTAGAATGTATTTAAAAGAAATCGGCAGAATTAGTTTATTAACCGGAGATGAAGAACTAGAATTATCTGAAAGAGTAACTAAAGGAGAACAAGAAGCAAAAAATAGATTAGCTGAGGCAAATCTTCGTTTGGTTGTTAGTATTGCAAAGAGATATGTTGGAAGAAAATTATCTTTTCTAGATTTAATTCAAGAAGGTAATATTGGATTAATGAAAGCAGTAGAAAAGTTCGATTCAACTAAGGGGTTTAAATTTTCTACA
>CAYXGK010000053.1:0-6483 GCA_964464565.1 uncultured Muribaculaceae bacterium | reverse complement strand
CATAAATCGCTTAGAAAGGTATAGTATATGGATAAAAGAATTAAAGAACTAGTCGATAAAATTAATGAATGGAATTATGAATATTATATGCTAGATAACCCATCTATATCGGATCAAGAATATGATAGTGCTATGAGAGAATTAAAAGAATTAGAAAAAAAATACCCTGAATTTATACTTGATAATTCTCCAACAAAAAAAATAGGTTCATATGTAATAGATAAATTTGAAAAAGTAACCCACAAAGTACAAATGATGAGTTTAAGTGATGCTTTTAACTATGAAGAATTAAGAGCATTTGATGCAAGAATAAAACAAATGGGTATAGAACCTAAATATGTTTGTGAGTTAAAAATTGATGGTTTATCTATAGCACTTACATATGAAAAAGGAATACTAATAAGAGGTGCAACTAGGGGTGATGGATTAATTGGTGAAGATATTACAAACAATGTTAAGACAATTAAATCTATCCCATATAGATTAAAAAAGGAATTAGATATTGAATTAAGAGGAGAAATCTTCATGAATAAATCCACCTTAGAAAGTATAAATAAACAAAGAATTAAAGACGGATTAGAAGTACTAAAAAATACTAGAAATGCTGCTTCGGGAAGTGTTAGAAATTTAGATGCTAACATAACAAAAAAAAGACATCTTGATTCATTTATATATCATATTCCAAATGCTCTAGATTACAACATACATAATCAAGTAGATTCATTATTATTTATTAAAAATTTAGGTTTAAAAACAAATGACAATTATAAATTAGTAAACAATATAGAAGAAGCAATAAAGTTTATAGAAGAAGTAAATAACAAGAGAAAAGAATTACCATACGATATTGATGGAATAGTTATAAAATTAAATAACATTGATGAACAAGAACAAATTGGAATAACAGCAAAATATCCAAAGTGGGCAACAGCATATAAGTTTCCTGCACAAGAAGTCTTAACTAAATTAGAGGATATAATTTTTACTGTTGGAAGAACTGGAAAAATTACTCCTAATGCAGTATTTTCTCCTACAATAATTCAGGGTTCAACAGTTAGAAGAGCTACTCTTCATAATGAACAATATATAATAGAAAAAGATATAAGAATCGGTGATATGGTATCTCTTAGAAAAGCAGGAGATGTAATACCTGAAGTAGTAGAAGTAAAGCTAGATAGAAGAACGAATAACGAAAAACCATTTAAAATGATTGAAAACTGCCCAATATGCAACTCAAAATTAGAGATAAACGAAAAAGAATCAAATCATTATTGTATAAACGATAATTGTAATGCTAGAAAAATAGAATCTTTAATTCATTTTGCTTCTAGAGACGCTATGAATATTGAAGGATTAGGAGAAAAAATAATTGAAGACTTCTATAACATGGGCTATTTAAAAAATATATTAGATATATATAAACTAAACTATCACAAAGAAGAACTAGAAGAACTTGAGGGTTTTGGAACAAAAAGTATAACAAAACTTATTAACAATATAGAACTTAGTAAAAATAATTCTCTAGAAAGACTGTTATTTGGTTTGGGTATTAAACAAGTCGGAAGTAAAATGGCGAAAACACTATCAAAACAATTCTTAAATATAGACAAAATAATTACTATTACAAAAGAGGAATTACTTGAAATAAAAGATGTTGGCGACATAGTAAGTGATTCAATAATAGAATTTTTTAAAGATAAAGAAAATATAGAGTTAATATCAAAATTAAAAGATATTAATGTCAATATGAATTATTTAGGTAAAATAGAAGTTACAAAAACAGATACAATTTTTTATAATAAAACTGTAGTCTTAACAGGAACTCTGATGAGACCAAGAAATGAAATAAAAGATGAATTAGAATTACTTGGTGCTAAAGTAACAGATAGTGTAACAAAAAAAACAGACTATCTAATCGTAGGAGATAATCCCGGATCTAAATTCGACAAGGCAAAAGAATTAAATATCTCAGTAATTGAGGAAAAAGAACTATATAAATATATATAGTTCTTTTTAACAAAAAACTACTTTTTTCTACTATTAGCATTGTTATTTTAAGGGAGGTTTTAATTTTATAAAGAAGATTATTACTAGGAAGGAGGTAACATATGCAAAATTACGAAATAAACGCAGATACACTAGCAATAATTCCAATTGATAACTATAAATCTAGAATTATTGAAAAAGATGGTGTTTTAGAAGTTGAGCAAACACCAATGAAAATAATTGATTTAAGTTGTAGATACTTTGGTTCTTCATATAAGGGAAGATTCTTTGGAACTAGAAGTCTAATTGGGGTTAGTCATAAAGCACCTATAATAGTTGAAGAATCTAAAGAAATAATATTTTTTCCAACCAATTCTCCAAGATTATATGAATGTGCTTGGATATCATTAAAAAATATTAATGATTATAAAAAGAGTTTAGATAAGACAGTAATTGTATTTAATACTGGATATAATTTAGAATTAGATATATCATATGGATCACTTGATAATCAAATACTTAGAGCAGCGAGACTAGAATCGGTTCTTAGAAAAAGAAAAATAGTGTAAAATTCATATTATGTAATCAAAAAACAGATTATATTTTGTTATAATCAATATGGTGATGAAATGTTAGAAATTGCCTTAGAAGTATTAAAAAAATTAGAAACAAACGGATTTGAAAGCTATATTGTTGGTGGATTTGTAAGGGATCATTATTTAAATATTGAAAGTAATGATATCGATATTTCAACTAATGCAAAATCAAAAGAAATATTAAAAATATTTCCAAATGCAAAAATTCCAAAAGAAATATATGGCTCTGTTACATTGTTTTATAAAGAAGTAAGATTCGAAATAACAACTTTTAGAAAAGAAATAAGATATGAAAACAGAAGACCAGTGGAATTGGAATATATTTCAAATTTTACTGAAGATATAAAAAGAAGAGATTTTACAATTAATTCTTTATGTATAAATAGTAAGGGTGAGATAATAGACATATTAAATGGTAAAAAGGACATAGATAATAGAATTATTAAATCTATAAACGAAGAAGATATATCTTTAATAGAAGATCCTCTTAGAATAATTAGAGCAATAAGATTTGCAAGTCAACTAAATTTTAATATAGATAAAAAATTAATAAAAAGTATTAAAAGAAACAAAAAAGAATTAGATAAAATATCTATTAATAGAAAAATGATAGAGTTAAATAAAATATTTGCAAGTAAAGATGCAAAAAAAGGATTATATTTAATAAATAAACTATCGCTTTCTAAACAACTTAAACTATATAATCTTAATAAACTAATCTATTTAAATGATATTATAGGATTCTGGGTTCAAGTAGATATAGAAAACATTTATGATTATACTAAACAAGAAAAAAAACACATAAAAGAAATAAGAGAAATACTTGACATAAAGCATATTACTTATAAAGAATTATATAAATATGGTTTATATATATGTGTAATAGCTGCTCAGTTATTAAAAATAGATAAAGAAAAAATTTATGAATTAAATAAAACAATACCAATTCATTCGAAAAAAGATATTAATATAACTTCAAGTGAAATCATTGAAATAATCGATAAAGAACCAGGATTATGGATAAGAAATATATATAATGATATTACTAATAACATTTTAGAACAAAAATTATCAAACGATAAAGAAACCTTAAAATCATATATAAAAAGCAAATATAAATGATATAATGAAGTTAGGGGAGACTTTATGAATAATAATATTATTAAAATTTTAAAAGATAAGAATTACATTATTCCAAATTACATAATTAAAAATTATAAAAAATTAAATGTAGGTATAGATTCATTTATTCTTTTAATATATTTATTAAATTGTGAAGAACCTATATCTTTTAATATTAAAAAGATATCAGATAAGACAGGTTTAAATAAAAATGAAATAATTCTTTCTATTGATGATTTAAAAAATAAAAAAATAATTGATGTAAAATTAACTGAAGATAAAGATAAAAAATTAGAAGAAAATATATATATAGATCCATTATATGAAAAAATATTTATGAATATTATCGATGAAAAACAAGAATCAAAAGAAGAAGATGTGTATTCCAATTTTGAAGAAGAATTTGGAAGAACATTATCTCCTATAGAATTTGAACTGATAAATAGTTGGCTAGAAACATATAATAGAGATATTATTATAGAGGCATTAAAAGAATCGGTTTTAAATGGTGTTAAAAATTTAAAATATATAGATAGAATATTGTTTGAATGGAACAAAAATGGAATAAAAAAAGTAGAGCAAATTCAAAAGAACAAAGAACAGTATAAAAAACAAAAATCAGAAGTAGTAGAGATACCAGATTTTGATTGGGTAAATGATGAAGAAAATATTTGATTATTTTGATGAACTTTTTCCAAACCCTAAACCAGAACTAAATTATAACAATGAATTTGAGTTTTTAATTGCAATTGTACTCAGTGCACAAACAACAGATAAAAAGGTTAATAAAGCAACAGAAGTATTATTCAACAAATATAACATTAACTCTTTAATAGATGCGAATATAGATGATCTTATTGAAATATTAAAGCCAATAGGAATGTCTAAAAAAAAGGCTTACTATGTAAAAAGCATTGCTTATGATATAGTCAATAAATATAATTATGTTATTCCAAAAAATAGAGAAATACTAGTGAAATTAAATGGAGTAGGTAGAAAAACAGCAAACGTATTTTTATCACACATTTCAAACATGCCATATATAGCTGTAGATACACACGTAAGCAGAGTTTCAAAAAGATTAAATCTAGTATCTATTAATAATAATGTACTACAAATTGAACAAAAACTATATAAAATAATACCAAAAGAACGAATATTAAAAACCCATCTTCAAATGGTGCTATTTGGTAGATATAGATGCAAAGCGGTTAAACCAATGTGCTCTAGCTGCAAATTATTTAATATATGTATATATGATAAAAAGACAAGAAACTAAATGAACTGAACCCCAAAAATTGGACAGTTTATTAACGTGAGGATTGTAACCTGTAATTTACGGGAGACAGTCCTTTTAATTTTAATTTAATTCTATCATAATTATAATAATTAATATACTCATTAATTGCCTTTATTAATTCATCGGTTGTTTTATATTTATCTTCTTGGTCATAAAACATCTCTGTTTTAAGTAGTCCAAAGAAATTTTCCATAAGACCATTGTCCATACTATTTCCTTTTCTGGACATACTTTGAATTATTCCATTATTTTTTAATCTCTGTTGATATGATTGATGCTGATATTGCCACCCTTGATCTGAATGGAGTATTAATCCATCTAAATTTTTATTATTAAACGCTTTATTTAACATATCATTTATTTGTTCAAGATTTGGTGAATTAGAAATATTATAAGAAATAACTTCTTGATTATAACCATCTAATATGGGTGATAAATATATTTTATCCCCTCTAAGATTAAATTCAGTTACATCTGTGTACCATTTGCTATTTGGCTTATTTGAAACAAAATTTCTTTCTATCATATTATTAGCTATTTTACCAACAGTTCCTTTGTATGAAGAATATTTTCTTTTATTTCTTTTTAATGACCTTAATCCTAATTTAACCATCAATCTGTATACTTTTTTATGATTAACTACATATCCTTGATTATTTAGTTCTAAAGTAACTCTTCTATAACCATATCTTTCCTTGTTTATTAAAAAGATTTCTTTTATTTTATTAATTATTAAATCATTTTTATTATCTTTATCGTTTTTACTTAAAGTGTAGTAAAAAGTTGATTTGGATAATCCTGATACTTTTAGAAGAATCTTTAACGGATATATTAGCCGAAGTTCATTAACAACATTTACTTTTTCTTCTGTTGTTGATTCTTCCTTGCTTGAACAACGGCTCTCAATTTTTTTGAGTATTCAAGTTCCGCTTTTAAATATAAGTTTTCTTCTTCAAGTCTTTTTATCTTTTCTTTTTCTGTTTCCTCTTTATTTATTGTTTTAGGTTTTTTCATAATAGTTGGACTCCTTCCACGTTTTCGTTCAACTATATTATAATCGTTTTTTTGATAATTTTTAATCCAATTTGACAACATTCCACGACTTAATAATCCTTCATCAATTGCGACTGAGTTAATTGATTCATTATTTATCAGTATTCTTTCAATTATTGCCTTTTTCTTCATAATACTATGATATTGATTTTTAGATGTCCTTAAGACATCTAATCCGTGTTTATCTATTAATCTAGTAATATATTCAATAAGTTCGTGACGAATTTTATATTTACTGCATAAACTGGAAATAGAATAACCGTTTTTCCTATCATTATATAAATTTACTTTGTCTTCATAACTTAATTTTGTCATATAAAAACCTCATTTCTATGTCCTAGAAATGGGGTTCATATCAAGATGATGATTTTTATATAGGAATATAGAAAACTATGACCACATTCTTTCTAAATTATCAAATAAATG
>CAYXGK010000052.1:0-6636 GCA_964464565.1 uncultured Muribaculaceae bacterium | reverse complement strand
CATTTAAAAATATAGGTTTACTTTCAATATTAATTAAAACATCTAAGTTTACAACTTTATCTTTTGTACCATAAAAGCCTAATTCTAATAAATTATAAGCGTATCTCAAATCTCCATTAGATAGTTTTGTTATATAATCAATTGATTTATTGTCAATTTTTATACCATCTAAATATTCGCTTTTTATTGCTTTTTTTATTTCTTCTTTTATATCTTCCTCAAGAAGTGGTTTAAGTTCAAATAACTGACATCTACTTCTTATTGCAGGATTTATACTGTGATATGGATTTGAAGCAGTTAACCCTATAATAGTAATAATTCCTGATTCTATATATGGAAGAAGTAAATCTTGTTTATCTTTATTCATTCTATGTATTTCATCTATTACGACAATTATTCCTTTATACATTTTAGCTTCTTCTATTACAATATCAAAATCTTTTTTATTGTTTATAACAGCATTTAAATTTCTAGTTTTAAGGTTTAGCTCACTGGTAATTGCGTTTGCTATAGAGGTTTTTCCAATGCCAGGTTTACCGTATAAAATGCATGAAAAAACCTTCTTATTTTTTACCATATTGTATAAGACTTTATCTTTATCTACTAAATGTTTTTGCCCAATAATATCTTTTAATTGTTTAGGTCTTAATTTATAAGATAGAGGTTCATTCATAATATCACCAATCTAATTATACAACATATTTATAAAATGTTATAATGATTAAGGGTGAGATTATGAATAAGTACTTAAATGAATTTATTGATTATATTAAAATAGAAAAAAGATTATCGGATAATACTTGTTGTTCATATAGAAAAGATTTAGAAAAATATATAAGTATAGTTAATAAAGAAGAAATAACAAAAATGGATATTGAAAATTATATAGAAAAATTAGTTAAAGAAAATATTAAATCTTCAAGTATTTCAAGACATATTGTAAGTATAAAATCATATCATAAATATATTTCTAGAGTACATAATTTATCCGATCCCTCAGAATCAATTGTAAGACCAAAAACATCTAAAGCATTGCCAGATATTTTAACTAAAGATGAAGTAGAGTTGTTACTTGATATAGATGTTACTTCTGCATTTACCTCAAGAAACAAAGCAATGTTAGAACTTATGTATGCAACAGGATTAAGAGTATCTGAATTAGTAGAATTAAATATAAATGATATTGATTTTGAAAATGCTTCTTTAAGATGCTTTGGAAAAGGAAGTAAAGAGAGAATTATCCCTATAGTTGATTATGCATTAAATATTGTAAAAGAGTATAAAGAAGTATATAGAAGCTCTATGTTAAAAGGATTCTTAACTGATAGCTTATTCTTAAATAATCATGGTAAAAAAATGACTAGAGTAGGATTTTTTAAAATAATAAAAAATATTGCAAAAGATAAGGGTATTACAAAAAATATACATCCACATATTCTTAGACATTCATTTGCAACTCATATATTGGAAAATGGTGCTGATTTAAGAATAATACAAGAGTTACTTGGACATGAAAATATATCAACTACACAAATATATACTCATATTAGGACAGACATTATAAGAAGAAATTATGACAATTTTCATCCAAGAGGAAAAAAATAATTAAAAATATATATCTTTAATTATTTCATATTTGTAATTATCTATTTTATTTAAATCCTCATTTGATATATTAGCGTTATATTTAATTTGTTCATTATAAGAAGATTTAATAATATCTTCTTTTTTTATTATATTATTAATATATTTTTCATCCTTATAATCAAAAATAATAATTATATTTTTACCCTCATTTAGTTTTTCAATATTTAAACTATCTTTAGTCGATTTTGAATATGCCCTTATTAACCCATTAGAACCTAATTTAATTCCTCCAAAGTATCTAGTTACTACTACTAACACATAATTTAAATTATTCTTTTCTAATACGCTTAAAATAGGCAATCCTGCCGTTCCACTTGGTTCTCCATCATCACTATATCTTTTTATGTTATCAATTATATAGGCATAACAATTGTGGGTAGCGTCTTTATGTTTATTTTTTATTTCATTTAATAATTCTAATGCTTCAACTTCAGTAAAAACTCTAAATACATTACATATAAATTTAGATTTTCTTATTATAATTTGATTAACATTATTTGTAATAGATAACATAACATCACCGATAAAATTATATCACGAAATCATTGACATATTTTTTAAAGATTATATAATGAATTAAAGTTTAATTTTGGAGGGGGTTTATGGTTAAATATATTTGTGATTTAAAAAACGATTATAAAGTTGCAATTTATGAATTTAAAATGTTGTATTTTAATATTAAAAAAAGCGGATATTCTAATATGAGTCTTTTTGAAATTGAAAATTTATCTAAAAAAATAAAAGATCATTATATTTATAGATATGATGGATCTGAGTTTAAAAATATTAATTTATTTGATTATTTGAACGAAAAAGAAATAAAATTTTTAAGAAGCAATAGTTTTCAATCTAACGATAACTTTGCAGATAAACTTCTTAGTTATCATGTTTTAAATTTATCAATAATGAACATTTTATGCGATAGCGATAATATGCATTGTAATATAAAAAGATCAGAATTACTTATTGATGATTTTAACAATCAAGGTTTAAAAAAATTAGGTGCCAGTAGATATGTGGAAAGAGCAATCATTTTATTTAATTGTAAGAAAAAGGTGTTATAATTTAATAGGTGATAATATATGGATTCATATGAACTAGAATTAAATGATAAATTTATATATTTAATAGGTGGGATAGACGAAGCTGGAAGAGGCCCTTTAGTTGGACCAGTTGTAAGTGCTTGTGTTGTTTTACCAAAAGATTATGTATTAGAGGGATTAAACGATTCAAAAAAACTAAGTGAAAAAACAAGAGACAGATTATTTGAAATAATAATGAGAGATGCTATTGGTGTTGGAATAGGAATAGTAGATAATAAAAGAATTGATGAAATAAATATATTAGAAGCTACAAAAGAATCAATGATTATAGCTATTAATGAATGTTTAAAACACACAAAAATTGAACATATTTTAATAGATGCTGTTAAATTAAATATAAATATTCCAAGTACATCTATAATTAAAGGGGATTCGCTTTCTAAATCCATAGCTGCTGCTTCTGTAATAGCAAAAGTTACAAGAGATAAAATTATGTATGAACTAGATAATAAATATCCTATGTATGAATACAAAAACAACAAGGGATATCCAACAAAAAAACATTTGGAATGTATAAAAAAATATGGTATAATTAATGAATATAGGAAGACATACGGTCCGGTTAAAGAACTACTAGACAATAATTGACAAAAGATGTTATTTATGTATAATAATTCGAAGAGGGGAATTATGTTAAAAAATGTATTAAAATGGTTGACAATTATATTTCAATCCATTTCTATAGGAGCTTTAATTCTATATGGTTATGCTATGTTTAAATATAGAGCTACTTGGGAGGTTTTAGATCTAAGAATAAAAAACAATGTAAAAACGTACTTAATGATTGGTTTAATATCACTAGGTATATTTATCCTTATTAAAATTATAGAATTTATTTTATTTAAACCAAAAAAGGAAAAACAAGTAGAAGAGCTAGCAGAAGAACAAGTAAAAACAGAAGAAACAATATATGTAGCTCCCGCTGTTGAATATCAACATGATGAAGTTGTTCAACCGGTTCAAACACAAGATCAACAACAATTTATTCCAAAAGATAGACAAGCTATATGCCCAAACTGCAATAGTGTTGTAGACAAGGATGCGTACATTTGCCTAATGTGCGGAATACTTTTAAATAAAATAGATGAAATTCAAACAAAACAAGAAAAAGTAATATATAAAGAAATAGTAGTAAATAAAGATAGTTCTACTAAAAATATGTTTGTCAGTGTAGTAGTTGTAGTACTTATAGTACTTATGCTGTTTGTTGGATATGATTATTCAAAAAATAATGGAGTATTCTTCAACTCGGAAATGTCTCAATTAGAAAAAAAACAATACGTTTATAGTCTTGCAACAGAAGTATTAACTGATTTTGAGGATAGTATAAAAGATAGAAGAATAATATTAAGTAAAAATAATAGTTATTTCTCACTATCTGAATTAGGTTATACATCATTTGAATATAATCCAACACAATCTTATGTAGCTGTAAACGAAAGAGATAAAGAATTCTATATAATTTTACAGGGGCAAGGTGAGTATGAAGATTACTATATAGATGCAACAATGAAAAACAATTTAGATGCATCTGATGTTAAAATAAACGCTTCAAATAAAACAGTTCCAAATTCAAGTGGTACACTGTTTATTGGAAGCCAAATATTTCATAAGAGCAAATAATGTGCTCTTTTTTCTATTTAATTGAAGGGAGGTGATGACTTGTTTAAGAAAATTTTGAATGTAGTTTTTTGGGTGGTTTTTGTCGTTCTGTTTTCAATTTGGTTAATCGATTTTATAAAAGTTAAAACGAATAATGAACCAATATTCTGTATTAAGAAAGAAGTTCGTAAGTTTGATGATGGTACTGTTGATGAATGTTTAGGACTTGGATATAGAGTATATAACTACAAAAGAAGTTCATTGCCAAGTGGAATGGATTTTGCTCCATTCTTTATAAAAATGAGAGAAAAATAAGAGGTAAATAATATGATTAGAAATAAAAGAAAAATAATAGCGATGTTATTGTTTGTGTTTATGAGTTTATTTATGTTTGCATTTGCTAATCCAGATGGTGAATTAGATAACGAACTTTTAAATCCTACAATTACATTAAATGAATCAAATATTTATTCTATGGAAGTACATTCAGATATTCCTGAATTTAAAGCAACTGCTAAAGATTCACAAGAGTAATTGCGGTTCCAAATCCTGGTTACATTTTTGATAAATGGAGTGATGGTGTGGCAACAGCAAGTAGAACGGATGTAAATGTAACATCAAATATAAATGTAATTGCACAATTTAAAGGTGACTATATAGACGTGACTTCAAGTGGAATAACATTTTATAAAAAAGACTTGATTTTAACTCTCAATTCCAAAGTTGGAATTGATTTATCAACAGTAAGTTATTATGTTAATTATTATATTGACGTAAACAACGATCTTTTGGATTTTGTTGGACCTGAAAGTTATTCATTAATAGGTAGTGATACTCATAATTCAAACCAAATAATTCATACAGTTGATAGAGGAAACAATGGAAATAACACCTATAAAGCAATAGTAACATTAAAAAATTCTATTGGTGATATAATACAAATATTGGAATTTATAAAAAAATCTAAATAATACTAAAAAGAGAATTTATATATAATTCTCTTTTTTTATGCTATAATTTTATTGTATGAGGAGTATCTTATGGATTGGTTGGGTGTCAAAGAATTTATTAAAGATAGTATTGGATATATTATTACTTTTATTGCTATGTTCTTATTTGTAATATACGTAATTAGTTTTGGTCAAGTAATTGGTCCATCAATGAAAAATACACTAGATAATGGCGATATTGTGTTAGTATCTAAGTTAAATTATAAATTTAAAGAACCAAAAAAAGATGATATAATTGCTTTTAATTTTAAAGGAACTAAGTTCTTGATAAAAAGAATAATTGCAATTCCGGGTGATAAAGTATCAATAAACGATAATAAAGTATATTTAAATGATAAAATATTAAATGAACCCTACATAATTGAAAATACTAATAGCAGTGATAGAGATTTTGGTATTTTAGAAGAAGATGAATACTTTGTATTAGGTGATAATAGAGGAGATTCACTCGATAGTAGAAATTTTGGATTTATAAAAAAAAGTGATATAATTGGTAGAGTAATTGTAAAGTTGTTTCCATTTAATGAAATAAAGATAATAAAATAAGGAGAAAATATGGCTTATATTAAATTTAAAGAGTTAACACATTATTTCAATTTTTATAAACAATTAGATGAAAAAGAACTTCCACCATATGTATACCAATATATATCTGAAGGTGAAGAAATTTTGGGTGTATATAGTACCAAAAGAGATAAAGCGGTTTTTACTAATAAAAAAATGGTATTATTTGATTTAAGAGGTTTATTTGTTACAAGTAGAAAGATACATTTATTTCCTCATAACAGAATTAGCTCATCTTCGATAGTTTTTAATAAAACATCTGTTTATATGCTTTTTTCTACATTAAGTGGCTACCAAACTAGAATAAATTTTGTAAAATTATCTCCAGAAGATAAAACAAATTTAAGAAAAATATACTATAAAATTTATGAAAATATGGATAATTAAGATATACTTATATCTTTTTTTGTTTTATGTTATAATTTAAAAGAATTTTTATTTAATTGTTAAATAGAATTTATAGGAGGCAATATGAAGAAAAACTTAGTAATAGTAGAATCTCCAGCAAAATCAAAAACGATTGAAAAATATTTAGGAGATAAATATAAAGTAGTATCAAGTAAAGGACATATTAGAGATTTATCTACCAAGGGAAAATATGGTTTTGGTGTTGATTTAGAAAATAATTTTAATCCAATATATGAAATTATTAAGGGTAAGAAAAAAGATGTAGCAGCCCTAAAAAAAGAAGTTGCAACATCTGATATGGT
>CAYXGK010000051.1:0-6801 GCA_964464565.1 uncultured Muribaculaceae bacterium | reverse complement strand
TATTTTATTTAGTTTATTTAGTAAGTTTGGTTCGACAAATTTATCCAAAAATTCCATTTCTGGTTTTGCTTTTTCTAAAACGTATTTTATTACATATTTTAAAAAGTCTTCCTCTAAATCCATTAAACCATTCAAATCACAGAAAGCAACTTCAGGCTCTATCATCCAAAATTCTGAAGCATGTATTTTTGTATTTGAAACCTCTGCTCTAAATGTAGGGCCAAATGTATATATTCTTTTAAATGCGTGAGCAAAAGTTTCACCTTCAAGCTGACCTGTAACGCACAAACCAACTTTTTTTCCAAAAAAATCTTTATCATAGTCGACTTTTTTAGTTTCTGCCACCTTATCTAAATCAAGAGTTGTTACTTGAAATACTTCTCCTGCACCCTCTCCATCGTTTGCTGTTAATATTGGAGTATGTACATATACATAATTTTTTTCTTGGAAATATGAATGTATTGCCATTGCAGCAATACTTCTTATTCTAAATACTGCTTGAAATAGGTTTACTCTTGGTCTTAGATACGCTATTTCTCTTAAGTATTCTCTAGAATGATTTTTTGGCTGAACCGGATAATCTTCACTTGAATCGCCTTCCAATTCTATTCTTTCAACTTTTATTTCAAAATCTTGACCTTTAGAAGGAGATTTAATTAGTTTACCGAATGCTCTTATTGAACTTCCTAATTTTAATTTTTGAATTTCTTCAAAATCTTTATTAGAGTTGTCATATACTAATTGAATAGTTTTAAAATATGTTCCATCATAAACATCAATAAATCCATATTCTTTTTGTTTTCTATGGTTTTTTATCCATCCTTCAATTATTATATCTTTATCAAATAATTGTTCTTCATATATTTCTTTAATATCTTTTAGCATATTTCCTCCACTATTTTATTATATCATTATTATATTTTTTTTCTATAAAATCACATATATCATTACTCGAATATTTATTAATATTTTCTCTTTGAGCTTTTTTAATTTTCAAAAGTGATTTTTTATCTAATAATATCTTTTCTACAAATTTAGATAACTTTTCATCCGTTGTAATAGACATTCCTTTATTGTTAAAAAAAGATAAATTAAATTTTTCTACTCCTGGAATTGGATCTACGTGAACCATAGGAATTTCTTTTACTGCTCCCTCTGTTGATGAAAGGCCACCAGGTTTAGTAATAAGTATATCACAAGCACTCATATATTCATCAATATTTTCAACAAATTTTAAAGGTATAATATTACTTTGATTCACATTTGATACCTTGTTATATAAATCCAAATTATTACCGCAAGCAACTATAAGAATATTTTTTTTATTAAATCCATCTATTTGTTTCAAAACATTTCCATATCCGGTTCCTCCAGACATAAAAAGTATTATGCTTTTTCTTAAAGGAAGATTAAGTATTTTTCTAATAGTTTGTTTATCATATTTTTTTGAAAATTTTTTGTCAATTGGAATTCCAAAAGGAAGTATCTTTTCTTTTTCTATTCCTCTATTTGAAAATTGTTCAATTAAATCTTCATGAGGTATTACATAATAATCTGGTTTTATTTCCTTTAAAAACGGAATATATACATAGTCTGTAGAAATATTAATAAAAGAAATTTTTTTTATTTTTGAATTAATTGCAGTCATACATTCCGATGCAAAAAGATGAGTACATATTACCAAATCATATTTATTTTCTTCTATGTATTTATATAGTTTTTTACTAAATTGCTTATTAAAATGATAGGCTGAAGATTTCATATTAAACTCATCTATGTTATATGAAAGATTATATAAAGTATTATTTAATATTCCTTTTCCAATTAAAAGAAAATTGCCTATACTTTTTAATATAATTTCATTTCTTTTATTCATAACTACTTCAAAAGGCATAGTATGACAAAAAATGCCCCTAGATTTTAATTCTTTTTCTATTGCTTTAGCAGCAGAATTGTGGCCTTCTCCAAAACTATATGACAATATTAGTACTTTCATAATTCACCATGTAAAACATATTAACATATTTTTTTTATATTTAAAAGTTATTATGGTGTATAATAATTATGAGGTGAATATGAATACAATTTTATATATTATACTTGGAATAATACAAGGATTTACTGAACCTATACCAGTTTCATCAAGTGGGCATTTACTTATTTTTAAAGAGTTATTCTATATGGATGCTTTGAACGATTTTAATTTTGAGATAATTGTAAATTTTGGAAGTTTAATAGCTATAATGTTTATATATAAAGAAGATATAATCAAATTATTAAGTGGAGTCTTAAATTATATAAAAACTAAAGATGAAAAATATAAACAAAACTTTAACTACTTTATGTATGTTGTTGTTGCTACTATACCTGTTGGAATACTGGGATATTTGCTTAAAGATTTTATAGAAAGCTTTAGCAATATAAAAGCAGTCGGAATATCTTTATTGGTAACTGGTGGCTTGCTATATTTAATAAGTAAAATTAAGGGCAAAAAAAACGAAAACCAGATAACATATAAAGATGCATTATATGTTGGATTATTTCAAACATTTTCTTTGATTCCAGGAATAAGTAGGAGTGGTATTACATTAACTGCTGGTATGTTTAGAAATTTAAAAAAAGATGTTGCTCTTAAATATAGTTTTATGCTTTATATACCAATTAGTTTAGCTACTATGATTCTTGGAGTAAGTGATTTTGTATCAAGCAATATATTTTCAAAACTTTGGTTGCCATACCTTTTAGGTATGATAGCATCTACTATTGTTACATATTTTAGTTTTAAATGGTTTAGAAATATATTATTACAAAATAAACTAACTTATTTTGTAATTTATTGTATAGTTGTTGGATTAATGGCTATATTCGTAATATAAAAAATAAAGTATTATTATAGATACTTTATTTTTCTTCTTTTTCTTCAATAAATTTTTCGACTTCTACTTTGTTAATTGATTCAAATCTATTTGAAATTTTTTCAGAAGTAACATAGACATCTTTTACATCACGTGATACCTTATCGATGCTTTTTGATAAAGTATCCCATCTTTCTTTATATCTTTCAAATTCTACTGACAATGCATTTAATTCCTTTTGTATTACCATTGCATACTTATCTCTTTCGATATTATGTATAACAGTTTGTACTACAGTAAGCATAGACATAAGAGTAGTGGGCGATGTTAACCAAACACGCTTTTTATATGCATAATCTATTATATCTTGATGATAAGCATTCAATTCTGCAAAAAGAGCTTCGGCTGGCAAAAACATAAACGCTTGATCAGATGTTACATTTGGAATAATGTATTTATTTGATATATCATCTATGTGTTTTTTTACATCTGTTTTAAATTTTTTTTCAAATGATTCTCTTTCAAATTTACTTATATTTTTATCGACCATATTTTGATAATTTTCAAGCGGAAATTTTGAATCTATTGCAATTGTACCAAGTGGATCTGGTGCATATATTACAGCATCAACCATTGTTTCGTTTTCAAATTTATGCTGTAATTCATATATTTTATTGTTCTCCCCAAATATCGAATACAATATATGTTTTAAAGTTACCTCCCCAAATGTTCCTCTACTCTTTTTATCAGTCAATATTCCTTGAAGAGAAACAATATCCGTTGATAATGAGTCAATCTTTTTTTGAGCTTCATCAATTTTTGTGAGTCTTTCTAACACATTATTAAAAGTTTTATTTGTCTTATCAAAATTAACATCCAATCTTTCTTGAACTTTATTATTAATTAAATTTAGTCTTTCTTCAATTTTGTTATTTAATCTTTCAAAATCTTGAAATAGTGTTCTACTAAAATCGTTTTTAAAATCCCCTATTTCCTTTGTCATATTTGTTTCAAATTTGCCTAGTCTTTCGGTAATCGAACCTTCATTTATATTTTTAAATAAAGACATAGTTGCTAATACTACCAAAAGTACTAATAAGCCAATAATTATATATTCCATATTATTTCTCCTTTATCTTTTTTTGAATTAATAGAGACACTAAATATGTTATAGCAACAAGTAACAACATTTGTATCAATTTTATTATATCTCCATCACTTTTTATAATATTTTTGCCAACGTAACTCCAAAAAAATATTATAGATGGTTTAGATACTAATACTGCCAAAATAAACTTTTTAGGATTCATGTTTGATAGTCCAGAAGAAATATTTACTGCAAAAGCCGGAGTGAACGGTAATGCCATTAAAAGTACCAATGATGGAAATGTTAACTTTTTAATATACTTTAATATTTCTTTTACCTTTCCATCTTTTCTAGCATCTTTATCCCACTTATCTCCCCATCCTTTTTTAAAAACATAGTAAGATAATATACAACCTAAACATGTTGCAAACCAATTAATAAAAAAACCTAATACTGGGCCAAATGCAATATAATTAAAAGATAAAAAAACTGCAAGCGGTAAAATCGGAAAAATGGATTCTAGTATTATTATAAAAATACCAAATAATGGTCCGAATTTTTCTAGGTTTTCAATAAAAAAGTTAACAATTTGATCAAATAATTCTTGCATATATTCCCTATTCTGCTATTACATATGGTGATGCAGCTGTTCCATTTCCACCAGAGATAACTAAATTCTTTCTTAGTGTCATTACTGGTTTAAAACCATAACTTTCTAAAGCACTTGCATGTCCTGCTCCACCATAAAATAGTGCTCTAACTGACCAAGTGGTTTCAAAACTTGGATTCATAGTCCATATTATTTCATTATTAAACATATAATTTCTATTTCTGCATTGATAATGGCCATAATCTGTATAACAAGTTGATTCTGTAGATACATTTAGATATTCTTCAGTATATACAGATCTTACTAATTTGTTTTTTAATGGATAAATACTTCCTGTACCTACTTTGCCAATTATATTACAACTATCAGTTACCATTGTTGTTGTACCATAATCTGTTGCATTTAATCCAACATACCTACTTACTCTATTTATACAAACATCCATAGGTTTTAAAATGGATTTATAAATTGCTAAATTTGTTTGTTCATAACCTAAAGAACCATATACTGCATGATACATATTACTGTACTGTCTATATTCACCAGGATAACCATTTGTAGGTATATTTTCCAATAAAGTATTATATCCATAATTTGTTCCTGGACTAGAATAATTAATGCTTGCAGCAGTGTTGTGTGTATTATCAAATATTTGGTTAAATGAAGATCTATCTCTTATTATTACAATAGTACCATCATCATTTATTCCTACTATTCTATAACATTTATTTGTTGTTAAAGTACAAGTTTCTCCTACTGCATAATTTTCCCATGGTACTTTAATAAAATTTGCAACATCTGTACCACTTATTGTATCAGTTAAATAACCATTGGGTGTTGTTAATCCGGCAACATTGCTTCTAGTTAATCCACCTCTATAAATATACTTATCTCCCCATTTATAAAGTCCATTACCAGAATATTTATTTATTGATATATCTTTTCCACCTACTGTCGACAAAATAGAATCATTTAATATGATTGGAGTTCCTGTTTTTAATTCAAAAACTCTAGAATAACTATTATTTTTATCAATTCTACTATATAAATATCCAGTAATTGGTTGATCTGTTATTGGATCTTTTATTGGGCACTTTATATAATTCTTACATAAATCTGATATATATATTGGTTCTGCTAATCCTATTTTATAATCTATTGCATACATTTCAGCAGCAGTTTTAACCATTTCTATTACTTCTCTTTTTGATTTTTCTTTAGATTTTTCAAGCATATCTGAAAGTGAGGGAATAGATAGAATAACTAAAATTGATATTATTATTAATACTGCTAATATTTCTATTAGAGTAAAAGCATTTTTTTTCATCAATTACGCCTCCACATATGTATATTTTAATATTCCGTTTGCATCTAATGATGAAGTTACAGTTCCGTTAAAATTTGTTTTTGTAACCGGGTTATTTATTGGGCATTTTATAAAATCCTGAGCACATAAAGTAGTTAAAGGAACTGAACTACCAATTGGCTTTTGATTATTTATTAAATATAAACTTCCAGCATTAACAATCATTTCAATAAGTTTGTCTCTTTCTGTAATTTTAGATTGTTCATTACTAGAAAATAACTTGGGTAGTGTAATTACTAATATTACACCTAAGAGAGCAATTATTGCTATTACTTCTATCATTGTAAATGCATTTTTTTTCATTTTAATCTCCTACCATCTATTTAGTATTATATAATTAAAGCAGAATAAAATCAAATAAAATTAAAAGAATAGTATATTCTAATACTATTCTTCATCTGAGAAGAAATCATCAAAAAATTGATCATCAGAATTGTCTTCCTCTTTTATTTTGTCTATTATTTCGTCTATGTTAGTGTTTATTTCAATTATCTCTTCTTTTGGTTTTTCATACTCTATAACTGCACTTGGTTTTTCTTCTTTAACTATAAGTTCGACGCTTTCAGTTGGGGTTTCTTTTTGTTTTATTTCTTCTTGTTCTTCGCGTTCTAACTCAGCAATTTTTAAATCAATCTTCTTTATAAGTTCATCTATATCATAAGATTCATCTTTTGGTTGAGAAGTTAATCCAGGTACAGGCATTAGTGGTCTTTCCATAAATGGATTGCTTTTTATTATCTCATCTGGTTGAAGTCTAGGCTGTGGTCTAAATCCATTTTGGTGATCCATTATTTTGTTTTGTTTTTTTTCTTCCACATAACTTTTCAAATCAAAATATTCAACTTCTTGTTTTTTTCTCTCTGGAAATTCCCCTTCAGGATAT
>CAYXGK010000050.1:0-6852 GCA_964464565.1 uncultured Muribaculaceae bacterium | reverse complement strand
AAAAAATGAAATAGCACCCAAAGATTTAGAATTTAAAGCTAGTGAATTTGTAATAAGTGATAAGTATTGCACTATTTTAACTGTAATAGCTTATCCTAAAGTAATTCAAACAGGATTCTTATCTTCATTATCTAGTTTGCCAGGAGTAAAAATAGTAATGAAACAAATACCTGTTCCTTTTACTAGTTTATCTAAAATGTTAAATAAGCAAATTGCTGATTTAAAACAAAAATATGTTGAAGAAAAAGATCAAACATTAAAAGAAAGATTTAGACAAGACTTAGAGTCTTTAGAATATTTTACAAGTCAAATAGCTTCATCACAATCTAAAATATTTGACTTTCAAATGCACTTAATGATTTCGGCTGACACAAAAGAAGAATTAGATTTAAGAAAAGCTAATACAAAAAATTATTTAGAAGCTATGGACATGAAAGCAATATCGCTAAGATTTGATCAAGAAAAAGTATTTAAATCTATGCTTCCAATATTTCCAAAGCAAGATATAGAACACAGAGTTGGAACTCCAATTGCGAGCCCAACAATATCGGCTATGTATCCGTTTATATTTGATAGTGTAAAAGATGAGGGTTTATCAACTCTTCTTGGTGTTGACTTTTCAGGAGGTGTTATCCTATTTAATCAATTCTTATTTCAAATAAAAAAAGAAAGCAACAGAAATAATGCAAACTTGATTATATTAGGTACATCCGGGTCTGGTAAAAGTACAACTGCTAAGTTGATGTTAAGAGGCCATATTAGAAACGATTATCAAATCGTTGCGATAGATCCAGAAGGTGAAATATCTGAAATGACTAAATTATATGGAGGGAACTTTGTTGATTTAGGTAAAGGCGGAGAATTTGGAATGGTAAATCCTTTGGAAATCATTTTAGATGCTGATGAAGATGAATTAAAAGAAGGCTTAGGATACACAGTATTAACAAAATCATTACAATTTTTAAAAGCTTTTATGAAGTATTATGATCCTAGTATAACTGAAGATGTTTTAACGCTATTTATTGAGGTAGTGCAAGACACATATAAACGTTTTGGAATAGATTTTGATACAGATTTTACAACTGTTTCAAGTGAAATGTACCCAATATTTAGTGATGTATATGCAACAATAAAAGGAAGATTATCTCAATATATAGATAAAACTCACGAAAGAGATATAATGGAGAGGTTAGAAATTAAAATTAGACCTCTGACCAGAGAACTTAAATACTATTTTGATGGTCATACAACTATTACTGGAAATAAACATTTTATAGTATTTAATATTAAAGAATTAATGAATGCTGAAACAAATATAAGAAATGCATTATTTTTCAATGTATTAAAATATGCATGGGGATTATGTTTAGACAAATCAGTTAATACAATACTGGTACTATAATTATTACTCAACAACCAAGTGATTTTACTGGAAATTCAGTAATAGTACAAGGAAAAGCAATATTTGATAATGCGTCTTATTACATAGTAATGGGACTAAAAAAACAAGCTGTAGAAGATTTATCTCTTTTAATTGATTTAAATGATAATGAAAAAGAAAGCATAAAAAGGTATAGTCAAGGGGAGGCTTTATTTGTTTGTGGAAATAGAAGAATGAGAATATCAGTAGAAGTTACTCAAGCAGAATTAGATTCATTTGGTAGTGGTGGCGGTTATTAATTAAGTAGGTGATGTATTTTTGAACAACAAGAACCAAAATAACAATAATACTTCTGGCTCGAACTTAGGAAAAGGTTCTAAAAACAAGAACTTTCAAGATTCGATAAATAAAACATCCGATGATCCTTTTGCAAAAAAAGATCAAGGAGGTTCTTTTTTAGGTGATAAAGATGAAGCAAATAATGAAGGCGGAATATTTAATAACGAAAAATCTTCAAACGAAGATAGTCAAGAAGAAAAGATAATAAAAAAAGCTGTTGGTTCTGGCAAAAATAAATTAAAAAAATATGCAATAATAGCTGCAGTATCTCTTTTTTCAATTGTTTTACTTGTAGCAGCATTACAAAAAATGGTAGAACCAATAACAGCTTTTGTAGGTCAAGTTATTAATACTGGAACAACCGTTGTTAATGCAGCTTCAGATTTTTTTCAAAGAGCAAAAAATTTACTTGAATTTGGTTATTTTGAAGGAAATGAACAAACATTATTCAACATGATTAGAGAAAAAGCACCAGAATTTGCGACAAAATACGGTCGGCCTCTAAATATTCCACTCGTTGCCTCAGCCATGTATTATGATGGTGATCCTAATGATAAAATAGAAATTACCATAGACGATGAAGGAAATAAGATGACCGTTCCTATAATTGACGATAAAAAGTTGAGACAAAGAGTAAAATATTTAGATGATGTTATAGATAGATTAATAGCGTTTAAAGAATACAAATATAGTTGTGATAAAAAACTAATGGAAACAGATAAATATAAATATGTGTTAACTTTAGTTTCGAATGAACATGTTTCAGAAATAAATGAATCTAGAGCTGACCGAGTATGTAACGAGGATAACGTTACACATGATAAAAATAATGATGATGAATACATATATGTATATAAAGAATCATACGATGAAGATGGATTCGCATATAAATTAAAACATGATTTAATGCCCGATGGACGTACACTAATTGAACATTTATTTCCAGAAAGATACGAAGAAAGCCAATCAGTAGATCCAATAATAACCGAAATATCTGATTATTACGAAGTTTGGGTTATGTTATATGGTAAACCTGAGATTCAAATGGTTTGTTATTTTCCTGGTTCATTAAATAGTGAGGTAATGTTAAATTTTGCTCCTCCGTTTAAAGGAAAGTATTATATTACTTCAAAATTTGGTTTAAGACCTAACCCTACAGATAGTTCGGACAAAAAGCTTGAAAGACATAATGGAATAGATTTAGTTGCAAAAGAAGATACAAATATATATGCAGTAGCAGATGGGATAGTAACAGAAAATACATCTGATAGTTATGGCGGAAATTATGTAACAATAGAACATGATATCGGTGATAAAAAATACTATACTGTTTATAAACATCAAAAAGAATTATCCTCTTTATCAGTAGGTCAAACGATTTCTCAAGGAGATTTTATTGGTGAAATGGGATCAACAGGTAGATCAACAGGACCCCATTTACACTTTGGGGTATACTCTATAGAAAATGGAGTAAAACAATACATAAATCCAGAAAACTTATTTTCAAAGGCAGAAAATTATAACTATGTTTGTGTTAATCCGGATGAAAAACCAGTAGACAGTTGTTCATTGAATGGTGCGATGGCAACATATGCTTTTGAATATGAAAAAAGTTTTAATTTGATTAGGGCATTAATAGAAGAAGACAAAAGTAGAGTACTGATGGTAAATTATGATGTTAATGCATTTAGAAATTTATATGATCCAAGTAAGTCAAAAGAAGTTATAAATTTTGATGATATGACTATAGAAATAGATGGAAAAATAACATCTTTTGAAGATCCATCTAGGAATTATATTGGTAGAAAAGCTGTATTAGACTCAATTGGACAATACAACGAAAATGTATATGGGCTTATTAATATTGGTTTTTCACAATTTCCATCAAGTTTATATAATCAATATGGTTATAATAGTCCTAAAGAAATGTTTGAAATTTTTAACAATAATTACATTGAATATATGAAGACAATCTTTAATCATATTATGAATCAAAACGATTACGTATCAGAAATATTTTCGACTATAGATTCTTTTGATGGAGCAATGTACACAGTAAAATCTGGAGACACTTTAGAAAGTATTTCAAATTTATTGGGAGTTAATAGCTCTGAATTACTAAATTCTGGTGAAAGTCAAAGTAATATAGTAACAGGCAATAAAATAAAAATATCAAATCTTGCTGCAATTACCGGGGTAATAAAATCTATTTTCTCTAACATATCTGAAGAAAATACTTTAAATAGATATGTTAATGATTATTTTTATATAAAAAGAGTAGTGGGATATTTTGAAAACTTTAGCAATGATGGAACTTCTACAATAGAAAATTTTATTAACGAATGCTTAATTGTTCCAATTCCTGATTGGGATGATTGTATAACATGGGAAGATCAAGGAAATTGTAGAAGAAATTTAGCAGCAAATAGAGTTGCTGCGGATTTTTACCTAAGTACAGCCCCAACCATTGCTGGTAAAAGAGTTCTTGCATATGGATTATCGCTATGGGGAAAAGTAAGATATTGTGGTGCTTGTGATTTAGGCAATCCTGAATGTAACTTTATTAATCCTAATACGGGTAAAATAGGAAAAGATGCACATAAATATAGTTATTCTGGAATAAGATGCTCACCTTGGGCGCGTTCTTGGGGAAAGGATGGTTTTAATCCAAAATGGAAAGAATTACATACATATTATTATCCGGGGACTCCATATTATAAAAATAAAGATGATTTAGCTAATAACGTTATAAGCTATAAAGGTACTTCAGGTACCTTTACGGCTGGATTAGCTGGATTAGATTGCGATGGATTTGTTAATTGGACATTAAATCATGCATTTCAAGAATTTGATAATAATGCATTCCCGGTAATGAGTACTGTTTGTAACGGACAAACCGAGTATACAATAGCTACTCAATTCGAAGATGTAGAAGGATATGTTGATTTTGCAACAAGCATTGTTCCATTATTGAAACCTGGAGATGTAATTTGTAATTCAACAAGCGCTAAGTTTGGTAATTCTTCGCAAACTTCCGATCCAACTTGGAACTATGCTGGAGGATCTAGACACGTTATGTTTTTCTTAGGATTAGAAGATACAAATGGAAATATGATTGCTGATAAGGGCGATAATATATATGTATTACATTCATCAACTTATGGTGTAAGAGTAGATAAAGTTGCCACAAACAAGAAAGATTGGTTGCAATATAGTTCATTTGCAACTTATAAATAGGTGATAATATGAAAAAAGTATTAATAATTCTTATATCATTAATTTTATTATCTGGATGTACTGTTTACTACGATATCAATATAGATGAAAATTTAATAATCACTGAAAATATAAGTTATATTGAAGATGATATTAGATTTGATGAAGAAACAAGTATGACTAAAGAAGAGTATGAAGGAATACTAAGAAACATAAAAACAAGTGCACAAGAACATAATTATGAGTTTATTGACAAAACACAAAATAATAATGTTGATATATCTCTTGTAAAAGAAACGCCTTTTAAAAATTTCAATGATCCATTCTTTTTAAATGGAAAATATGAAAAATTTAATACATCGTGTAATGAAAAATTATGTTCATTAACTGCCTCTGTAATAGAAAATACTAATATAGGTGATGGGGATTTAATATATTTTAATATAGGAATCTCTGTTCCTTACGAAGTATTAAAACACAATGCATCTTATTATGATGAACAAAAAAATGTTTATTATTGGTATCATTCACCAATAGATGAACAAAAAAATATTGAACTAGTATTTAAAAATGGTGGAAAAAATATTATAAAATCAAATGAGACAAAAGCAAAGACAAAATCAATAATTTGGGTTATAATAGGATTAATTATTTCAAGTGTAATCGTTTCGTTTGGATACAAAATATATAAAAATAGTAAACCGATGTTATAAGGAGAATTATGAAATTAAAGTTTAAAGCAACAGAAAAAGATATTATAAAATATATACTTGTAGCCATAATGTTTTTATATGTGGTGGCTATAATTGTTTTAAACTTACATTCGTTTTCTAATTTTGGTACTTTTCATGGGTTAAATCCAATAAAAGCATTTATGCCTGAATTTATAGTATATACTTTGGTATTCTTTTTTTCGGGATTATTAATAGTTGCCATTTCGGTTACTTCACATTTTTATGATAGAGAAAAGGGATTTGGATTTAAAAAAATAGACAAAAAGAATGATGGTTATGAGTCATGGGCAAAAGAAAAAGATATTAAGAAGGCAATAGGTATTAAAAGAATTACACCATCTGATAAAAAGTTTGAAGCAGGAGGAATTCCATTAATTGTAAAAGAAGATGAATTATGGGTAGATGATGGCGAATCACACACATTAATAGTAGGAGCAACTGGATCTGGTAAAACATCATGTATGGTTCAACCAGTGGTAAATATACTTGCAAAAAATGGTGAATCAATGATTATCACTGACCCTAAAGGTGAAATTTATAGAACAAATTATGAATATCTAAAATCTCAAAATTATAATATAGTAGTACTTAATTTTAGAGAGCCTCAAAAAGGTAATGCTTGGAATCCTCTTACATTGCCTTATGATTTATATAAATCTGGAAACAGTGATAAGAGCAATGAACTTTTAAGAGACCTTGCAATTAACATATTAAGTGATGAAAAAACTGACGATCCTTTCTGGCAAAATACTGCTTCAGATTTTTTTACAGGTCTAGCTCAAGGATTGTTTCAAGATGTAACCAATACTAAACAAATAAATTTAAATTCAATAATATTAATGTTAACTATTGGTGAAAAAAGACTTGGTGCTTCTACTTATATGAAAGAATATTTTTCTACAAAAGATGAAAAAAATTCTGCTTATATTAATGCTTCAGGAACAGTAAATGCTCCTAACGAAACACAAGGTGGAATAATATCTGTATTTAGACAAAAAGTTAATATATTTGCAATGGCAGAAAATTTGTCAGAAATGTTATCTTATAGTGATTTTGATATTATGGACATTGGAAGAAAAAAAACAGCAGTATTTTTAGTAATTCAAGATGAAAAGAAAACATATCATGCTCTTGCTACTATATTTATTAAACAGTGTTATGAATCGTTAATTGACGTAGCAC
>CAYXGK010000049.1:0-6919 GCA_964464565.1 uncultured Muribaculaceae bacterium | reverse complement strand
ATCAGACTATATAAAATGTGTCTACTTTAGGCTTGACACTCCACGGTCTTACTTGGTTATACTGGATGAGCTATACTTTATATGCCACTATCTTGATAGATAAAAAAATCTATTATGAATTTGTCTATATAAGTGTTGCCATTCCATACTAACATTAATAGTGATCAATAAACCGAAGTACGAGAATTAAGAACCAAAAAGAGCAATTTAATCAAAAATTATACAATCTAATAAACGAACAGTTTATTGAATCGTACACTATGATATATTACATACAAAGGAGGTACAAGCAAATGAATAATTTTACTAATATGCTGTTGAATATTGCATATAATGCTGATTACTTATCAATCTGTGGACTGTACAGACCAAATAGAAGGAGTAAAGACAATGAAAAATAAAAGGAATAGTATTTTAAAGTTCTTAAGTAGTTTTCTTATAATTTTATTAGTCGGCTTAATAGTAACGTCAAGTACGATGACAGTAAATGCTGAGACTAACAACGACAGCTCATCTTATGAATTATTTGCTGGAACTATAGATGATGAATTTCCTGAAACAGTTACTATTAATGGTGTAGAAAAGAATGTAAGAGTAGTAACGTTATAAGAGTATAATTCAGACACGTCAGGAGATTTTTTAATTTTGATTAATGATGGAAGTCATGGGGAAGTCAGTTTGCTCGATTATAATGAGGCAAATCTTTCGATTAATTCATTCGGACTAGCCTCAAGTATTCAACCATTTGGGTGGCTAGACAGAATTGCTATATATTTAGCAGATAAGGTAGTCGGATATGTTGTTGAAAAAGGGATAGAATATCTAGTAACAAGTGGAGTAGGTAAAGCAGTATTTACGAAAGCGGCTACAGCTTTTCTGGCAGTTTGGCCCTATGCTTTAGCGATTGCTGCGGGTGTTGCGATTGCATACATGGTTTATAAGGCGACTTACTCTGTAAGCAAAGTGACTAACTCATCGGGTTGCGTTTGGTCTGGACCGAGAGTTGGTGGTGTGTGGATGTGTCCAATGAGATTAACACCATTAAAAATGTAGCAGTTAAGATATTTTCAACTAATTGAGTTAATGTACAAATACGAACCATACAAATGAGTTCATTAGTTTCTCTTGTATGGTTCAAATTTTCTGTAAAGTTTCTCATGGTAATTCGTATTAAGAAAATGCTATGATAATCATTAATTACTATGTATTATGATGAGAAATAATAATTCAAATTGGAGGGTGAAGACATGTTTAGATTAAGTAATATTCTTTTTGAATATCCATTGATATATATAGTCGGAGTAGCATTTCTTATTACCGCTTTGCTCTCAGTATTTATTTCATTTTTTCCAAGAAAGAGTTTAAAAAGTGAAATAGATGAAGTTAATTTAGAAAGAAAGATTACGAAAAAGTCTTTAGTAATTAGCTTTATATCTGGATGTCTAATTATGCCCTTACTTGAGACACTAATTTTTCAGTTTTCTGTTATTAGATTAATGCAAATATTTTTCACGAATGCAAATGCAGTGATGTTATTTAGTATTATAATATCTTCTTTATTGTTTTCGCTAGCTCATCTTGTTGGAAGAAGTTTTTTTGACGTATTGACAAGAATTCCTCTAGGTATTGCTTTGGCCTTGGTGTTTCTTATCTGTGATTTTCGTAAAACTCATCCAATTGCTATAACATATTTTTTTCACTTTATGTGGAATTTTTTATTTGTTATTGTATTTCCAATAGTGGCAATAGAAATTAAAAAAATGAAGAGTTAATAGACTGAAAAACCATTTGTATGAGTTCAACCGAGTAAGTGCACCGTGATCTGCGAGAATGGGCATCACAGCGATCAGGCATTTCTATTTTATAAGCAAGAGCGCGTATCTCATTGGTTATGGCAGCTCTTTCGTATTATAAAGCTAAGGATATTTATACAGACAATTGAACTATAAAATGTTCCGCCGTATTCAGTATACATGAATGATTATGTTGAATCATATAAAACATTTGTTGGAGGACAACAAGTCAAATTATCTGGAGTACAAAAGCAGCGATTAGAAATTGCGAGAGCACTGTATGAGGATAAAGATGTTATTGTTTTTGATGGAGTGACATCGAATTTAGACGAAGAAAATCACAAGATAATTGCAAAATATCTCTTAGAAATGAATAAAACAATCATCACAGTTTCGCATAACTTCAAAGAAGCGCATATGGATCTAATTGATAATGTGATTTGGTAGATTAGTGTACCACAAAAGAAAAGTTGTTCGCGTGTAGAGAAAACTATACTTGAGATGATTTTGACATGAATTTGTAATAAAATTGCAATAACTACATAGAAACAACGGAATAGTGAGAAGTAAAAGGACATATTTGAAGCCAAAAGAGTAGAAAACAAGAATCATCGGAAGAGTGGGAGTAATCGCAAAATTTTCTAAAATGGCTTAATTACAAGCTATGTAGAGAATGAAAAATGGCTGCTGGTACTCAAATGGTACTGGAAGTAAAAAAGAATAAATTGAATAATAGTTCCAAGTGGCTTACATGAGGAGAAAACTTAGATCATAACTTAAGTGTGATGGTCTTTTTTAGTTGATAGGTTGTACACTTAAAAGCGACTTCTAGTATAAAATAAATTCAAAAATCAACTAAAAATATATTTAACAGATGAAGAAAAAGAAATCTTTGAGAAGGAAATGAGACTAGCACATTGTAAAACTATGTCCCACTTTCTTAGGAAATGTGTATTAGAAAAAGAAATTTATATTGTAGACCTAGAACCATTTAGAGATCTCCAATGGCTACTTTCAAATGCAACAAACAATATAAACCAGATTGCAAAAGCAACTCATACAACGGGAGTCATTTATAAGAAAGATATAGATTATATGAGAGAAAAAATAGAAGAATTAGCAAAAGAAATATGGGAGATACATTCCCTGTTATTAAGAAAAACTAAATAGAATTTATCTAAAACAAATCTTAGACCTGTAAGATGTTTTGAAAATATGATATAATATATTCAAATGAAATGCCGATTTTTAATATGACAAGGGAGAGAAATTTATGAAAAACTTTGGCAAAATTATTTTTAAAATAGACCAAGTTTTAGAAGAGAAAAATATAAGCAAAAATAAATTAGAAAAGCGCGCAAATCTTCAAAGGACGCAACTTAATTCTTATTGCAATAATAAGGTTAAGAGAATTGATTTAGAAACTATTGCAAAGATATGTTGTGTTCTTGAGTGTAAAGTTGAAGATATTATGGATTATGTAAGGTAATAAATGAATAGATACGAAATAATAAAAAATAGGTAATATGTATCAGATTGGTAACTCTGAATCATGAGATTTTAGTTATGTTCAAACACTTAAAACAGTTGGAAGAAATATAGAAGATTACCAAAAAGGAGACACAGATACAAATCATCAATACTTAGACATAAGATTTGAAAATGATAGATTAGTTATATTATTAGAAACAAAAAAATAAAAATAAGGATTGAATGATTTTTACAGCAAATTTGTAAAATGATTTAGAAAGAAGAAGATATTACAATAAAAAATAAGGGAGGGATAAATATGAAATACATACCAGTAAGTTTTGAAATGAAAGATGGTAGGATTTGCGAAATTAGAGAAATTCAAGTAAAAGATGCTGCAGAAACTATTGAATATTTGAAAACCGTTATGGGAGAGTCTAACTTTTTATACTCTTATCCAGAAGAAATAACTTTGACTGTTGAACAGGAAGAGAAGATGATAAAAAGTTTTAATGAATCTGAAGATATTCTTATGATTATAGCTGAGTTTGATGGAAGATTGATTGCAAGTGCTCAGATTTCAAGATCAAAAAAATTGAAAATGCGTCATCGAGGAAATGTAGCTGTTACAGTTTTGAAAGAATTTTGGAACTTAGGAATAGGAAAGAAGATGCTTCTTTGTCTTGAAGACTATGCTAAGGAACTGGGACTTACCCAAATTGAACTGGACTATTTCTCAGGTAATAAAAGAGGTCAGATTCTTTATGAGAAAATAGGATTCGTCAAAGTGGGGGAAATACCGGATGCATTTATTTTGAAGGATGGAACACGATACAATAATATAACAATGGTAAAAAGCATCTAAATAAATTTCCAAAGTATAAATTTTTCGGTTAATGCGATTAACAATCCGCCTGAATAGATCGAAAAGATAGTGTCTGCAATCATTAATAATACTATAGGATTTTTTTGAGGGTTTCGTGTCATAATATAGATGGAGACAAATAGTTATGTAAATATAAAGTATTAAAGCTTCTTACAAAGTTTATAACTCGAAAAATCAATAGTTGGTGTGCTGCCTAGAGAAATGATAATATAATGACTACTGTAAAGAGTACACTAGTATAAGGAGGGAGTAAATTGTCAAAAATAAATAAAGAGCAAATTTCTGCTAAGGGATTTTCAATTCAAGTTTATACTGAAGATTTTAAAAATGATTATATAAGCTTAACGGATATAGCAAAGTATAAAAACACAGATGATCCAAGATTTGTTATCCAAAACTGGATGAGAAATAGAAATACTCTCGAATTTATAGGCTTATGGGAAGCACTTAATAATCCAAATTTTAACCGTGTGCAATTCGACACGTTTAGAAATGAAGCAGGTTTAAATAGATTTACGATGACGCCAAGCAAATGGATAGAATCTACTGGAGCTATTGGAATAGTCTCAAAAGCTGGTAGATATGGTGGAACTTATGCTCATTATGATATAGCTATGGAATTTGCGTCTTGGCTTTCTCCGGAATTTAAGCTATATATTATTCAAGATTACAAAAGACTAAAAGAAGATGAAAATTCAAAATTATCATTAACTTGGAACCTGCATAGAGAAATATCTAAAATCAATTATAAAATTCATACAGACGCCATTAAAGAGTATTTATTAAAAGACCTTACAGATGAGCAGTTATCATTCAAATATGCAAGTGAAGCAGATATGCTTAATGTGGCACTCTTTGATAAAAGAGCTAAACAGTGGCGTGAAGAAAATCCTGACCTAAAAGGAAATATGAGAGACTATGCAAGTTTAAATGAGTTATTGGTGCTTGCAAATATGGAAAGCTACAATGCCGTTCTTATTAGCAAAGGAATGGAACAAAAAGAAAGAATGATAGAGCTTAGAAATCTTGCAAAGACCCAACTCATATCTTTAGAAAAATTAAACCAATCAGATATAAAAAAACTACAAAAGTAAAATTATTATAGAGTTTTTATTCCGGTACTGGGACTGGGACGGGAATAACAATTTGAAAACGTCTTATAATTAGGTGGATTTATTGATACAAGAAAAAATAGAATCTAGTATTTTGAATGGTTTGGGATATATTGTACGTTTGGAAAAGAAGAGTGGGAGTAAAAAATAAACTTCATAAGTCCTTTATTTAAAGGGTTTCATGAATTTTTTCTATTTTTCGAGTATAGATTGAGTAAAATTATTAATTATGCTTAAATCTAATTCTTAAATCACTATTTTTGACTTTAATTTTGAATCCGGATTTTTCAACAATTTCTTGGATTCTTTTTTTGTTTTCTTCTGATACATTTGGTCCAATTGTTACTATCATATTATCAAATGCAGAATTTTTAATATCAATAAAAATACTGTCAGGAAAGTTAATACAGGTATTATATTTATCTTTAAGCCAATCAAATAATAATAATTGTTGTTTTTCATTTATAACTTTTAGTAATGAAAGCATTTCATCGTTTGTACATGGTAAAAGTGTAATTTTATATCTCCACTCTTTTTGAAAACTCCATTCTTTTAATTTAAACTCGCCAAAGACGTTTAGTTTAAAACTTTGATTTAGACTTCTTTTGGATTGTCCATTGGGTAATAATTCAGTATTGATTTTTGTAACACAAACAGAGTCTAACAACATTTTTATAACTTTAATCGAAACATATTCGACTTCTATTAAATTAGGAACAAAAGGAGGATTAAGTGATAATCCTTTATTAGCGAGCTCCCTAAATGTTAAGCCTCTAACAGTTGGACCTTGTTTATGAGTAACTTTATCAGCTTCTAAGAAAAAATTGTCAAGATTTTCAGTTATTGTATAAAATGGGTTATCTGTCAGTTCTATTCTAACCGCAGAGTTTGGATTAGTGTACATACTCCACATGCCAATATCTTCTTTCGCATTGTCGGTCCAAGAACTAATGTATATCCCTTTGCAAAAATCAATATCATAGCTTATGTATTCTAACGGATCATCCATATTGTCTAATCTATTAAATTTCATTGATTTATTTTCTATTATTTTTTCTAATGAATCAATATTAGTGTAATGATAAATTTTTTTATTATTTTGGTTCATTTGAGCCATCCTTTCTGTAAACAAATAATTTTAGAATGGAAGATCATCAAGTGAATATTCAATTTTTCAGCTGATAATATTGTAATAATGTTATCTAAAACTATATTTCTTTTGATATTTGTAGCTCAGAGAGAAATGAATAAAAACTCTGTACATCCATTACGAGTCTTCAGATGTTCTATAATGCTTATAGTTTTCTGTAATAATGTAGCTGAGAAGTGATTGTTATTTTGAATTGTGGTTTCTAGAGAGGAATTTCTTAGTAAATTAAAAATAAATTATTCATAATTGTGTCATTATCCTGCTCAAAGGAATAAGAATTAACAAATTTAGCTACACAGATTGATTGTTTTTAGCAAATGAGACTATCAAACCACATAAGGCTCCAAATGACATAATTTCCTCCAATAGTAGTTTAGTACTAAACAATTATAATACTTATAGTATTTAATCACTGATACTAATATTATATCATAAACGAACATAAAACATTATTTTTATTGCCAAGGCAATAGCATGTTCTCATTACATTGCTTTTGAATACGGAACA